>JAFVER010000220.1 GCA_017475925.1 Anaerovibrio sp. | reverse complement strand
GGCCTCCCCCAGCTCCTGGGTCTGCATAGCAGCCGCTGCTGCCACCTCTGTTACCGATTGGGCAACTGCCTGGGTTGCTTCCGAGGACTGGTGAGCACTGGCAGTGAGCTCCTCCGAGGCTGATGCCACTCTTACAGCAGTTCCCTGGATATCCTCACACATTTTTCGTACACTTTCAATCATGTGGTTGAATTTTTCGCTTATGGCCGCAAATTCATCCCGGCCAGTAATGGTTGCCCGACTCCGAAGATCTCCATCAGACACAAGGGTAGATACTCTTATAAGCTCATTAACTGATGATTTGATGTTCCGGTTAAGCAATATCATGGTACCTATGCAAAAAATCGCCGCAACCACGGTTATTACAGTGGACATCATAGCCACGGATGAATAGGCATCATCGGACTCAGCAATTGCCTCAGCCGTTCCATTTTCGCAGATTTTCCTGTCTTCCTCCATTGCCGCCTGTACAGCATCGTAAGCACTGTTCAATCTGCCTTCCACCGCACTTAAGGCTGCCTCTCCACCTCCTGCGGCAATTTGGGCCTGCAAAGGCTCCGCTACGGTCAGATACGCTGTCCATAACTTTACCTCGTTTCGTACCGTGTCCAAATCACTTTGCCTTTCTGCCTCTGTGTCGTATTCTGCCTCATTAACGGAAGTCTCATACTCATCAAAGCCATTTTTTACCTTATCCTTGGAGGACTCAATCTCCGACTGTATGGCCGCCAGCTGTTTAGCATCACCAGCAGCACTGGCACTGATGTGTATAAGGTTATTCACATTATCCATATGGTTTGACAGCTCCGAAACCAATATGGCAGTCTCCATCCAATCCTCCACGTTTTTAGTGGCCAGGTTCTGCTTGTTGGCTGCATTATGGCTGTATATCCCAAAGCCAACAATAATAATCAGCAGCACCCCAAACCCAGCAATTAGCTTTTGCGTAAGGCTAAGATTGTTCACGATAGGTTCACTCCTTTGGATTTAATAGCTCATGTTTTTGGTTAATATATTGTTGCCTTTAGTTAAATTTCGTCATAAAGCAGTAAAATCCTTTTTATAATTCCTCAAAAACAAAGGAATTTTTTATTCCAGGCCATTTGGTATCCTTGTCACTTAGCTTTATAGGTGTGCCATCAGATAATTTGTATCCTGCACCATCAGCTGTACCATTGTATTCACCGGTCAGCTCCGGCCAAGTGATACTGATATCCGGATCGTTCCAGGCTACGCCCCCTTCCTCCTCGGGGTGATAAAACTCGGTACATTTATAGGCAAATTTAGCCCGGTCAGATAAAACCAGAAAGCCGTGAGCAAAGCCGGGTGATATATAGAACTGACGATGATTTTCTTCAGTGAGCTCTACTCCGTGCCACTGTCCAAAGGTCTTACTATTTCGTCGAAGGTCCACCACCACATCAAAAACCCGCCCCTCCATGACCCGTACCAGCTTGCCCTGAGGATGCTGCTTTTGAAAATGGAGCCCTCGCAGGACACCCTTAGTGCTCATACTTTCGTTATCCTGAACAAATGTCATGTGGAGGCCAGCTTTCTCCATATCACTTTTATTATAGGTTTCAGTAAAATACCCTCTGGTATCTCCATATACCATTGGTTCTATAACATACAACCCCTCAATAGGGCATTTGGTTATATTCAATTTTCCCATTTTAGCTCTCCCAAATATCTTTTTACTGCATCCTGCCAGGTCGGCAATGGCTTAAACCCAGCCTCCACCAGCTTGCTTTTATCCAAGCGGCTGTTGAAGGGACGCTTTGCTTTGCTTAAGCCATATTCTGCTGTGGTCACCGGCACAACCCTGGTGTCAAGACCAGCCTGACGGTATATTTCCTTGGTAAAATCGTACCAGCTTATATACCCACCCTCGTTGGTGGCATGATAATAGCCATACCTGTCACTTTCCACCATATCAACTATCAATCTAGCCAAATCAAAGGTGTAGGTCGGCGTTCCGATTTGATCATTTACTACCCGGACCGTATCGTGATTTTGGGCCACCTGCAGCATTGTCTTAATGAAATTTTTTCCATTCTTGCCAAATACCCAGGCAATACGCAAAATAAAATATTTTGTCAAAATACGACTTACTGCCAGCTCACCCTCCAGCTTGGTTCTGCCATATACATTTAACGGTTCATAATCCTTACATTCAGGCTTCCATGGTTCAGTCCCCTCACCGTTAAACACATAATCTGTACTGAGGTAAAGCATTTTACAGTCCACATTTTTGCAGGACATAGCAATATTTTCCGTGCCAGTGACATTTACCGCCCACACCTTGTCCCGCTTATCCTCATCCTCGGCAGCATCAACCGCTGTCCAGGCAGCACAATGCACCACAGCCTCCGGCCTTACCAATTCAATGGTCTCAGCTACAGCTGTTCTGTCAGTTATATCCAATGAATAATATTCAGCGGAGCAAACTGCACTGTTATCCTTTATTCCACTGTATTCCCTGGCAATGTCCGAGCCTATTGCCACATGTCCACGTTTACTCAGCTCATTAACCACATCATGGCCCAGCTGCCCAGCCACACCAGTAACCAAAACCTTCATTTATTTACACCTCATCCACCGTCTACAAGCATCCGGTGCGTTATACCCTATTACACATCCTCAAAACATGACTGCATTGCCCAGCCATGTTCTCTTGACATGCACTAAATTCAAGATTCACTTGTTGGCTCGCTTTCATTAAGTTCTGTTACCAAAGACCCCCTTCCGATTGCTTCGCAAGCACCTCCCCCAAGAGAGGTAAGGTCTCTCGCTTTCTAGAAGGAGAATACAATAGGCGAAAATTCCGCATTTGCATTACGCATTCCGCATCAACAACGGCTTCCACCAGGCTTCGTTATCTAAATACCATTTAATAGTCTTTTTTATTCCATCGGCGAATTTGGTTTCCGGCAGCCAGCCAAGCTCCCGATGAATCTTGGTAGGGTCTATGGCGTACCGCATATCATGGCCCTTGCGATCGGTTACATGAGTAATAAGACTTTCCGGCTTCCCTAACGCTTTACATATAAGTCGTACAATATCAATGTTTTTCATTTCGTTGTGTCCGCCAATATTGTATACCTCACCCACAGTACCCTTGTGAATCACCAAATCAATAGCCCGGCAATGATCCTCTACATAAAGCCAGTCACGAACATTTACTCCCTCCCCGTATACAGGAAGTGGCTTATCCGCCAGGGCATTAGTTATCATCAATGGAATAAGCTTTTCCGGGAAATGATATGGTCCATAATTATTGCTGCATCGACTAATGGTCGCCGGCAAACCATAGGTACGATGATAGGCCATAACCAACAAGTCAGCCCCGGCCTTGGAGCTACTATACGGCGAACTGGTATGAAGTGGCGTTTCCTCCGTAAAAAACAAATCCGGCCTATCAAGCGGCAAATCACCATAAACCTCGTCGGTAGAAACCTGATGATACCGCTTTATCCCGTATTTTCGACAGGCATCCATCAGCACAGAGGTGCCAATTATATTTGTTTCCAAAAAAATCGATGGATTTTCAATTGAGCGGTCAACATGACTTTCGGCGGCAAAATTAATCACCATATCAGGCTGCTCTTCTTCAAATAATTTATAAACAGCCGTCCTATCACAAATATCTGCCTTGACAAACCTAAAGGACGGATTATCCATAACCGGGTTCAACGTAGTCAGATTGCCGGCATAAGTAAGCTTATCCAAGCAAATAATTCTATAATCAGGGTGAGTGTTAAGCATATAAAACACAAAATTACTGCCAATAAACCCAGCCCCACCGGTGACGATTATCGTCATACTTTATCTACCCCTTTGTCACTTCGTATCATTCCATATACTTACCATCAAGAACGTCCTTTAAATATTGACCGTACTGATTTTTCTTCAATACCTCATAAACCTTTAAGACATCTTCACGGGAAATCCAGCCATTAAGGTAGGCTATTTCCTCCAGGCAGGCTATTTTTCTGTGTTGATGAGTTTCTACTGTTTTTACAAAATTCGTAGCATCCACCAGTGATTCATGAGTTCCGGTATCCAACCAGGTAAAGCCCTGTCCCAGCAGCTCAACGTTGAGCTCTCCCCTTGACAGATAAATCCGGTTCAAATCAGTGATTTCCAACTCACCTCTGTCACTGGGCTTTAATGATTTGGCGTATTCCACCACCCGATTGTCATAAAAATACAGGCCGGTAACACAGTAGTTGCTCTTTGGCTTTGCCGGCTTTTCCTCGATGGATATTGCCTTGCCTTTGTTATCAAATTCCACAATACCAAACCGCTCAGGGTCGTCTACATAATAGCCAAAAACCGTGGCTCCACAGCCACTCTCCGCATTTTTTACAGCTGCCAGAAGTCGCTTGGTCAAGCCATGGCCGGCGAAAATATTATCCCCCAGCACCATGGCTACTGTATCGCTGCCAATAAATTCTTCACCAACAATAAAGGCCTGAGCCAATCCGTCGGGACTTGGCTGTACAGCATAGGACAGATTTACTCCAAAATGACTACCATCGCCTAAAAGCTCTTCAAATCTAGGAGTATCCTGTGGGGTAGATATTATGAGAATATCTCTTATGCCAGCCCGCATAAGCACCGACATTGGGTAATAAATCATCGGCTTATCATAAACAGGCAACAGCTGCTTTGAGGTTACCATGGTAAGAGGATAAAGTCGCGTCCCCGAACCTCCAGCTAATATTATTCCTTTCATTTCGCACTCCTAATAATTTTATCCATTTTACGTTACCCCTCCCCCAAGGGAGGCAAGGCTGATAAAGCAACCCATTTTACCTGACTCCACCAGGAGAGATGTCATATTTATATGACCGTGGGGTAATTTTACCAATAGGTCTCGTTTTACACATTAAACCGGAAGTAGGTTACATCTCCATCCTGCATGATGTAATCCTTCCCCTCCAAGCGAACCTGACCCTTTTCCCTGGCAGCAGCTGTTGAACCAGCAGCCACCAAATCATCATAGTTCACAATCTCAGCCCGAATAAAGCCACGTTCAATATCTGAATGAATTTTACCGGCAGCTTTTGGAGCCGTAGTGCCCTTAACAATAGTCCAAGCCCGACATTCATCAGGTCCAGCAGTAAGGAAGGTCATTAATCCCAAAAGGTCAAAGGCAGCCTTTATCAGCTTCTCCAGACCAGATTCCTCAAGACCCATATCCCGCAAAAACTCCTTGGCTTCATCAGCATCCAGCTCGGCGATTTCCGATTCTACCTTGGCTGATATGGTTACTACCTCAGCCCCATCAGTCTTGGCAAATTCCTTTACCCGTTGAACATGGGCATTTTCCGTATCAGCAGTAGTCACTTCATCCTCACTGACATTAGCCACAAACAGGGTTGGCTTCAATGTAAGAAAATTCATTTCCCTAATCAGGTCTTTTTCGTCATCACTTAATGCCACACTTCGGACGGTACGGCCCTCATCAAGAGCAGCCTTTATTTTTTCCAGCACCTCCTGCTCTGCCTTGGCTTCCTTGGCCCCAGACTTAGCCAGCTTAACTACCTTTTGCAGTCGGCGCTCCAGTACCTCCAAATCAGCCAGACACAATTCCGTATTGATTATCTCAATATCCCGAATTGGATCAATAGAGCCCTCCACATGAGTAATATCACCATCATCAAAGCACCGCACCACCTGGGCAACTGCATCCACCTGGCGAATGTGCTCCAAAAACTTGTTTCCAAGACCTTCACCCTTGGAAGCCCCTTTTACAAGGCCAGCTATATCGACGAAACGAAAGGCTGCCGGGGTGGTTTTCTTTGAAGCATACATTTTATGCAGCACCTGTAGTCTCTCATCCGGCACTTCAACAATGCCTACATTTGGTTCTATTGTGCAGAATGGATAATTAGCTGCTTCTGCTCCAGCCTTGGTTATGGCATTAAACAACGTGCTCTTGCCTACGTTTGGCAAGCCAACTATTCCTACCTCTAAATTACTCAATTTAATTTCTCCTACCATTTATTTTATACTGTCTCTTACGTCAACCATCAATGAGTTCAATACCCCTCTGGATTATTTTTTTGCCAGTTCCAGCTATCCCGACACATATCGGCCAAGGACCGTTTTGCCTGCCAGCCAAGTACAGTCTTGGCTTTAGTTGCATCAGCATACACCACCGGCAAATCACCAGCCCGCCGTGGACCTATCTCATAAGCCACACTAATATTATTTACCTGCTGAAAGGTATTTACAATATCCAGTACGCTGTATGGCTGGCCAGTACCAAGATTAAAAATTTCAACCCCATTATGGCCTGCACCATATTCTACCGCTGCAACATGGCCCTCTGCCAAATCCATCACATGAATATAATCCCGTAAACAGGTTCCATCTGGTGTATCATAATCCCCACCAAAAACAGTGAGCCTTTCCCGTTTCCCTACAGCCACCTGCGTCACATAGGGCATAAGGTTGTTGGGAATACCCCGAGGATTTTCCCCAATGCGGCCTGATTCATGAGCGCCAATCGGATTGAAATACCGGAGCAGTACTACACCTAAATTTTTATCAGCAACTGCCGCATCCTGCAAAATCTGCTCCATCATTGACTTTGTCCAACCATAAGGATTTGTACAGCTTCCCTTAGGCATTTCTTCGTTACAGGGTGCTGGATTCTCTTCACCATAAACGGTGGCGGATGAGGAAAACACTATTTTCCTGCAGCCTGTCAGCTCCATACATTCCAGTAGCGTCAAGGTCGTATCAATATTGTTCCGATAATACCGAAGGGGCTGTTTTACCGATTCGCCCACCGCCTTTAGGCCAGCAAAATGAATCACACAATCGGGCTGCTCCTGCTTCATAATATTCAAAACAGCAGCCTTATCAGCTGCATCTGCCTCATAGAGAACTACCGGCTTATGGGTTAATTCTTCTACACGTCTTACCGCCTCAGGACTACTGTTGTCAAAATTGTCCAATACCACTACCTGATATCCCGCCTTAAGCAGAGCCACAGCCGTATGTGAGCCTATATATCCAGCACCGCCAGCTAATAAAATTTTCATAGTTTCCCCTCTTGCTTCATCAAGTTCATCAAATAGCTTCTGAAATCATCACCCAAATCCTCCCGACGCAGGGCAAACTCCACCGTTGCCTTGAGAAAGCCTAATTTATCACCTACATCGTAGCGCTTGCCTGTGAAATTATATGCCCATACCGGCTCGCTTTTAGCCAATACCTTTATGGCATCTGTCAACTGAATTTCACCGCCCTTGCCGGGAGGCGTTTTTTCCAATATATCAAAAATTGACGAGGAAATAATATATCTCCCCAAAACCGCCATATTGCTTGGGGCTTCATCAACGGAAGGTTTCTCCACCATATCTGTTACCTTTAAGAGATTGGCCCCAGAAATTTCTTCACCAGCTACTACACCATAGGCACTTACCTGATCATTTGGCACCAGCTGACAGCCCAAAACACTGCCTCCGTAGGCTTCATGAATATCCACCAGCTGCTTCAGGGCCGGCTTCCCATCTGTATATACCACATCATCCCCCAAAAGCACGGCAAAGGAATCATTACCCATAAAGGAGCGGGCACAAAGGATGGCATCCCCCAGGCCTCGCATGTATTTCTGGCGGATGTAATGGATATTAATATCCGCAGTTTCTCTTACCATTGCCAACAAATCATCCTTATGCTTTTCTGCCAGCATAGCCTCCAGGGTCGGCGCAGAATCAAAATGATCCTCAATGGCCCTTTTGGCATGACCGCTGATAATGAGGATTTCTTCGATTCCGCTTGCCAAGGCTTCCTCTACAATATACTGAATTGTTGGTTTATCAACTATTGGCAGCATTTCCTTTGGTGTAGCCTTTGTAGCCGGCAAAAATCTTGTTCCAAAGCCCGCTGCCGGAATAACTGCTTTTTTTATCTGTTGCATATTATACTCTCCATATATGAATTATCCCCGTATATCCAGAAACTGCATTTTTCCATGGAGCTTAACTGACATTGAAGCCGCCGGAAAGAAAATACAATCACCTCGGAATACCGGTATAAATTCTCCATTATTCATAAATATCGTGCCACAACCATTAGTACACAGCAGCACCCGAAAAGAGTCCTCGTCAGAGTGGTATGATACTAAACCTTTTACTCGCTCAGTATTTATAAGCAGCCGATTTACCTCAAAATATTTACAGCGACACAACAGCTCCGTGGCACACCCCTGACGATATTTAAGGCAACGTAGAGGCTGCTTAGGCTGTTTGGAAGCTTTCAGGTTAGCTACAGCCAGCGCCCTGTCAATATGCAGGGGCCGTCGGCTGCCGTTCTTATCAACCCGGTCATAATCATACAGCCTATAGGTCAGATTGGAATTTTCCTGTATTTCAGCCACCAAGGAGCCTGCACCAATGGCATGTATTGTTCCAGCCTCAATATAAAAAACATCATCTGGTTTTATAGCTACGTGCTGTAAATACTTTTCCAAGGTTCCATTAGCAATACTGCGACGTATAGCCCCTGCCTCAACATCATGACTGACCCCATAAACCAGCTGAGCATCCGCCTTGGCATCCATAACATACCACATTTCAGTTTTTCCCAGCTGCCCATTTTCAAATTTATTGGCATAATCATCATCCGGATGCACCTGAACCGACAAATCCCGTTTTGCATCAATAAATTTAATCAGTATGGGAAGCTCTCCCTTGGTGCGAGGGTGATGTCCCAAAAATTGAGGATTATCACGTAATATTTCCGCTAAGCTTTTTCCGTCAAACTCACCACCTACAGCATAGCTTGGACCATCAGGGTGAGTGGAGCATTCCCAGGTTTCTGCCAAGGGACTCATATCTATGTTCTTGGCAAAATCATCATTTAATCGCCGACCCCCCCAGATGTAATCCTTGCCGGTAGGTCGTAATAAGAACGGCTTGTTATTCATTCCAGCTCGAATGTCTCCTTATCATCTACACTGATTTCGCTACCCAGCTGTACTTCAATCATTTTCAGCTCACTGTCGGCAAAAACCGTATGACGACAGCCCGCCTCCATAGTCACCACATCACCGGGACTGATTTTCTGCTCCATCCCATCTACCACAGTACGGCCTTCACCAGATAATACCACCCAAACCTCATCACGATTCTTGTGGTTATGGTAATTCATGTTGTTACCAGCCTTAAGCTCAACCTTAATGGTTAGGCTGTTTTCATCCACATCCAATACCCGGTAGCTACCCCAGGACTTTTCAGCAAACATAACCTGCTGCTTAATGCTTTGTACAAAGGGCTTTATAAAGCTGGAATCCTCCTTATCAGCTACCAATATACCATCCGGACTGGCTGAAATAACCACATCCCTAAGTCCCATAGCAAGCACTGGCAAGGCTGTATCATTCAAAATGTGGACATTTTGACACTTTTCATTCATAAGGCCCCTGCCGACAATGGTTTCATCCATGGATTCGGTAAGGGTATTCCAAGTTCCTACATCCTTCCATTTGCCCTTATAGCGCTGTACCTGAATCTTATCCTCATTTTCAACAACAGCATAATCAAAGCTTATTTTTTTAAGGTTGGAATATTTAGCAAACAAATCATGGTAGTCATCAAAATCAATAATCGAATGAGCCTTATTTAATACGTAGCCCAGCTTGTAGGCAAATACTCCGCCGTTCCATAAAGCTCCCTTTTCTATATATTGCTTTGCTGTCGCCACATCAGGCTTTTCTTTGAATGTAGCTACCAGACTGGTATTTTCAGATGATGTAGGAATAATATACCCATATTTCTCACTTGGATATGTAGGCTCAATCCCCATCAATACCAGGTTGGCTTCCCCCTTGGCAGCCTGTTTGCTCAGTAGCTGCAGGGCCTCAAAATAACTGTCATCCACATAGGGGTCCACCGGACATACCACTACTGGTTCACTGGGGTCCACCCCCTGTATGTCTGCCAAATAAGCACTGGCCAGTACAATGGCTGGAAAGGTATCCCGCCGGCAAGGCTCTACAGAGACACCAACATTTTTACCCAATTGATTCTGGATGGCTGACACCTGATTGGCAGATGTAGCAATGGTCACTACTGCCTCCCTGTCAACAGATTTTATCTGCCGGTACACCCGCTGCACCATTGATTCGTATTCATTGTGCTGATTCTTAAAAATTTTTATAAACTGCTTTGATCTTATGTCGTTGGACAATGGCCACAATCTGGTACCTGAGCCACCAGAAAGCAGAATAATATTCATGATTAATACTCCTTCTATTTACGCGAAATAGCCCTTTAGCTCCGCTGTCAGTTTTTGCTCAATAGCCTCGGCAAGTTTTCTGCTGTCTGCTGAAATACTTATATATGCCTTAAGCTTTGGTTCAGTCCCTGACGGTCGCACCACCAGGGATGAATTTCCTTCCAAAAGATATTTCAATACATCAGCCTTGGGAAGACCATCTAGGCCCTGGGAATAATCAAGCATCTGCAATACCCTTTTACCACCTACAGTGGTAAGGCCATGACGAAGGCTTTCCATAATGTCCTGCATTTTTCTGAAACCGGCTGCTCCATCGAATTTATAGGAATGCAGAGTGTTCAAACAGTAGCCATAGCTTTTATACAGCTCATCCAGCTTGTCCAACAGACTAATTCCAAGGGATTTATAATAGGCAAACATTTCACATATCATAAATGAAGCATTTACGCCATCCTTATCCCGGACATAGGTCCCGGTAAGATACCCATAGCTTTCCTCAAAACCAAAAATATAATCTTCCGCCTGACCAGCTTTTTCCATAATTCCTATCTGCTCACCAATAAATTTAAAGCCTGTAAGCACGTTCTTGGTGGCAACCCCATAGTGTGCAGCAATCCGTTCCCCTAAATCCATGGTAACAATTGTCTTAATCATTACTGGATTTTCTGGCATAGCTCCATTGGCCTTTCGTCTGGCACAGATATAATCCAACAGCAAAATACCCGTTTCATTGCCGGACAATAAAACATATTCACCATGACGATTTTTCACAGCAATCCCTACCCGATCACAATCCGGGTCCGTGGCCAAAAGCAAATCAGCATTACATCTTTTTGCATAATCCATTCCCAAAGCCATAGCTTCTTTGATTTCCGGGTTTGGATACGGGCATGTAGGAAAATTTCCATCTGGCTCAGCCTGCTCTTTTACCACAGTGATATTGGTATATCCACCCTCAGTCAAGGCACGAATAACCGGTTTTAACCCAGCACCATTTAATGGGGTATAGCATATAGCCACATCCTTGCTTATTTCTGCATCACCCAATACAGACTGAGCCTTTATCTCATTAACAAATGCAGTATATACCTCATCATTTATGTAAGTAATTTTACCAGCAGTCAAACCATGGTCAAATTCTTCCCGTTTTACATCACAAAATATATCCAGCTTATTTATCTCAGCCAATATTTCCGCTGCAGCTTCCGTAGTAATCTGACAGCCATCGTGACCATATACCTTATATCCGTTGTATTCCGCCGGATTATGACTAGCTGTAATCATTACCCCCGCCGATGCAGCAAGATACCTTGTAGCAAAGGAAATCATCGGAACAGGCGTAAGCTGCGACCAAATATGTACAGTAATGCCGTTAGCGGCCAATACTCCGGCTGTCACCCGGGCAAACTCCTCAGATTTTATCCGGCTGTCGTAGCCAACAGTCACTGATGGACTAGTGAATTTTTTCTTTAAATAATCAGCAAGTCCCTGAGATGCCTTGGCTACAGTGTATACATTCATGCGGTTAGTACCCGCTCCTATAATTCCCCGCAGCCCGCCGGTTCCAAAGGCCAAATCCCGATAAAAGGCATCCTCTTTTTCCTCAGCCTTCATTTGACTAAGCTCTGTAATCAAATCCGGGTCCTGCACCGCCTGCTTCTGCCACAAATTATATTTTTCCTGTATAGTGTTATCCATCTGATTCTCCATGTACCTTCTGAATCTATGTTATCAATCACATTAAGTAATATTATAGCTAAAAGTGACTATTTATGCCACAGACTTTTATTTCAAAAAAAGAGATGCAACTCCCAATATAGGAAATTGCATCACCTGATTGCCATATAAAATAACCTTATGCCTTCCAAAGACCGTGGAGATTACAATACTCATAAGCTGCTGTCAAGGACTCACCATCACCTAAAAGGAACGTGGCTTCCGGCTTGTCCTGAGCGGTAAGCTTCTTCATCTGGCACCCCTTATTGGTTTCAATTGCAATCCATTCAATCAAATGCGCATCAGTCATCGGATGTTCAACGCTACCAACCTTCACAGTCACAGTATTTCCATCAACATTAACAACCGGCACATGCTTTTCCTGTGCTGCATCGGTTGTACCAGGAATGAGCTCCTTCATGCTCTGACCACAGCAGGTAAGCGGGCCACCCCCATCCTTTATCACCGTAATGACATTACCACATAATTCACACTTAAAAAATCTCATTTCGATACACCTCCATCAATACACACATAACTAAGTTCAAACGGATATTTCATGGTTACAGTAGTGCACTAAGCTCACTCTGCGCCATTATGGCTTGATTTGCTAAGTGCACCTTGCATACACAGAACCACCGCTCACTTTGCCATAACAGGATCAATTCACGGAGTTCTTTGAGTAAAATTATATAATATGATTATGAAAAACAAAAGAAAAAGGTGCGTTCAAAAAATACTTAAAACAATTTTAAATATCAAATATACAGGTAATTAGATTGCCATAAACGCATTTACCAGTTGTATTCTTAACATCTTTAAGACTTAAACCATATCCCAATTCAATGCCGTTCCTTGTTTTACATCAACTACTATTTTCTTGCCTAGCAACAGGCTATAATATTTCGGTGCCAACCCTAAACCTGGCCTTATACACCTCATATTTTTTTCTGTTATTACATCCCCAGCCTTCATATCCTCGACAATATAAAGGCTTCGTCTAAACTGCATTGATTTCTTTTCCTGCTCTGTAATACCATAGCTTACTTCACCCAATGCCTCATAAGCTGTATTGCATTCTCTTACCAACAACTTCATTTCCTCAGGCTCCAAGGAAAATGCACTGTCCACACCGCCATCAGCGCGAGATAAAGTAAAATGCTTCTCTATTACAGTTGCACCCAGGGCAATGCTTGCCACAGCTGCGCCAAAACCAAGGGTATGGTCAGATAATCCCACATTACAATTAAACAGCTGCTTCATATGCGGAATAGTCATTATATTGGTACCCTTAGGAGAAGCAGGGTAGCTACTGGTACATTTTAATAAAGTAAGGTCTTCGCAACCATTTTCTCTAGCCGTAGTAACCAAATCATCCAATTCTGCCAATGAAGCCATCCCAGTGGAGGCAATTATCGGCTTACCAGTTGCCGCCACTTTTTTTATTAATGGAATATCTATATTCTCAAAAGAGGCGATTTTATATATTGGATTCCCTAATTCCTCCAAAAAATCCACTGCTGTAGCATCAAATGGCGTGCTAAAGCAAAGTATCCCCTTTTCCTTGCATCTGTCAAAAATTGGCTTATGCCATTCCCAAGGAGTATACGCTTTTTTATAAAGGTTATATAACGACTCACCTTCCCATAGACTATTAGGGTCAGATATAAAAAATTCTCCGTCGCTTTTATCTATAGTCATGGTATCAGCAGTATATGTCTGGAGCTTTAGTGCATCAACACCTGCATCTGCAGCCGCATCTACAATAGCCAACGCCCTATCCAAAGACTGATTATGATTTCCGCTCATTTCTGCAATTATAAATGGGGTACCATCTTTACTCAATGCCATTTTTCTGCTCCTTTGTAATAACTTTTGTATAGGCGTAGGCATTATCATGCTGGCTTGCAGCTTCACTATACCCTAAATCCTTAAAAATACACTGCGAAGCGATATTATCAGCCTTTACCTCTGCATATAATTTCTCACCAACATGACCACCACGAATTAATTCATTTTCCGCCAATTGAAGAATAATCTTGCCATATCCCTGGGCACGATAGGGCAAGGCAATGCTGTAGCTGATTTGCCACACATTGGTATCATATACCAATCTAACCTGACCAATCGGTGTATCCTCTTCCTGCAAAATGAATAGCTTTGTATCTTCATTTGTCAAAACCATTTTAAACCATTCTATATGGTCCTTCAATGGAATTTGTTCCATTTTAAAAGAATTTTGACGAACAGATGCATCATTCGCCCATTGCCATAGCAAATCACAATCAGTTGGTAAAGCGGGACGCAACCTTAGCTTTTCCATTATGCCACCTTACCTTCGTAAAGTGACACTAACTGTGGAAAACTACCAATACATAGGTTATGAATGTCCCCCCCCTAGTGGACACACAGATTTTCTATCTTGATACTTGCAAGACTCACTTAGAATTATTCTCCCCACCATAAAGGCCTCTGCATATTCCATTCCTACAGAAAATCCTCTCAACTTTGATAAAATCTTTACTGCCTCATATGAGCGTGAATGAGGATATTTCCTCATTTCAGATTCATACAGATGTAGCGCCTCAATCTTTTTATCAAGATATTCATTAATATTTATATACATCTGTGGCATAAAAATTTTGCCGCTGGTAGGAATTTGCCACTCAGTGCTGGACAATGTCTCAAAAAAATATAATTCTTTAACTGTGTTTCCAGGTAATGGCCGACAAGCCGTAACTACAGCTTTATGAGTAATCAAATGATCTACATTTACATCACCTGCATGGTGAGTATATACAATATCGGGGCAAAAGTCATCCACTTCCGCCTCAATCTGCTTTACCACATCCAAAAGTTCAACGCTGTCCATACGATTATCAGGAAAATCAAGAATTTTAAGTTCTTCTGCTCCAAGAAAATCAGAAACCTTATGGGCATTTTTATGTAATTCAGACAACTCTCCCTGACGAAGACCAACATCACGCTGATTATCCCGGCTAGTTAAGCCTTCAGCCATAATCATTATATGAACTTTATCTCCATTTGCAACGTGACGAAGTATTGTGCCACCACAGCCCAGTACCTCGTCATCTGGATGAGCTGCTACCACCAGAACTTTATGCGCCATATTATTCACCTTTCATAATAATTTTTACATCTGCCAAAATCTCATTTTCTCTTAATGAAGCACGGCTAAACTCCAGCCTAAACTTTTCTGTTTCCAAAAAAGCTTTTGGATATGTATCTGCATCCAACATACGAATATAGTCAAATACCTGATTCAAATTACCACACAATTCAACATTACCATCCGCTGGTTTGCGGCGCTGAAATGTAACTATATTACCACTCTGTGGGATAGGCTCAACTGGATTTAATACCAAATCTATAATGATTTCTTTAGTAAGCTCAGCGGCTCGTAAGTAAATTTCTTCTGCAGTTCCCCACAAAGATAACGGAACCTTCTTATATACACCACCTGCGTCAAGTTCCTTATCACACTTTATAGCCGACAACTTTGTTTCATAAATACCTCTGGCAATAAGATTTTGCAATGGACTACCACCACGGCCAAAAGGTAAATCCGTCATATGAAATATTACGCAACGAAAATTTTCATAAACTTCAGCGGGAATAATATATGACCAATGTGGGAAAAAAACCCAGTCGGGTTTAAACTCAGTCAAATTTTCCCTAGTAACTTCCTCTCGACCTGACAAATACATGACATTGCTATTAGTCCGGGATTCTATTTCATCAACATATTTACGGTGCCAATCCTTATTCGATACTATTATAATTCTCATTTTACACCAACCTTTTTGATATAGGTATAGTAGTCCTCTCCAGAATTAGCCATTCTTTGATATCCCTGTCTTTCAAATACCTTCTGTGAAGCGACATTACTACTTTTCACTTCCCCAACAAGTTCAGTGCCTTTTTGCAACTCCTGCTCCACAAGTTCAAAAAGCCTACCCCCATATCCATTACCACGATAGTTTACATCCACAGAATAATCTATATCCCATGCCTGTCCTTTTGCAGTCAACCTTATTTGGCCTATAGGTTGTCCATCCTTCATCAGTATAAATATTTGTGTAGTATCCTTTGACAAAGCATTCTTATACCAAGACTCATGCTCCTCAAAATTTATAATAGCTGTATTAAATGAATTCTGACGTACCGCCGGCTCATTTACCCATTCAAATAGCACATTGATATCATCAAGCGTTGCTGGACGTAGAAATAATTGTTCTTCCATTTGTATCACCTAAAATACTACAATGAGTCAACTAAATAGCTGACTCATTTTCTTTTGCATCGAAATTGACATTTCAGAATTTGTAAATTTTCTTACAGCCTCACATATGTCATATATTGTCACTTTATTCCACTGTCCCAAATAGTGTATTATACCTGCCGTTGCACAATCCTCACAAACCTGAAACTGATTTTCTGCCACAGCTGTTACAATGGACGGAAGTTGCAGAAAACACCTTTCCCAGGTAGTTGTACCACCAGCTCCTAGCATTAAATCTGCCTTTGCCATCAACTCTGCCATATTGCTTACTTGGCACAGGTATCTAAAACTCGCTTTCTGGCATAGCACAGCAATATCATCTTTTCTAACATTACTGGCCCCAACCACGATTGATATCTTTACATCTGTCAATTCTCCATTTGATTTTAACATCATTAGAGCTTTAATAGCCTTACTGGTTTCATCAGTGGCATCAACACCACCATAAAACACCAATATATTGTGCAGTTGTTCTTCATTATGCTTCATTTTTTCCTTGGCCTGATAGAATTCCTCCCGCAAAAGCGCATATTTAGGTCCTAACAACAATTGGCAACGAGCCGGTACCAAACCAATATATCGACTGTCCTTGTTTAAATAAAAATTTTGATCAAGCAAAATATCACAGTCATGCTTCCGGTTGGCTAAATCATCTATTACAAAAAGCTCATCTGTATACGGTCGGACAATTTTTTCCCACTTCTCATCAATGGCATAGCTGTCTATCACAACACGATTTACTTTACCTAACTGCTGAATTATTTTCACCACATCAGTTGCATCCTGTTCCTGAGATACCGTAAGCCACTTTTCATATCCGGTCAAAATTTTATCACAATTAGACCTGGGCAAAACAACGAGCTTAAATCCATTATCCTGAACCAAACCAGATAAATTTCCTGCCAAATCCCGGCATATAAATGTCACTTCATCGCCATTTTGGCGGTGCCGTTCTGCCAATGTAAGGCAACGCATCAAGTGTCCACTGCCGATTAAGGTTGATGAGTCAACACGGATTAGTATATACATGCAACCACCTGCTCCCTGCCATTTAGATACAATATGTCAAGCAGCATCATTGTATTATTTGATATTTCTCTTAAACACCGGATCCACCTTACCGCCTCGCAAAATATCATCTACACTATCCTTTTCTACAGCCTGTTTAATCAAGGCAAAGGCCAAATCTGTTGCCTTAAGGTATGCTTCCGCTTCCTTTTCTGTGTGGGATTTATTTAAGTTATAAATAGCGAACACCAAAATACCATTTTCCACCATAACCTGGGAATATACAGATTGTATATCAAGATAGGACAATGACCCATGACCCTCAAAAGAAACTCCGGCATGGGCCGGAAGGCCACTTACAGCTAATACATCTTCCAAATTGTATTTATGAATCAGCTTTTCTATACCATCTCGTTGAATGGTCCCAATTTTAGTAATGTGTTCATAAAAGCCAGGCTGTTCCAATATTCTAATGGTTGCCAGGGCTGCTGCCATGGAGATGCTGTCACCACCAAACGTTGTTGATACAAACACTCCCTGCTCAATCTGTTCCATTATATCCCTGCGACCAGCCACTGCTGATATAGGATAACCATTGGCCATTCCCTTACCAAAGGCCGCCATATCAGGAACCACACCACACAATTCTGAGCCTCCGCCCAGGGCATAACGAAAGCCTGATACTACCTCATCAAAAACTAACACAGCACCATATTTATGGGCTAATTCCTTTACTCCCTGCAAAAAGCCTTCCTTAGGACCGTTGCTCTGAATTGGCTCCAAAATAACTGCTGCCACTTCATGCTGTTTTAACTTATCCTCCAAGTCATTCAAATCGTTATAAGTAAAATTGAGGGTAAGCTTGCGTACAGCCTCCGGCACACCCTTATGATTTTCAGAGGCACCAATGGACCAGTCATGCATACCGTGATACCCGGACATAAGCACCACTTCTCGTCCGGTATAGGCTCTGGCCAAGCGAATAGCTGCCGTGGTAGCATCACTACCATTTTTTACAAAGCGTACCATTTCAGCACAAGGCACAATTTGACATAACTTTTCGGCTAATTCTACCTCCAGCTCAGACTGAAGGGACCCACTGGCAAATTTATTTACCTGTCGGATCACTGCCTCGTTAACCGATGGCTCATTGTAACCAACTGTAATTGGCCCCAAAGCACACATATAATCAATAAATTTATTGCCATCAACATCGTATATATAGCACCCCTCACCGCGCTCCATATAGCTGGGGGCTGTTTTCTGACAAAAATATCTATAGGATTTACTGAAAGTCTGAGCAGCCAGTGGAGAAACCTGTAATTCTCTTTTCAATAATTCCTGGGATTTTGTAAAGCGTTGCACAATGACACATCTCCTTATAATTTTATTTCCTTATCATTAGCCAAGGATTTTGCCAATCCTTCATTACGTTTAATACCGCAGTTTATCGTAAGTACTTCTTCATTTTCTTCCAGGAAATTCAAAACATCCTCCATAGAAAAATCATGTTTTTTTTCGTAAATACCAGAAAATACTTTTTCAATAAACGTGAAATCCTGAGGTTCATCCACAGTCCAACGCATATTATTTAGCTTTTTTTCACATGGTATTATTTCCATCTGAAACATCTCACTGTGGTTGCGTAAATATAAAGTAACATGCTCCCGCTCAGACATCATTTTAGCCATTTTCCAGGTATATTCCAATGCTGAAAAGCGAATGACCTCCGTATCCAATCCATCTGGAAAATCTTCACTGGTGGCGGTATAGTCATTTTGATTTTCCATATGCTTTGCTATCACACGGTCAACAATTCGCCAATCTATTATCGGACAATCACCTGTTATACGTACCACATGCTCCGGCTGATATTTTTTAGCACATTGATAATATCTGTCAAGCACATCATCCAGGCTTCCACGAAAAATCTCTACACCACTTTTCGCGGCAACTTCTTCTAATGGGTCGTCGCTGGCCTCTGTACTGGTTGCCAACACAATCCTATCTATAAGCCTGCTGTGCCCCAGTCGTTCCAATTCATGTATAATCATTGGTTTTCCAGCTAATTTCTTTAAAACCTTTCCTGGCAGACGACTGGATGAACACCTTGCCTGAACTATGGCCAAAACCTTCATATACTCATCTCCAAAAATCATTTTTTCCAAAGACTTGGCATAACAATATCCGCCTCAATATTTCTAAATTCTTTGGCAATATCATCAACAACAGCTACGGATATATCTTCTTCAAAGAGCTTAATATTTTCCCTCAGCTGCTCTATATTATCCACGCCAAACACCAAATGACTTATTCTTGACTGTTGTTTTACATAATTCATAGCCAAGGCTATCCTTGATATTCCATGACGATTACATAGCAAGGAAATTTTCCTCACAATCGGCTTAGCCTTACTTAAAAATGGTGGTATTTCGTCCTCCTCCATGAGAATAAGCCCCTGTATAAAGGCACTCCTGGAATGTATCTGAATATTATTATTCTTAGCATACTCAAATACCCCGGCCTTTTCCATTCTTTGATCGAAAATACTATAAGGAAGCTGCATGAAATCCACATTAGGCCGTTCAATACATTTCTTTGCTTCCTCCGGCTCATAAACGGATACTCCGACCCGTTCTGCCAGACCATCGGCCTTCAATCGGTTTAGTGTGTCTATTATCTCATCATCAAAAATATAACGGGCGCTATGCAAAAGATAACTGTCCAAATAAGCCGTATGAAGCCTTGACAACGTATTTTCCAGATTATTTCGCATTATTTCATAATATTTGTCCTGCCCTACATCATCAAGTAAATTAGGTCGAAATTTTGATACAATAAACAGCTTATCCCTGGCAATAGTTTTCTTTTCCAGAAAGGCTCCCACCACATCCTCAGCACTGCCGTAGGCATTAGCCGTATCTATTGTGTTTATCCCATTTTGCGTAGCATAATCCAGCATATCAACAGCCTGCTCTACACTTGGCTGCTTCTGTCCCTTTATCCCATAATCCATGCCAAACTGAACTGTCCCTAAGCATAGTTCCATCCAATCACCTTCTGTAGTATTTTATAACCTTATTTACTGCCTTTATTACTTTATCCTGTTCCTCATCAGTCAATGAATAATAAAGAGGTATGGAAATAATCCGTTCATATAGCCTTTCCGCATTTGGGCATTCTCCCATCCTATATCCCAATTTTTGATAATATGGAAAACTATAGACTGGTATATAATGGACATTTACTCCCAGCCCTTCCGCCTGAAGTGCCTCGAAAACCTCCCTGCGGCCACATTTTAGCATATCCAAATTAAGCTGAATAATATAAAGATGACGAACCGTATCTGATTGGGCTATTTCCTGCTGTACAACCAGCTCCGGCATAGCAGAAAAGGCTTCATTATAGCGCTTTACCAGCTCCTTACGCCGTTTTCCAAACCTTTCCAGCTTGTCCAGCTGAGAAGACAACAGCGCCGCCTGTATGTCCGTCATACGATAGTTATAACCAAGAGCCACCTGCTGATAATACCAGCCTCCTTCACTAGGCTTATCCATAAGCTCCTGATTACGTGTAATACCATGAGTACGAAATAATACAAGCCGCTTATAAAGCTCATCATTATTGGTGGTAATGGCACCGCCCTCACCGGCAGTACAGGTTTTTACCGGATGAAAGCTGAACTCTGTCATGTCCGCCAGGCTGCCCACTGGCTTACCATTGTACTTGGTGCCTAATGAGTGGGCTGCATCCTCAATAAATATCAAATTATGTCTATCACAAATTTCACGAATTTTATCTATTTCCACTGCCTGACCAGTAAAATCCACCGCCACAACGGCCTTGGTCTTATCAGTTATCTTTTTTTCAACACTTTCTGGATTAATGTTATATGTTTTAGGATTTATATCCGCAAAAACAGGCTTGGCACCACAATATAATGCACAGTTAGCAGAAGCAGCAAAAGTAATCGGCGTAGTAATTACTTCATCACCTGGGCCAACATCTGCTGCAAACATGGCAGCATGTAGCGCCGCCGTACCATTTGCTATGAGGACAGCATACTTTGCTCCAGTAATCTTACATAGCTTTGCCTCTGCTTCTTCAATCTTTGGACCACAGGTCAAAAAATCGCTTTTCAGCACATCAACTACTGCCTGAATATCTGCATCATCAACATACTGATGCCCATATCCTATTCTTTTTTCAAATACCGGTTTACCGCCATTTATTGCTAATTCTTCCACTTTATTTCCCCCGAATTAAATGCTGCCAATCTTCAGCCGGTTATCTTCAATCCATTTTCTAAGGGCTGCAATAGTCATCCACTCCTTATTATTATCGGAGGTATAGCTAAAGCCCTCCGGAACCTTTATGCCACCCTTTATCATATCCTCCATTTTTCCCCATTCACAAATTTGTGGCAAAATCTTGAAATGCTGTGGATATTCATAGGTATAATACGCATCCTCCACACCTATCATCTGTTCGTGGAGCTTCTCCCCCGGGCGGATGCCGATTTCTACCTGTTCGGCCTTTTCATCCACTGCTGTTGCAATATCGCAAATGTTCATGGATGGAATCTTTTTTACGTATATCTCGCCACCTTCCATATCATCAAAGGCATGCCAAACCAGCTCAACCCCCTGCTCCAGGGAAATCATAAACCGTGTCATACGCTTATCTGTGATGGTAAGCCTTCCTGTTTTGGCAATTTCCATAAAAAACGGAATAACAGAGCCACGGGAGCCCATTACGTTACCATACCGCACAACGGCAAATTTAGTCTTACCCCCCGAGTATGAATTACCTGCTATAAACACTTTATCAGAACACAATTTCGTTGCCCCATATAAATTTATCGGGGAGCTGGCCTTGTCAGTTGACAGGGCAACAACCCGTTTAACTCCTGCATCCAGGCAGGCATCAATGATATTCATAGCTCCATTGACATTGGTCTTTATACATTCAAAAGGATTGTATTCCGCTGTAGGAACTATTTTTGTGGCTGCCGCATGTACAACGTAATCCACTCCATTTAAAGCCCGATACAGCCTATCCTTATCCCGGACGTCACCAATAAAAAACCGGACTCTTTCATCACCCTGAAACTTTTTGGCCATATTCCACTGCTTCATCTCATCCCTGGAATATATAATAAGCTTTTTGGGATTGTATTTTTTTAAAGTCATGGGAACAAAGGTATTGCCAAAAGACCCTGTACCACCTGTTACTAAGATTGTTTTGTTTGTAAGCATTAATATATCCTCTCGCTACTTATCTGAAAAAACCTGCTTTAATGTATCTATGTATTCATCTGAGTTTTTTGGAAAAAATCCCCTTATGTTTTTTTCCTCGCTCCATTTTTTAAATAATTGACTATATAGCCCTTTATTCTTATTGTCTGATGTCATGGCATCATGCAAAATTATATACCTATTTGTATCACCATGCCCTGAAAAAATGCTGTTTGAGCGTACCGCTGATGAGCCCATGGTGACAATAATATTGTCTCTTATATCATTATTGAGACACACTACCTCCCATGGGATAAACACCGGCTCAAATATTGATACATTATTTTTGCTCAAATAATCTGTTTCAACAGTATCACGCTTAGTAGTCGGATGAAGCTTCACTAATATTTTCCTGTCATCACGGTACTGACACAATAAATCAAAAAATTCCTTTTGCTCCAGGTAGTTTTGCATTTCCTTCAAATGCTTCTTATAGGAATTGCGTAATATGGTCTTTGATAAAAGCTTATTTTTTTTCAAATATGCTGGCATGTCAGCAACATAATCGTCAAAGAAAATAATCTTGTCAGTAACATCAGACACCACATGATAATCAAATACCTGATTGATGCAGTCAAGAAATCGTCTGTCGGCTTTGTCTATTTTATCAATTGTTCTTGCCCGATCACCACAATCATACATTATAACTTCCGGATCATATACATATATATAATCCCCTTTTACATCTCTGCATATTTCGTCAATGACGTATGACCCAACGCCCTCTTCCAATATACACAGCTTACAGCTTTTATTCGCCTCTTTCACGACAGCGACTATACTTCTGATGGTTTCTGTATTTCCCTGACCAAATATATGAGTATACTTCCCTAAATCGATATTTTCATACCCACAAATCTGTTCTATCAGATATTTGCTTGTCCCGGAAAAATGACCTTTTTTATTGTGCTTTTTCAGTGAATTACGTATAGCAGTAAAAATAGATGGAACAGGATGATTATTTCTGAGCCGGCTGAAATATTCTTTCAAATCCAGCTTTTCCGGCATTCTATAGGCAACATTTTCGAATAGCCCTGTTT
>JAFVER010000016.1 GCA_017475925.1 Anaerovibrio sp. | reverse complement strand
TAATTTGTAGCATTTTTGACCTCCAAATATGATAAAATGAACATGTCGCAGAGCTATCAATAATCAAGGGAGCATTCCTTATTTTTGTCGCTCGTCACTTTAATCTCGAAAAAGGATTTTTATGGAACTTATAAAAACAAAACAGCTTCGTCTGGCATTATTTCTTGCATTGCTCACTGCAATTGCACCACTTGCCAATGATATGTATTTACCAGCTTTGCCTATGCTGCGCTCACATTTTTTTATTTCCACTTCATTGGTGCAGCTAACGCTGACCATGACAACAGTAGGTATCGCTATTGGACAGATTTTCGCAGGCCCTATCAGTGATTATATGGGACGGCGGTTACCCTTGCTACTGGGTATGACATTTTTTTGTCTGGCAGCATTGGGCTGTGTCTACGCTGAAAACATATGGTTATTTTTGCTTTGTCGCTTTTTTATGGGCTTTTGCGGCGCCAGTGGCATTGTTATTGCCACGGCCATTGCCCGTGACATTTATGATGGAGCAGAATTAACCCGTTTTTTTGCCATATTGATTATGCTAAACGGATTTGCCCCAATTATCGCTCCGGTTATTGGTGGACAAATACTGCTTTTTTGCACCTGGCGGGATATTTTTGTATTTCTGTTTTCCATCGGTGTTATGTTAGTCCTATCCACGCTTTTCTTTACAGAAACCTTACCTGCTCGTGAGCGAATTGAGCAGGTAAGCATTGCCTTTAAAAGCTATTGGCGGCTTTTGCAGGATCGCTATTTTTTCAGTCATTGCCTGCTTCAATGCTTTATTTTCGGTGCATTTTTTTCCTATATTGCCGGCTCATCCTTTCTGTTTCAAAAAATATATGGGGTTTCCCCCCAGGGCTACAGTCTGATTTATGGTGGAATCGGGCTTGGCTTGATGCTCATGGGTAGTTTTTCAGCCAGGATTGCCGGACGAGTATCAAATATAAGGCTGCTAAAATACGCCACTCATACTTCTTTTTTTGGCAGTGTTCTGCTGTTCCTCCTGTTCCTGGCGGATGAGTCAATATTTATAATCTACCCTGTACTATTTGTAACCATCATACCCCTATCTGTAATCGGTGCAGCAAGCTTTTCCATGGCACTGGAAAGGCATGGTCATGATGCCGGCAGTGCCTCGGCGCTTTTGGGATTTTCACAGCTGCTGCTGGGTGGCGCAATAATGCCTCTGGTAGGTATAGCAGGAGATGATACTCCTATACCCATGGCTGTACTCATGATGGCAGGCTATAGCCTTGCCATCTGGTGCTATTACAAACGAATTGCACCAGAGCATAATGCAGAGCTATAAAAATTATACCATATAAGCTTACTGGACAACTAGTGCACTGGCGGTGTCCACACGCCCTTACATAAAATCCAGCCTTGTACTGCGCCTTTGGCTTGTACCCGCTAATATTTTATAGTATAAAAAGGCTGTGGTCAAAATCTCATCAATTGCGACCACAGCCTTTGATATCTTTTCAGTTTTTTACCCAAACTTACCACATAGAAAAATTTTAGAAAGCCAGATGCATTGTCTAAGCTTAATGCACTACTGTCACTAAGATTTCATTGTATAAGCAGACATTAACCCCCTCTGTCACTTCGTGACATCTCCCCCAAGGGAGACAAGCTCATCTTCTCTTATAGGTGCTTGTCGGTAGCTTCTTTCACCTTGCCCCCCACGGGGAGGTGGTTGACATGGCAACCGGAAGGGGTCGAGCACAGGCATTCTGCGTTAGGCATTACACCTGGCATAAATATGAACACTATACATGTGGGAAATTTAAACTACTTTACCTTACAAACACAACATTGCATTTATCCAAAAAACCGGTTTGCTGGTTTTCCACCATAATTCTTGCAGCGTCAGCACTGGAAACTATTGGATTTACATAACCCTTTACCCCCTGAGCCCGAACGATAAGCGGGTTGGAACCAGCCCGAGAAACACCGCTGGTAAGACTCTTGGCATAGCCCACATAGCCTTTGCTTATTACCTGCTCATAGGTAAAATTGTCCTGGCCATAAACCAGCTTGTTATCAGCGGTAAATACACCAGGTGCCATGGCAGTATCCAAACCCAAACCGGTGCAGTCAACGATAAGACCGGTATATGGACCACTGCTTACAGGAACCTGTGGAGTATATGTAATAGCTGGCTTAAGTGGCACCGGTGCAGTGGTACGCTCAGGAATAACAGCAGCTGCCAAGGAATGAGTACCACGTACAGGAATTTCCATTATTACATGATAGCCGTCACGATCCTGATATTTTCTTACGATTTTTGCGCCCTTAATCATACCGTTCACTCTGGTACGAATCACATCACTGGCGGTTATGCTGTCCTGTACAGTGGTTTCAGAATCAATCCGTACCCCCTGAACCTCCTCTAAAGCGTTACGCATTGCATCTGCCTTGGCTGCCCGATACCCGGTGCTGGCACTGGTATTGGCCAGCGAGCCTACACCCTCTACCTGAATAACATCACCGGAAATATCGGTTGCGGCAAATACTGTGCAGCTCATCAGCAGCATTGCCATGGCTACAATTGTTGAAAATAACTTCTTCATGATTAATTCCTCCTCAAAATTTATGATTCATCTCTTATGATAAGCCGTTTCGTTTACGCCAATACTTTAACGTATCCTTGGCCATTTTTTCGGCTGCATCAAGACCAGCCTTGGTTAGTACCAGCCGCTCTACCTCCTCTCGGGTATTAGCAAGAATTTCGTAGTTTTCCAAAAACTCACCAATTTTTATATTACTCATACAGTCATAGGCCTGTAATCTCACAAAGGCTTTGCCCATATACCCCTTCCCAACAGGATTGGAAATAATTCCCATTATTCCAGCTTCACCGATTATAGCAAAATTCACCATAACAGTATTATTATCTATCAACGACTTCATTGTTTTAGCATAATTCGCATAATCATCAGCATCGAATTTATTCTTTGCTGCCACTAAATCCTCATCATGCTCTACCTGAAAGCCCTGCTTTCCAAATTGATGATTAAATGCCTGATCAAGGCTTTCCCCATATGCACTGTTATCTGATGTCCTTATTGCCCGTATAGCGATGCTTGCTGTCATATCATCATTTTTTTCCTGTTTTATGGCTACCAGTTCCTGAAAATCCTGTTCCAATTTCCTATGCCTTACACCAACCTCAGTTATTACCAAAATCTGACTTCCGCTGGTGCTTTTTTGTATCACCTTACAGCTTTCCACATAATCCCCATAACGCTCCATCATTTGATAAAAAATACTGTCTGAGGAGCTTTCAGCTCGGGTGTCATGGGAAAAAACCTTAAAAACGGCCCGCTTCTTGGCATCCTCCACTGCTTTCATTTCCTGACCGGCAGCTGCGGTACCACTTACCTTTACTATAAGGATATCCGATGCCCTGGCTGTGCCATTAATATGTCCTACACAGAATAATATCAAAGCAATTGCTATCCATACTTTTGTTTTTCCATACATCACTCCACCTCCTCCGCAACTATCCCCTCATTCTATTGTACCTGAAGAATAATCTTGGTGGTGCTTTCCAGCTGAAACAGTGTTATCCCCCTGTCAGCGGCTGCCTGTACAATTTCCTGAGCCAGCTCATACAGACTGTCCCAACCGGAACCAATGATTTTCACCTTATATGAACCGTCTGGAGCAAAGCCGGCTCTAGTTATACGACAGTTTGCACCTTCCAGCAGGCTGTTAAAAAACTGGCTTTGAGCCGCGCGTTCAGTAATGCCATGTATTTCCACCGAGGTGTTAAGGTTATTTACTCCCCCACGGTTTTCAAACTGCATAGTCTTTAGGGCCGCCCTGGCCAAATATTCTGTAGCCTGTGCGGCAGCCTCCCGTCTGGCAGCAAACACTGCTCCATCAGGGGTTTTTCCTACACCGGTAAATCTTTCTACATAGTTTTGGGAATACCCATTTTGAATACCCACAAGAGAAAAGCTTCCCTCGACCTCTCCCCGATAATACCCGCTGGAATCTTTATACACCTCCACATCCCGAAGGGTACCGGACAAAACAGAATTAGCACTGTTATCACTGTCCTGTCGGGCCAGTCTGCGCAAATCGGCCGGAAGGGGATTTGGGTTGTGGGCTAACAGCGTTGCTACATTGTCGTTTACCACGGTCTGTATTCCCATATCACTTAAATACTGACTGACGATGTTTACTGCCCGTTCATCCCGCTGAACCTGTCCATCAAGCCCATAGCCAACCACAGCTACATTGGCCACTCTTGGCTCCAGGGCTGCTGCCATGGCTTTGGCCACATCATCCTTGTATTTTACTTCAATATTAGTGTCGTTTGCCTCCAGGTCAGCCTTTATGACAAAAACTCCTCCCTGAACGCCCTCGGAAATTATGGATTTTATTTGTACATAGCCGGTAGACCGGGAAACTATTTTATCAGTAACTACTACCCCCATATCCACTTCGGTGTTGCTTCTCACATACATGCCTACCTTTTCCTCCAGTAGGGTACGCATGGCATCCTTTAGGGCATTATTCCTGGCCTTCTCCAAATCACCATCATACGGTGCCGCGCCTTCAACTATCTCAGCATTGCAGATTACTGGATATGCAGTCTGACCGCCTAATGAAACAAGGCCCGCTATCAATATAGGAATAAGCCATTTATACTTTTTTCCCCTCATCATTCCTATCATCTCATTTCCCCATCAATCATCTAATTTTTGACTTCCCAGCTCCTGGGCCAGCCCCATTAGCATGGCACAGTACACCATTTTATCATCATAATCTGCTGTAGTTCCCTTTGGGAGCTTTACGGTACGCTCATTTAAGCGGCTCAGCTCACCCTTTTCCGACCCCTCCACTGGACTTTTTGAAAGCCAAACCTTATGAAGGAAGGTATATACATTGTCACCAGAGGCTACTGTATCACTAGCCATGCCAGAAATATCCAGTCGAATTGGATGCTTAGGATTTGACATGGACACATTTACTCGGCCATTTACACTGTCCAGACTTATCTTGTAGGCCGCGTCCAGCATTTTGTCAGCCAAGGCGTTGCTTCCCACCGCCGGTGGGTACACCACCCGCTTGGTTCTTTTTTGGTAAGCGGCGGTAAAATTATACCCCACCAGGAATTTTATTTCCTCTGCCGATTTACCGGCAAACATGCTTTGGGCCGCCTGGGAGGACATTCCTACATCCATAACCTGATAGGTTTCCATTCCCAGCTTGGCTTTATCATCCTTAAGGTTGGCCTTTATGTTAGAAAAGCTTATATCTTCCTTTAGCATCTTTTTTACCAGGGAAACAACCTTTCTTTCCTTCTCTACTGAAGAAACCGGCTCTTTCCGCATGTTCAACCAGGTATTTTTGCTGCTGTCATAAACAGGAATCCCTATTGTTTCACTTTCCACCATTGGGACAATTCCTAAAAGCCGAAGACTTACTGTATTTCCTTCATCGGTAACCCGGTCAATATCAAGATTTTCCTCTGGCATACAGAACAGCAGGGATATACCTGCTATCACTGTGGAGGTATAGGCTGTATCCAACGTATTGTTGTTGGCTGTATCTATGGAAGAGCTTACCATTATGGCCGGATATAAAAATATCCTGTCATCCTCCACAAGGTGCTCATGGATGCTATGGTGCTCGGCTGCTGTCAGCTCCTGTAGCTCATAGGGCAAATCACCCTCTGCTTCCATTTGCTTTAGCTTGGCCTTTATCATACTGTCCAGCTGCCGTTTATCTGTACCGTCAAGGCGAATATTGTTTATAGAGCTATAGTAGGTACATATTGGCTGCAAATAAACCGTGGGTTTTGCCGCCAACCCCTTTCCAATGGGCACAAATATCATCAACATCGTAACCAGTGATAATAACCATCTTGCCACAAATAACCCCTCCAGCCATCTGAACATATTTATAATACATATTTTAAAGGCTGTTTTTATTTGTTGGTAATAATTTAACCTAACAGCCCTATAAACCAATTAAATACCAATTAGAAAAAAATTAAAAAAATTTGCCCTTTATCCGTTTAGGGTCCACCGTTAAACTGTCAGGCTCCACATTACATCCAAGGAAAAGGACCTGAACACCTGCCCTCTGGGCCTTTACCATAGCCTCACCAAAGGCTGGGTGGGTTTCAACATTTGGACGCACCTCCTTGACCTTAGGCATTTGTATAACAAAGGCAATGCACGCTGCAAAGCCTTCTTTTTGGGCCCTGATAAGCTCGTGAATATGCCTGATGCCCCGTTCTGTTGGTGCATCAGGAAAATACCCTATGCCATTCTTTTCAAGAGTACAGCCCTTTACCTCCAGCAAATATTTTTTATGCCGGTATTCCATATAAAAATCAATTCTAGAAGCACCATAGCTGTATTCAGGCTTTATATAGTCAAAGCCCTGGGTGCTCAGCCATTCTGCCATTAGCTTGTTGGGGGCCTGACTGTCCATATTGATTAGACCAAGTCCTGCCTTATTCACTGCCACCAAATCATATTTTGTTTTCCTGTTGGGATTGTCTGACTCTGATAATACCACATCCACATTGGGCAATAAAAGCTCTTTACACCGCCCCGTATTTTTCACATGAACAGTTTCCACAGCTCCATCTATTTCTACCTGGGCAACAAACCGATTTGGTCTTTCTATAAATTTCCCCCAAATCACCCTATCATACTGCATTATACTGCCTCCAAAACATAATTCATACAGGAAAATTATACATTGGAAAAAATCCCTCGTCTACCCGCTATGCTCCAGCTTAAAATAATCGATGAAGTAATTTAATAACTAGCTGAACAGTATTATCCGGCATTTACTCTTATTATAACGCCACTGTTCAAATTTTTCTTCAAAGAAAAAATCTCCCAATTAGCGTTTTACCACAGGCACTAGTGTATTGACACATTGATTTTTGAACAAAAAACTTCGCCAGAGGTACTGTCAAATGCGGGGCGGAGGAATGAGGCATAGCGGTGGCTATGTTGATTGACGACAACAAAGCAGTTTGCAATATATATGGTGATGTTTTTATATTTAATTCGTTCATCAATTTTCTTTGATTTATTCTAAATTTTATTATATTATATTAATAGTTTTACTTATTATACCTTAATATTATTATATACATCAATTTCTACCCTAGTAAACTTTTTCATGTTATAATTTATTTGACACAAAGGAGATTTACAATGAAAGACCAGTGCTCCATCGCACAGCAGCAAATTGAAAATGACATCGCCAATAAGCGGTATAATCCTATGAATGATGTCCTTTTCAAATTCATCTTCGGCAGAGATGAAAGAAAGAATATAACTATTGATTTATTGAATGCCATACTAAACCGTTCAGGCAAACGTGCTATACAAGAGATTCAATTTAAGAACAGTGAAATTGTTCCATTCTACGAGGATGACAAGCTTACCCGTCTTGATATTTTCTGCATCACAGAAGACGAAACTAAAATTGATGTTGAAGTCCAAATTATCAATAAAAAGGATATGGAACGACGCAGCCTGTACTACTGGTCGCAGATGTACCTGATGGGACTTAACAAAGGAGCTAAATACAGAACTCTCAATCCAGCAATAACTATCAACATCTTAAGCTACACTATTTTTCCAGGTGAACCAACACATTCCATGTACAGTATTTATAACATTGAAACCGGCCGTCGGCTAAATGAAGACATGGAACTGCATTTTCTTGAAGTACCAAAATTCAGAAAGAAGCCCATTAGTAAAATGACCCGGATTGAACGATGGCTGGCATATTTTTCAAACAAGCTAAATAATAAAGAAATGGAGGAACTTGTTATGAGTGACGCTACAATCAAAACTGCCGTTCAGGATACAGGGCTGTTTATGCAGGATATTGAAGAACGGCTAAAATACATCAACCGCCAAATGGCTATCATGGATTATAATTCTGACATGGATGGAGCCCGTGAAGAGGGCCGCGAAGAAATGGCCACAACTATAGCCATGAATATGCTCCGCAATAATGAACCTGTTAATAAAATCGTCGAATATACTTCCCTCACAACTGAACGGATTCAGGAGCTAGCCAAGGAAATTTAATACTTTATCGTAAAAATTCATCCCGCCTGACAGGTGGCAAAAGCTACCAGCAGACGGGATTTTTCATCGTCATAATATACTTTTTAAGTAACTACAAGCTATTCTCGTTTTTTTAGTCTCATTTTACCCTACGCTAACGAGCGCTAAGGCTCCCATAAGCTTAGGATTTATTCGACTAGTATTCAGTGGAAGTTTAAAACTCCCACTGAATAAGGCTCGTTTTGCAATAAACCTATATAGTCTTATATACAAACTTAAATACAAAAAAACTTTGCTGCATTGGCCAGCCAAGTACCCTTGACATGCACTAAATTCAAGCTTCGCTTACTGACTTGCTTTCATTAAGTGCTGTTACCAAAAAATAAAAGGTGAATTTCGTCCCACGAACTTTCACCTTTTGTCTAATCTGTTAATTATGCAGCCTGTTCATGTCCATAATGGACTGCCTCACGCCTTGCGGAGCCGATCAGCTGCCTTCTTTATTTTATTTTCATCAACATCAACCTTGTTCATTGCCTTAAGGGATTTCTCAAAGTGCTGATAGCTTACACCAGTACTGCTATCCATGCTGGATTTCCATTC
>JAFVER010000219.1 GCA_017475925.1 Anaerovibrio sp. | reverse complement strand
GCCTTTTAAGGAATGGGCTTTGTCTAATGGTTATCATCAGGGCTTAACGCTTGATAGAATTAATTGTAATGGCAATTATGAGCCTTCTAACTGTCGTTGGATTACAACGCAGGAGCAGCAAAGAAATAGACGCAATAATAAACACTATGACTACAAAGGAAAACTTTATACAGTCCTTGAAATAGCTAATATGGTTGGACTAAAACCAAGAACTATTCAAGGGCGCATTGAACGGGGATGGACAATAGAAGAAGTTGTCGAAACACCACTTTTAAGAAGTAATGGAATATATTATCGAAAATAATATTGTCGTTTGGGGCAGGGGTACACCTTGCCCTTTTGATTTGAAGGGGGAAATATAAATGGCTATTGATGCAATCCGTACAATGCACGCAAAGGACGTTGTAGCGGCAAAAATGGCAAGCGCATATGTAACAATTGATGGCGAGCGATTTCTTTTGTTCCAGGCTAAGGATTTGACTGCAAGATTGGAAAAGGATAAACAGGAAGTTGCTATTCTTGGCCGTATGAGTAAGGGTCATAAGACAGTCAGTGTCAACGGCACGGGCTCGATGACTATTTATAAAAATACAGCACTTTTTGACAGAATGCTGCTGAAGTTAAAAAACACTGGAGAAGATACATATTTTGATATTCAGATTACCAATGAAGACCCTACATCAGCAGCCGGAAGGCAGACCACCATTTTAAAGGACTGTAATATCGACAGTGCAGTTATTGCAAATTTTGATGCGGATGGCGAATGGCTGGAGCAGGAAATTGACTTTACATTTGAGGACATCGAGCAGCCTGAGCAGTTTGCAGTTCTGGATGGTATGAAGGCTTAATAGGAGGATAATTTATCATGGAAAATAAAATGGATTTACAGGCATTCCTTATGCAGAATGCCATTGCGGCCCCAGTTATCGAATATGTTGCTTCCAAGCGTTTTGTTGCAAATGGCAATCCAGTTGCTTGGAAAATCCAGCCGATTACCAACGAGGAAAACGATGAAATCCTCAGCCAGTGCAAGAAAAAGTCCTTTATTCCGGGTACCCGTGAGATACAGGTTACCACGGATCAGGATAAATATGCTGCCATGGTTCTGGCCAAGTGTATCGTTTACCCTAACCTTAATGATGCGGCCTTGCAGGATTCCTACCAGGCGGTAGGTGCAGAGGAGCTCATCAAGAAGATGCTGACTCCGGGTGAGTATACTAATCTGTTCCTTGCGGTTCAGAATGCCAACGGTTTCGACACCGGCATGGATGAGAAAATTAAAGAAGCAAAAAACTGATTAACGGAGGCGAGTTTTACGCCAACATTGCGTATTATTGTCTCCATAAATTCCACTGGACTCCGATGACCTTTTTCAGACTTTCCGAGGAGGAACGGGCCTTTGTTTTGGCCGCTATAAGTGTAAAGGTGAAAAAGGATAAAGAAGAGGATTCAAAAAGGAAATCTAAGAGATAGCCCCTCATCCGCAGGGGCTTACCTCGGGAAGGAGGAGTAAAATGGCAACGATACAACAGGCACTGGCCCTATACGATGGGGTTTCACCGGTGCTCCATCAGATCGGGCGTGCAGTTGACCAGACCATTGGTAAATTTACTCGTACCGCCGGAGCCGCAACCAACATGGAAAAGGCCGCTGCCCAAGGTGCGCAGGGTGTAGCTAATGCGGTAACGGGTGTATCAGCTCCTATAAGCAATCTTGGCACCAAGGTTGATGTAGTCAGTGCAAAACTGCGAAACGTTGGCGGCGGAACGTTCAACGGGGTAACCAATGCTGTTAATACCGCACTTGGTCCGATAAGAAAACTCGGTTCTGCGATTGATGAGATTAGGGCAAAATTACGTGGAGCCAGTAACGGGGCGTTTTCGGGAATGCAAAATGCCAGCCGTGTTGGAGCTAATGGTATAAAAAGCTCTGTAAATTCCTGTAATCGGTTATTGTTGGGCTTGGGGTCTATCATTGACCTGATAAAAAATAAATTGAGAAGTGCCGGAAATGGTGCGTTTGGTGGTGTAAAAAGTTCTGTTAATTCCTGTAATCAGGCAATGATGGGATTTGGCTCTACCATTGATGTGATAAATAATAAGCTGCGTAATGCTGGAAATGGCGCATTCGGTGGCCTAAAAAATGCTTTATCGGGCTTATCTGCGGGGCTGCTAGGGCCCATTGCTCTCGGAAATGTCTTAGCAAATGGGATATCAATGCTGGCGGCTAAAATAGCTTCTATCCCCAGCAAAATGATAGAAGCGAGTGATGAGTACACAAGCATTCAGGGTAGATTGAGAATTGTAGCGGGCAGTGCGGAAAAAGCCGCCCAGATGAATGAACTTATTTATCAATCAGCTGTAAGAGCAAGAGGCAGTTATACTGATATGGCAAGATCAGTGGCTGAAATTGCCATGAATGCCAAGGATGCGTTCCCGAAGCCGGAGGATGCAATTCCTTTCATGGAAGGTATTCAGAAAATCTTTGCAATAAATCAAACTGGTATTGAGCAGCAGAAGGCTGCCATGCTGCAGTTGACTCAGGCCTTAGCTTCTGGCAGATTGCAGGGTGATGAGTTCAGATCCATTGCTGAAGCAGCGCCAATGATTGAAACCATGATAGCCAAGACAATGGGAGTAAGTAGGGGCGCTCTAAAAGATTTGGCAAAAGAAGGCGAGATAACTGCTGAAATAATCAAGCAGGCCATCTTTGAAAACATGGGCGAAATTGATGAGATGTTTCTTATGGCACCTATGACCTGGGGACAAAGATTACAGGTTATAGGCACTATAGCGGACCATGCTTTTAACCCTATCAAAGAAAAACTCAATGATCTTGCCAATTCTGATTTTATAAAAAAGATATCCTTGGGAGCTGTTCATGCCGCTGACCTAGTGGCGCGTGCAGTGATGGGTATTATGAATAATATCGAATGGGGATTCTCCGTAATCCAGAACAACTGGGGCTATATTGAGCCTATTCTTATGGGGCTGGCTATTGCTCTTTTAGGCATAGCTGCCAACAGTGCTATTGCGGCAGCAGGAGAAATGGCCATGGCTGCAGCTTCCAGTCTTAATGCCATTAATTCAGCCATAATGACCGCGCAATTCATAGCTGAAACCCTTGCTGTAGAAGGTTTAAATGCGGCTCTTTACGCTTGCCCGCTGACATGGATAATAGGACTTGTTGTTTTGGCTGTAGGAGCGTTTTATTTGGCTATTGCTGCGGTAAATCACTTCGCCGGAACCAGTATTTCAGCTACGGGCTTGATTTTTGGAGCCTTTGCGTGGCTGGTAACCAGCATAATTAATTATTTCAAAGTATTTGGTAATTTTATTATCGCTTTTGCCAACTTCTTGGGCGCTGTATGGGCTGACCCTCTCGGGGCGGCGTATAACCTATTTGTTGATATCTGGAATGCAATAGCAGATTATGTTGCTCAGGCTGTAAACAGCATTATTGACATGATTAAGCAGATACCGGGCATGGATAAGGTGCTGGGGGATGTTGGCCATGTGGAATCGCCTATGCTGGCGAGAAAAATGATAATGGGCGCCAAGTGGAGGATTGATAATCTCGAATATGGCAGCGCCTATGAAAACGCTAAAGCAGCCTATGATTTGGGGGCTAATGGCCTTGATTTTAGTTTACCTGAATATGAACGACCAGAATTACCAGAAGCCGGAGATTATACCGGCGAACCAAAAGAAGGCAAGGCTGCCAAGGATACAGCAGATAATACGGGCCGTATGGCTAATGCCATGGAAATTCAGGAAGAGGACCTTAAGTATCTTCGTGATATGGCTGAGCAGGAGGCTATCAACAGATACACCACTGCCGAGGTCAAGATTGAGATGGGCGGTATTAATAATAATATCTCCAACAGTATGGACCTTGATGGTGTGATGGATTATATGACCACAAGTCTTATTGAGAGTATGCAGGCAGGAGCTGAGGAGGTGCATCCGGTATGAGTTACTATTTCTTCATAGGTGATACGATGCTCCCAATTCCTCCGGAAAAAATGTCTCTTAAGGTTAAGGGGAAAAACAAGACTGTAACCCTTATTAACGAGGGCGAGGTTAATATCATAAAACAGCCGGGACTGACGGAGATTTCCTTTGATGCCCGCCTGCCAAACAAGAGATATCCTTTTGCTGATTATGATACTTCCTTGTCTGATTCCCTTACTTCAAACTTCTTGGGAAACAGCTTCAGCTTTAAGAAAGCCGGATACTTCCTTGAAAAGTTTGAAACGGCGAAGAATGACCAGTATCCATTACGGCTTATTATTTGCCGGATGAGTGGTCTCTTTGACATGCTCTTGGATACTAATATGCTGGTAACTCTGGAGGATTACAGCATAGATGAAGATGCCAAGAACGGCATTGATGTGGTTTGTCCGCTTAAATTCAAGCAGTACAAGCCGTATGGTACCAAGGAGTGCGAGGTAAACACTGACGAAAATGGAAAAAAGACACTGTCTGTAAAGGAAACGCGTCCTGCCATAGACAAGCAAATACCCGCCGCCATGAAGATAAGGAATGAAAAATCGGTCTTTGAAGCGGTAAAAGGCGTTTCCAATGGTTCGTTGGACTGGCGCAATGTAATGGCGATGAATGGGATTACCAACCCATGTGCCAAGATGGTTCCGGGGATGGTGATGCACCTTGGCTGATTTTGTTGATAACAATAAAGAGTCTGCTGGTGCTGCCGTTCCCACGAATCAGCATGAGCTCCAGCTTGTCATCCACGACAAGGAAAATGATAAGTATTATTGGCCAGCTGTCCAGGAGGGTGTTACCTGGGAACTTACATGGAAAGGTTCTCCGGGGAAGCTGACCTTTAAGGTACTTACCGATGAGAAGCTAAATTTTCATGAAGGAGATGAGGTGCAGGCCAATTATGGCGGTACTAATTTCTTTTACGGATATGTGTTTACAAAGAAACGCAATAAAGACGGTATCATTACTGTTACAGCTTATGACCAGATAAGATACCTTAAAAATAAAGATATTTATAATTTCACGGATAAAAAGGCCGGCGATCTGATAAAGCAAATTGCTGAGGATTTTCAGCTTAAGGTTGGTGAAATGGTCGATACCGGGTATGTCATTCCTAAATTTCGTGGGGGTAACAAAACCCTGATGGACATAATCCAGACAGTCCTTGACATGACTACCGAAAACAATGGCAAGCTGTATGCTTTCTATGATGATTTTGGAGAGTTAAAGCTGAAGGAACTAGAGGATATGGAGGTCGATATCCTAATTGATGCAGAGACGGCCCAGGATTTTTCCTATACATCGGATATTGATAAAGATACCTACAATAGGATAAAACTTTATTACGATAACACGGAAACTGGCAAGCGCGATGTTTGGATGACCTTGGACAGCGCCAATATAAAGCGCTGGGGAGTATTGCAGCTTACAGAGTCAATTAACGCAAAGAAGCCTCTGAATTATAACCAGATGGCCGATATTAAACTTAAGCTCCATAATCGGGTAAAACGGTCGTTGTCCATAAGCGGAGCATTTGGCGATTTGCGTGTCCGGGCCGGGTCCAAGATTTATGTGGATCTAAATCTGGGTGATGTGAAACTGACCAAACAGGTTATTGTTGAAGCAATTAAGCACAAATTCGACAACGGCGTTCATACCATGGACTTAACAGTGAAGGGGGATGTGATTACCGGATGAGTGGGATGCTGCTTTATCAGATTTTACAGCGTATCGCAAAGCAGACCGGGGAAGCAGGAGACCCTTCGGACTGGTGTCTGGGCGTGGTTATTGGTGTTAATCCTCTAACTATCCAGCTTGAACAAAAGGATATAGTTACCGAGGAATTCCTGGAGCTTACGGATGCGGTTCGGGATTACAACGTGGATATAGAGGTTAAACATACTACGGAGAACCGCGCCGGTGGCGGAGGAGATGCGGAGTTTGCCAGTCATAACCATGAGTATCTGGGACGAAAACGAATAACGGTTTACAACAGTCTTCACGTTGGTGAGACTGTTATTTTATTGCGCCAGGCTGGTGGTCAGAGCTTCTTGGTAGTATCCAGAAATAGAGACCATACCAACCTGTCCGGGCAATGGGGGTGATGTGAATGGCTCTTTTACCGGATACCGGTACTTCTGATGTGGGTACTGTAATTGGCAAGGCAGAGCTGCAGCCAAACAGGACCTATAAAATGCTTGTTTCGGATGAGCATGTAATTGGGACATTGGATGATAACCTGTCAGCTGTAAAACAGGCGGCCTATAAAATCCTTAATACTGAAAGATACAAGCATGTTATTTACAGCTGGAACTACGGTGTTGAGCTGCAGGACCTGTTCGGCAAGCCGATACCTTATGTGTTGTCCGAGATACCACGGCGCATTACAGAGGCTCTGGTGCAGGATGACCGTATTGATGATGTTACAGATTACGACATCAGCTGGACCCGGGACAACTCTCAGGGAAATCGTGGTGATGTGGTAGCGAAGTTTAAAATTCAGTCGATTTATGGAGAAATCGAGATGCAGAAGGAGGTGCCAATTTAATGTATGAGGACCAGACTCAGGAAGTCATATTGAATAGAATTCTTTCATCTGTATCCGGGGATTTGGATAAGAGAGAGGGCAGTGTAATTTATGATGCCTGTGCTCCGACTTCCATTGAAGTAATGCTGCTGTATGCCATGTGTGATTATTTTATAAAAAACACATTTGGTGATACGGCAGAAAGAGAGTTTCTGATTGAGAGAGCCAAGGAAAGGGGACTTAAACCTTATCCTGCAACCTATGCTGTTGTAAAAGCAGTATTCACTCCGGACAGTTTGGAGATAGCAATAGGAACGAGGTTCTCTTATGATGATCTGAATTATGAGGTCATAGAGAAGGTTAGCGCGGGAATATATCTCATGCGATGTGAAACAGCGGGAACAGTTGGCAATATGCCAGCTGGTACTTTGTTGCCTATTGATTATATCGCTGGGCTTCAGACAGCGGAGCTTACTGAGGTGACTATTCCGGGAGAGGATGAGGAAGGAACAGAAGCATTCCGTGCCCGTTATCTGGCCAGCTTTGACAGTCAGGCATACGGCGGTAATATTGCGGATTACAAGGAGAAGGTTAATGCCATAGAAGGTGTGGGAGGCGTCAAAGTTTATCCTGTTTGGAATGGAGGCGGTACTGTTAAGGTCGTGTTCATGACTTCAGAATACAAGCCTCCTACTGCAGAATTTATTGACCAGGTGCAGACACTTATTGACCCGGAAACAAATCATGGCGAGGGTGTTGGTATTGCGCCTATTGGTCATGTGGTTACGGTGGTTGGCGCTGCCAATTCTGCTATCAATATTGGCCTGCATCTGACGTATTCCTCAGGCTCTTTCGTTGATTATGAGGAAGATATAAAGCAGGTTATTGATGGTTACTTCCACGAGCTTAATCAGACTTGGGAGCAAACCCAAGTAGCTACCACAGAGCAGGTAAGCAATGTGGGGCTGGTGGTCAGAATCTCACAACTGGAAACACGTATACTGGTTATCAGAGGTATTACGGATATTGAGCACACCACCTTAAACGGTGAGGAGTCAAATCTCACTCTTGGTGTCGACGAGCTGGCAGTGAGGGGAGTGGTTACTGATGGCACTTAATATTGATTCCCGTGATGTCCGTGTTGAGCGTTATTTCCCGGATGTGCTGGCCAATGCAAAGGAGTTTATGGCTTTGGGTGCTACTGTAGATTCGGAGTTAAAACTGACCTGGCAGGCCCTCATTAAGCAAATGCTAAATACCTTCGTCTACGATTTGGATGTAGATGGTGCATCGCGATGGGAAAGAATGCTAAAGCTGCATACATTTGCATCGGACACACTGGATATTCGCAGGAGAAGGATTTTGACCAAGATAAACTCCATTCTGCCATATACTTTCCGGAGCTTTCAGAATATGCTGGACGGAATATATGGCGAAGGAGAGGTCACCGAAAGACTGAAAGCGAATGATCATGAGTTGTGGCTAGATCTTCGGGTAGGCGCATTGGCAAGCTATTCTGCAATCACACGACTTGCCAGAGTAATTGTTCCAGCAAATCTTACTGTTGTTCTTGGAGTAGAGAGGACGAACGACTTTAATGTATATGCCGGCGGAAGCTTATCCCAACATAAGCGAATCACAGTATCACCAGCCGAGCCTACAGACCAGACTTGGACTGAACACACTTATGCAGCTGGTGCAATGAGTCAGCATTTCCGTTACGATGTATCACCGGAACCACCAACCAATCACGAGGTACAGGATATTATGTACTTTGGCGGCGGTGTTTCCAGCCATAAAAAGTTTACAGTAGCAATAGCTACAGAACAGGAGGAATGAATATGTCACAATGGGCAGGCGGTGTATTGACAGCCGCAGGAAGAGCATTACAGGCAAAAGTAGAGGCGGGGACCACCGCATTGGTGCTTACTAAAATTAAACTGGGGGATGGTACAGAGGGCATGGATGCAGTAGATAATCTCACTGATTTGGTGGGGGCAAAGGCGGTATTGGGAATAAGCTCATCCGTGGCAGATGGGGACCATGCAACCATTACGGGTGTAATCATTTCCAGCCAGCTACAGGCCGGATTTTGGTGCCGTGAATGGGGCCTCTTTGCCACGGACCCAGACGAAGGAGAAATCCTTTACATGATAACTATCGACAGTCAGCCGGAATGGTT
>JAFVER010000218.1 GCA_017475925.1 Anaerovibrio sp. | reverse complement strand
ATTTACCCAGGGCTCTACGGGTGCTTAACTCTCACCTAAGAGGAAGGAGTCTTAGCACCCGTTATCATCGGATAAAATACTTATATAAATTGTGAGGATTAAAAATGGTTTTTAACAGGAAAAATTTGAATAAATCTCTGGCTGCAGCTGCCTGTGCTGTTGCATTGACATGTGGAGCCTTTGGCACGGTTTATGCCAGTGATGCTGCTGATGCTCAGGGAAAGCCTCAGGGGAAAACTGGCGTCGGGGCCAATGCTACAAATTTGCAGACTGCCTATGATTATTGGGAGCGGGGCTGCTTTAAAAAGCTGAAAGAGGATTATGACGGAGCCATTGCCGATTTTACAGTTGCTATTTCCATGCAGCCGGATTATCTGGAGGCGTACAATAACCGTGGCCTCTGCTATGCAGACCTGGGAAGGCTTGATTTGGCCATGGCTGACTATAATAAGATTATCGAGCTGGCTCCAGACTACTCTGATGCATATTTCAACAAGGCTGAGCTATATGCCATTAATGACCAGCCTCAGGAGGCTGTTATAGCCTATACCAAATGTCTGGAGGTTAATCCAAAGCATATTGAGGCCCACTTTAATCGGGGCAATTATTATGCCTCCGAGGGAAAATATCAGGAGGCTATAGCAGATTACAATGCTATTATAGACATAGACAAAGAGTATCTCGATGCATATTACGTTCGCGGCAATGCCTATGGACGATTAAAGCAGTATGAGAAGGCATTGGAGGACTATGAGTATGTTTTGTCCAAATTTAAGAGCTATCATGCTGTTCAGTTTATGAAGGGTGTTGTATTGGATAAATTAGGCAGAAAGGCTGAGGCCCGGGAAGCATTTGAGACCTTTTTGAAGAAAGTACCTGACATAGATGTTTATGCTGATCGGATTGCTGTAGCCAAGGAAATGATTGAAGAATTGAAGAAATAAGGAATATCATGAGTGACACTTTAGTAAAGGCGATTTCAAGAGGAATAAGGATTTATGCTGCAGTGACCACTGATTTGGTTAATGAGACAATAAGCAGGCATGACTGCTCTCCAACAGCAGCGGCTGCTTTGGGTCGAACCATGACCGGCGCATTGCTGTTAGCAGCCAATTTAAAAAATCAGGAGGCGATTACTGTCAGCTTCCAGGGCAATGGCCCCTTGGGGTATATTACCGCAGATGCTACTCCGGAGGGGTATGTGCGGGGGTATGTAGGCAATCCCCATGCAGAGCTGCCACTGAAAGAAAATGGAAAGCTGGATGTTGGCGGGGCAGTCGGTAAGGGACTGCTTCAGGTCACCAGATTTACAGGTATTGGCGAGCCTATGCGGGGAAGCTGCGAAATCGTTACTGGTGAAATAGCTGAGGATTTGACCAGCTATCTGTTTACGTCAGAGCAGACAGCTTCCAGCGTTGGATTAGGAGTGTTGGTGGGAACCGACCGACGGGCCATGGCGGCCGGTGGCTTTATGCTTCAGCTGATGCCGGATGCTGATGAAGAAATTATTTCCAAGTTGGAGGCATCTTTGAAGGAGGTTCGATCAATATCCAGTATTATAGCTGATGGGGCGGGGCCTAAGGATATCATCAGTGAATTGATGGCTGGATTTAAGGTGGATTTTTTGACTTCCACGGAGCTATCTTTTAGGTGCAAATGTAACCGGGAGCGGATTGAGGATGTTCTGTTAAGCCTTTCTCACGACGATATGCAGTCATTGGTGGAGGATGGTAAGGCAGAGGTGTGTTGTCAGTTCTGTGGTGAAAAATATCATTTTGAAAAGGATGAGCTGGTTCATTTGATGAAATTAGCCGATGGTGTGCGATGATTAAAAATAAATCCAGGGAAGCCACCCTTGCATTTAATTTTTAAAAATGGTAACATAGTTTGGCAGTTAGATAAATGTCGGATGTAGTATATCCTTGGCGTTATGGACAATGAATATTTGGTTGGCAAATATTTGTTGCCAAGGGGTTGCATTTGACATGCCTGTTGTGATATAATTTTTTCGTTGTGTGTAGGACTATGTATAATTATTTTTTACATATATGCAACTATGCGCCGATGAAAATTAAGGAGGTGTGCTACATGGCAAATGTATGTGAAGTATGCGGCAAGGGCGAGTTGTCTGGTAACAATGTCAGCCATTCCCATTTGAAAACAAAGCGTTCTTGGAAGCCAAATATCCAGCGTGTTCGTGCCCTTGTGGAAGGCGAAGTTAAGCGTGTAAATGTTTGCACTCGCTGCCTGCGGTCTGGTAAGGTTGAAAGAGCCATTTAATTTTGCAAAATATCAAAGCTGATATATCATAAGAAAAGCCGATTAACGTTTGTTAGTCGGCTTTTCTTATGATAATCAGTGGTATAGAATGAAGCACCTGAAAGCAGTTTTAAGTTTGACAAGGAAAATTCCTTGACAACATATTACAGCGTGGTTATAATATCAATTGGTTGTGTAAAGCTGTGCCTTGAAAGAGGGTGTTGTGAATGCTTGAGCAACGGCTATATTTGGCAGAGCTTTTTGATATATACGGACCACTGCTGACAGATAAGCAGCAGAAGTGTTTGAGTATGCATCTATTCGAGGATTTTTCCATGTCGGAAATCGGTGAGGACTTGGCCGTGTCCCGACAGGCTGTATATGATATATTGCACAGGTCGGAGCAGATTATGACAGCCTATGAGGAAAAGCTTGGCCTGGCAAAGAGACTTAGAGAACAGAAGCGTGAGCTTTCTAGACTATATGATGAGATATCCGGTCTTTCTTCCCCTGATGAAGAAAGAAAAAATGATATACTTATGAGGCTTGCTCCATATACCAGCAGGCTTCAGGAGGAATTAGATTGATTTTTGAAGGTTTAGCAGACAGACTGCAGGCAACATTTAAAAAGCTTCGTGGACATGGCAAGCTTACTGAGGATGATGTAAATGAAGCCATGCGGGAAGTGCGTATGGCACTGTTGGAGGCCGATGTAAATTTCAAGGTCGTAAAGGACTTTGTTAAACGGGTAAAGGAACGGGCCATCGGACAGGATGTAATGGAGGCATTGACTCCAGCGCAGCTTGTTATTAAAATTGTCAACGAGGAATTAACTGAATTAATGGGTGGCTCCCAAAGCAGGATAAATATGTCACCGAATCCACCAACTATTATAATGATGGTTGGCCTGCAGGGAGCTGGTAAAACCACATCTGCCGGTAAATTGGGACTGTCCCTGAAAAAGCAGGGAAAGCGTCCGGTGCTGGTTGCGGCAGATATATACAGGCCGGCTGCTGTTACTCAGCTGCAGGTTATTGGAAAACAGCTTGACATTCCGGTGTTTTCTATGGAGCCAGGCACCAGTGCGGTGGATATTGCCAAGGCATCGCTGAATTTTGCCTTTACTCATGCCAATGATGTGGTTATCATAGATACAGCTGGTCGGTTGCATATTGATGAGGCTCTCATGCAGGAGCTGAAGGATATCAAGGGACAGGTAAAGCCACATGAGATACTTCTGGTGGTTGATGCCATGACCGGTCAGGATGCTGTTAATGTTGCAGAAAGCTTCAACAAGGACCTGGGGCTGGATGGTTTGGTGCTTACCAAGCTGGACGGTGACTCCAGAGGTGGTGCAGCTCTCTCAGTGAAGGCTGTTACCGGCTGTCCTGTAAAATTTGTGGGTATGGGTGAAAAGCTTGAAGCATTGGAGCCTTTCTACCCGGATCGAATGGCTTCCCGTATCCTGGGAATGGGAGATGTACTGTCCCTTATTGAAAAGGCCCAGGAAACCTTTGATGTCAATCAGGCCAAGGAAATGGAAAGGAAGCTTCGCAAGGATGATTTTACCTTGGATGATTTCCTGAACCAGATGCAGCAAATCAAAAAGCTGGGTTCCCTGGAACAGATTATGGGTATGATTCCTGGTATGGGGGATATAAAAAAGAAGCTTGGTGATAAAGAGATTGACCTTAACGGTAAGGAAATGCGCCAGGTGGAGGCTATTATCCGTTCCATGACCCCCAAGGAAAGAGCAAATACCGGCATCATCAATGGCAGTCGCCGCAAGCGTATTGCCACAGGCAGCGGCACAAGGGTGCAGGATGTAAATCGTCTTCTGAAGCAGTTTGAGGAAATGCGGAAGATGATGAAGAAGGTTAAAAAAATGCAGGGTGGGAAAAAGGGCTTTGGTGGCTTCAGACTTCCATTTATGCATTGATATATAATGTATATCTTCTATTGTATAGAGCTTAGATATACCACTTTTTTAAGGAGGTGAATTTCAAAATGGCAGTAAAGATTCGTTTGAACCGTATGGGTGCCAAGAAGGCTCCATTCTATCGTATTGTTGTAGCAGATTCCCGTGCTCCTCGTGATGGCCGTTTCATCGAAATTGTTGGTCATTATGACTCCACTAAGGAGCCAGCAGTAGTTGATATCAACGAAGAAAAGGCTTTGGAGTGGATGGCTAAGGGTGCACAGCCTACTGATACAGTTCGTTCCTTGTTCTCTAAGCAGGGCATTATGGCAAAGTTTGATGCAGCTAAGCATGCTAAGAACTAAGAAAGAGGCAAGGCATGAAAGAGATAGTTGAAATTATCGCGAAGTCCCTGGTAGACGATGCTTCCGCTGTTGTTGTCAACGAGCGGGAAGAGGATAATGTAGTCATCTATGAGCTTCATGTTGCTACTGAGGATATGGGCAAGGTTATTGGTAAACAGGGACGCATTGCCAAGGCATTGCGTACTGTTGTCAAGGCTGCAGCTACTCGCGAAAATAAAAAAGTAAATGTAGAAATTGTAAGCTGAGGCATCGGCTTAATGTGCGGCAATGTCCACTTTTTGGGGATGCTTGCCGCAATTTCTATAATTGGAGGATTTTATAATGGACAGTGTAATGGTAAAATTTCCCATGACCATCAAGGCAAAGCTGACAGAAAAGCTTAGAGCCTCTATGCTGGAGGATTTTCGTAACAGAATTACTCAGGCTCAGCTTGAAATTCAGCAGCTTAATATTCAGGAAAATAGAGCTCTTTCTGAAGTGGGAGAAGACAACCAGGAAGAGATAGCAATGATTAATCAGCATTTTGGCATTGAACGCCAAAAGCGCGAAGACTTTGTGGCTCAGACTGAGGCCCAGATTGCTGATACTGAGAAGCTGGCTCTTGGTGCAGAAATTATTCAGGGTACTACTGAGCGGTTTGTGGAATTAAAAAAGGGTGACAATGTACGGGACCAGTTTAATGTGGAGGTAGTGGTTGAAGATGACGTCATCATCGCCATCCGCAGCTGATAATCGGATTGTCATTGGTAAGTTGGGAGCTCCTCACGGTATTCGTGGCGAGCTCCGTGTTATTCCATTGACGGATTTTCCAGAGCGGTTTGAAAATTTAAAACAGGTTTATGTAGAGGACGCATTGCTGGATATTGAGAGTGTAAAATATCACAAGCAATTTGTCATAATAAAATTTAAACAGTGCCCCGTGCGGGAAGAGGCTGCCAGGCTTACCGGGAGGCTTATATATATCAATAAAAAGGATGCGGCGCCCCTGGAGGAGGGAGAGTATTACACCTTTGATATTATAGGACTGGAGGTTTTTGATGTTGATGGCAATACTTTAGGGAATGTCACCGAGGTTTTAAAAACTGGCAGCAATGATGTTTATGTGGTATCACAGAAGGGCCAGGCAAAGCAGCTTTTGGTTCCGGCATTGAAGGCGGTAGTCAGGGAAATCGACATTGAAAAGGGCCGAATGGTTGTTGATATGCCGGAGGAGGTTTAATGCGCATTGATATTTTGTCCCTGTTTCCTGCCATGTTTGATGGACCCTTTGGGGACAGCATAATAAAGCGAGCCGTTGAAAAGGGGATATTGGACATTAACATAACCAATCCACGGGATTTTGCCCAGGGTAAGCATCAACAGGTGGACGATACGCCCTTTGGAGGTGGCAGTGGTATGGTAATGAAGCCGGAGCCGGTGTTTAGAGCGGTAAAGCATGTAAAGCTACATACCCAATATGAAAACCGCCGGGTCCTTTTGCTTAGTCCAGAGGGGCAGGTGTTTACTCAATCAAAGGCCAGGGAGCTTGCTCAATTAGACCAGCTTATATTAATATGTGGTCATTATGAGGGGTTTGATGCCAGGATTAGTGAAAATCTTGCTGATGAAATAATATCTATTGGGGATTATGTGCTTACTGGTGGCGAGCTCCCTGCCATGATAATAACCGATGCAGTGGCCAGAATGTTGCCGGGGGTACTGGGGTCAGAAGAGTCTGCTCCAACAGATTCCTTTTATAACGGGCTTTTGGAGCATCCGCAATATACCAGACCACGGGATTTTGAAGGGCTGACAGTGCCGGAGGTTCTTCTTTCCGGTGACCACGCCAGAATTGCCAAATGGCGACGCCAGAAGTCCCTGGAGATAACCTTACGTAACCGTCCCGATTTGTTGGAGGTTGCTGAGCTTGCTGACGAGGACAGAAAATACATTGAGCTGTTAAAACAGGGAATAACCACTGATAAATAAGGCTGTGACAATTTGCCAGGGCATTTTGTCATAGCCTTTTTCTATGCAGTACGACCATGGCGTAATGCCACTTCCATTTGGGATATACCCTATACTAACGGGCGCTAAGGCTCCCATCCTCTTAGGTGGGAGTTAAGCGCCCATAGCGGTAAGTGTCTACTGTTCAACTTCAACAAAGTCTTGTTTCACAGGACACTTTCGCATAGGGCGCATTATCCAATCGGCTTTGCCTCTTGGATGCTTCCGTAGCGGTGAGTGTCTACTGTTCAACTTCAACAAAGTTTTGTTTCACAGGACACTTTCGCATAGGGCGCATTATCCAATCGGCTTTGCCTCTTGGATGCTT
>JAFVER010000001.1 GCA_017475925.1 Anaerovibrio sp. | reverse complement strand
GCTTTCAGTAACCGGTGGGGCTGCCTTTTTGTTTGTTGTATGGACAGCCTTGGCCATGGCTGGAGCATTACCGTACTATATAGGTGGGCAGCTGGATGGTCCATCTGCCTTTATGGAAAGCCTCTCCGGGTTTACCACCACAGGCTACACCAATCTTCTTGACCTAAAGGAACCCTCGCTGGTTTTGTGGCGCAGTCTGACCCAATGGATTGGTGGGGGGCTGGTTCTCATGTTCATCGCCACAATCTTGCCGGCTGTAAATGGCCTCTTCGGTATCAGCTTTGCCATGCCTGTTGCTCTGCGCACCGGCGTTATTTCCCTAAAGCGAATAAAAGATACCATCCGTCGGCTTATGCTCATATATAGCCTTATAACTCTTATAGGCATTTTATGCTTTTACATGGCAGGACTGGAGTTTTATGATGCCGTTAATTATTCATTGGTCATTATTTCTACCGGGGGCTGTTATTTTTCCGACACATATTTGTATGATGATTTCTGGTTTGCCGTCTTTGTTACCCTGGGCTTAATCGCTGCCGGCTGTAATATCATGATATACTGGCAAGCCTTAAAAACACAAAAAACCGCCCTTTTGCGGAAAAACCTCCAAAATTCCGAATCCCAGATTTTTATTCTCATGATACTGCTTCTTGGTCTGATTATTGGTGCCCATCTTTGCTACAGCAGCTATTATAATTTGATTGACAGCCTATGGTATGGCTTTCTTGGCGTGGCAATGTATGCCGGTACCATCAGTGCCTATCCCATGGAAATACTTTCCTGGCCTGATTTTGACAAGCTGATACTAATAATAGTTGCCTGTGTAGGAGGATGTATCGGTTCACTGGCAGGAGGCTTCAAGATTCTCCGGCTGATGATTTTATTTAAAAGCTGTTCCCATGAGCTTACCAGAACCATTCATCCAGATATAGTTATGACAACCAAAATCGATGGCCGGATTGTGCCACCAGCCCTGATAAACCGGATTTTCGGCCTTTTCTTTATTGTGCTTATCTCCGTTAGCTTATCAATTGTTGTAGTTGCTACTGCCGGGCTTTCCATGCAGCAGGCCACGGATATAGTTATCGGCTGTATTACCAGCACCGGAGCCATTATGTATTTCCATACCGGCACTGCAATTCTGTTTTCGCTTCCGGTATATATTAAATTGTTCTGTTGTTTTTTAATGGTTCTGGGAAAAATCGATTTCTTTGCTTTTCTGCTGCTGATTTACAGCTTCCGTGACCATCTGCTTAACGAACGCTGGTAGGGGGTGTGACTGCTTGAGCTATCCATTGATTTATTACATGCTTAGTCGGCTTATGCTGGCTATGTCCATCACCATCCTCATTCCGCTTATTGCATCAATCCAGTGGGAGGAATCAAGTACACTGGATTTTTTGGCAGCCATTGTATGCAGCCTATCCCTGTCGGTATTTTTTAATAATAAAGGAAAAATAACCAATGATGACATCAGCATCCGGGAGGGAATTGCCATTACCGGTCTTAGCTGGCTCTTTGCTTCATTGATTGCCTCTATACCATATCTTTCCGGCCATTATATGCCATTTATTGACTGCCTCTTTGAAGGAGTATCCGGTATTACCGGCAGTGGAGCCTCAGTGGTCAGTGACATTCCTCAATTACCGGACAGCCTGCTGCTATGGCGCAGTCTTACCCATTGGCTGGGAGGCTTGGGAATAATCGTTATTTTCATTGCTTTGGTTCCTCAAACGGGCATCCGGGGCCTGAAAATGTTTGAAATAGAAACCACCGGTCCTACCGAAAGCCGGCCCCTGCCTAGATTTAAGGCCACCGCTCAGGCCCTGCTGGTCATTTATATACTATTTACCTTTATCCTCGTAGGACTTTTACTGATTTGCGGCTTTAACCTATCGGATGCTGTTAATAATTCCATGTCAGCCATTGCTACCGGCGGATTTGCTACCTATAACAGCAGTATTGGCCATTTTAACAACGTTCCGGCAGAAATTATCATTATGATTTTCATGCTTATTGGCGGAGGCAACTTCTCCCTGTACCTGGTTGGCTGGCGACGTGGCTATAAAAAGATATTTACTGAGCAGGAATTTTTGACCTACCTGATAATATTTGCCATTATTTCAATAGCGATTACCGTTAATCTCGCAACCAGCACCGACCTTGACCTGTTTACTTCCCTGCGGTATGCCTCCTTCCAAACCGCAGCAGTCATAAGCACCACAGGATTTTCCACCACGGATTTTGACAGCTGGCCAACCTTTTCCAAGCTTTGCCTGCTTATTGTGATGCTGACAGGAGGCTGCGCCGGGTCAACCTCCGGGGGAATAAAGATTGCCCGCTTTATCCTGCTGTTTAAAATGGTAAATCAGATTATCAAGGAAAAATTAAATCCTAATCACGTAGTACATCTGAGCTATGATACCAATGAACAGCTGGATGTGGTTATTTATCGGACAAGTCGCTTTTTATTCCTGTATATTTTCCTGGCACTTTTGGGGGCATTAATCTTCACAGTTGACGGACTGCCCATAATGGATGCCATTGTCCTGGGTATATCAGCTATTGGAAACGCCGGCATTGCCTTTGGAGCTGCCAACGATTTCAGCCAGCTTCATGACCTGACAAAAATAATCTGCTGTATACTTATGGTGGTAGGCCGCCTGGAAATATTCCTGTTTCTGGTAATGCTTAAGCCATCCTTCTGGCAGAAGGGAGCCAGCTGGTAGCCAGCATCAGATTTATTTATCAAAAAATTCATTTTCTGCGGCCATGCACAGCATATGATATACCGGTAAATGCAGCTCCTGTATTTTATAGGTTTCTATTTCCGGGACACATATGCTTATATCACACAGGGCTTTCAGTCGACATTCTCTGCCCCCTAGCAGGCCGATTGTCTTTAGGCCCTTTACCCTGGCCATTTGAACAGCATATATTACATTGGCAGAATTTCCTGATGTGCTTATACCAATAAGCACATCTTCTTTTTTTCCAAGGCCCAAAACCTGCTGGGCCATGGCCAAATCCGGCGCCTGGTCGTTGGCAAAGGCACTGTTTAATGCCACTGCATTCATTAGGGACACTGCCGGCAGGGCTCCCTGAAGATTATCCCGCAAATAATCAGCCTCATCAGGACAAACAGACTTCATTTGCCGGTACAGCTCATCATCAATGGGCCGCTTCAATATAAAGCCCTTCATCAGCTCACCCACTATATGCTCTGCATCAGAAGCACTGCCTCCATTACCGCAGGTCAACAGCTTACCACCGCTTCTATAGGCATCACATATGGCCTTTACAGCCTCATTAAGACTGGCCTGACAAACCGACAGCACAGGATATCTGTTTATCAAAGCATTTACCTTTTCCAGTGTAGATTCTTTCATAGGTCATCACCTCACATATGTTATTTACCCTATACTAACGGGCACTAAGGCTCCCATCCTCTTAGGTGGGAGTTCCCTATTTTCTATTAATCAGCTTCTGAAGCTCTCTTACCTGATGCAGATGGGTTTCATAATCCAGGTCATTGGCATCATATTGCATCCGTCTTTTTAATTCATCTATCCGCTTCTGTAGCTTATCCTTTACCTCCTGGCTAAGGGCCATACTATCACCTCACTAGGGAATGTTGATTAAATGAGTTCGTCCATATCTGCTGTAATTGGCAGTTTATTACTAGGCGACAAACCACGGTAATAGTGGTGTATACTTACATGATAATTATACTCATAAAAAAAGGAAGCTGTCAAAAAGACAGCTCCCTTTGTTATACAATTAAATTATGCTTCCTCACGGAACCGGTCAACGATACAAGCGCAGGCAGCATCACCAGTGATGTTTACAGCAGTACGCAGCATATCAAAGATACGGTCTACACCGAAGAGAATCGGCAAAGCCTCGATTGGAATACCGGCAGCAACCAAAACAGCAACTACCAGCAGGGTAGGCCCAGGTACACCGGCCTGACCTACAGCACCCAAGGTAGAGGTAACAATAATGGCAATGTACTGAGCAAAGCTCAACTCCATGCCATACATCTGGGCAATAAAGGTGGCAGCCATTGCATAGTACGCAGCATTACCATTCATGTTGATGGTAGCACCTAACGGCAAGGCAAAGGAAACAGTACCTTTATCAAGACCAAACTCCTCTTCATTGGTCTTCATGTTAAGCGGCAGAGTTGCCATAGAGGAGGCAGTGGAGAAGGCAAATACCTGACATTTCCACATGCTCTTAAAGAACTGAATATAACCAACCTTTTTAGAGAACAAAGCTACCGTTCCGCCAATCATTACATAGGTAACAATAGCCAGAACTACTACATAAAGGACAATCAGCTGGAGAATTTTTACCAGTACATCGTAGCCGAAGGTACCAGTTGCATCAGCCATCAAAGCAAATACACCGATAGGAGCAATGCACATAATAGCAGTCATAATTTTGATGAAGATTTCAGTGAAATAATTGAAAATATTCATCATAAATTCTTTCTTCTCTTTCTCCAATACTGAAAGAGCAAAGCCTACAAACAGAGCAAACACGATGGTCTGCAAAATATTACCAGATACCAATGACTGGAACGGATTAACAGGAACAAAGCCTATTACTGTCTCCCAAAAGCCCGGTATCTGTCCACTCTGGGACATATCAATATCAATAGCGGCCTCAGATATACTAGCCATATTGATACCAGTGCCTGGCTTGAACAGCTCACTGAAAATCAAGCCTAATGCTACGGCAACTGCCGTGGTAACACCATAATAAAGAAAAGTTATAATACCGATTTTACCAGCACTTTTGGAATTTCCCAAAGAGGCAGCTCCACCTACCAGCGAGAAAAAAACCATAGGTATTACTACCATTTTGATCAGTGACATAAACAAATCACCGACTGGAGCAAGCATGTGGGCCGGAGGCCCCATCACCAAACCGACAACAGCACCGAGAACCGTGGCCAAAATAATCCATTTGCCCAAGCTGTCAAGAATTGAGCCCTTACTTTCTTCTGACATATTATCTCTCCTCCATAAAATAAAATTTAATTGAAAATTCACACAATTTTCAATTTTCTCTAGCTTTATTATAGTTATTTAAATCAATTTTGTCTACTGACGAAAAACATTTTTTAAATTGTCCTTTGGGTTAATACACAAGGAATTTTCCTGTTTTTTCGTCTCTTTTCCATTTATTCTTAAAAATAAAAAGGCTGTGAAAAGACATCGCTCATTTTTCACAGCAGCATTGCTATTTTGTTAAATTATTTAATTTTGTGTTATTATATCAGACAGGGTTAATTATAATGTCAATTACCGCAAATATGGACGAACTCATTTAATCAACACGCCCTGGGGTAGATGTCACGAGGTAACAAAGGGGGGATAATGTCTTGTTATAGGCAATATACCTCGATTTATTTATAAAGGAGCGACTATATGAATCCTTCATATTTTGAAAATAAGCTTGCCGAAGTAAAAGCAGAAATTACCAGCTGTAAAAATAAAAGCCAGCTATATACCACAAAAAGAACCATTGTCTTTATCCTGATTGTCCTTATATCAGCCACAGCCTACGACCTTGGCTATACCTGGCTGTTTGGGGCTGCTGTGGCTTTGCTTTTATATTTCTTCGCCCTGATAAAGGGGCATAGTGATTTGCATGACCAGCTTACCTATAAAGAAAACAAGCATCAGGTGATAAAGGATTATCTGGCAAGATTTTCCGATGACTGGAAAAGCTTTCATGATACCGGTGAGGACTTCCTGCCCCGTAATCTTACCCAGGATATTGACCTAAATATTCTGGGCCCTGCCTCAATATTTCAATACACATCAGTAGCCAGAACAGCGGCAGGACGACAGCTTTTAGCCCAAAGGCTACAGCCCTTTCCGGTTGACCGGAAGGAGCTTGCCCAACGCCAGGCAGAAACAAAATTTTTTGTTCATCATCCAGAGGAGGCCATCCATCTACAGACCTTAATTCGCCAAATTCCCCTAAACCACAGCATGACACGGCTTTTAGACTACATAGCAGGCCCTAAAAGGGACTTTTCCTCAGCCCTGGGAAAATTAAGCGTGGCCGGCCCAGCGCTGTCCTTTGTTCTGCTAGGTCTTTCCCTTCTGGATATAATACCCATTCAAATATCCATGGTAGTGTTTTCCCTCCAGCTTGGCATTTCACTTCTTGCCCTTGGCAAAACCGGTTCCCATATAACTCCCCTATACCGTATGAACAAGGAAATGGTGTATTATTACCAATTTCTGGCTGCCATGGTAGCCATACTGCCTGAAAAAACTGGTCATCTTGACCCATCAGAAATAAAAGCATCTCTGCGACCAATAAGCCTTTTGGGAAAGCTGTGCGTGTTGGCTGAGATGCGCCACAACTTTATTTTACTTTTTTTACTGAATTTTCTATTTATGTGGGATTTTCACATTGTAAGGCTCTTCATCAGCTGGCAAAAAAAATATGGTGACCAGTTACAGAACTGGCTTTTCCTGTGCAATGAGACAGAAACCGCCCTCAGCCTGGCCACCATTGGTCACACCAGAAAAAATACGGCTTTCCCTGAGCTGCTGGATGACGTAAAGCCACGTATTGAGGCTGCTGAACTGGAAAATCTTCTGATTGCTGACAGCAAAAGTGTTGCCAATTCCGTAGCCTTAGCTCCATCCCTTAATATTATCACCGGCTCTAATATGTCCGGCAAAACCACCTGGCTCAGGACCATTGCTTCATCCTGCATTTTGGCCTATGCCGGCGCACCGGTTCCGGCCGCCCATTTTTCCCTGAGCCCTATGACAGTTCTTACATCTATTCGGATAAACGATGACCTTGGCAGTGGCATTTCTACCTTCTATGCCGAGCTGACCCGAATAAAGGCCATGATTGAAGCCACCGAAACCGAAAAGCCGGTGCTGGCTGTTATAGATGAAATTTTCAAGGGCACCAACTCCGCTGACCGGATTATCTGCGCTAAAACCGCCCTGATACACCTGACCAGAGCAACGGCCATTACCCTTGTTTCCACCCATGACTTCGAGCTATGCCACCTGCAATCAGACAATGGCATCCCGGTACACAATTTTCATTTTGAGGAGCACTATCAGGACAATGAAATCGTTTTTGATTATCTGATGAAGGATGGACCATGTGAAACAACCAATGCCCAATTTCTGCTAAAAATGGTGGGAATAAATTAATGCGGAATGCAAAATGTAAAATGCGACTTACCCCCACCGGTTGCTGCGCAACCACCTCCCCCAAGGGAGGCAAGAAAAACAAAAGGTGCGCAACCACCTCCCCAAGGGAGGCAAGAAAACGTAAAGGGATAGACGTTACAAAATAACGGAGGTAGCAGAAAATCCCCCGTTTTACTCTGCCAGCAGCTGCTTGGCTGTAAACTGGTCCGTAATAAACACATTGGCATAT
>JAFVER010000217.1 GCA_017475925.1 Anaerovibrio sp. | reverse complement strand
GTGCATCCGATATTTTTTCCAAAATCATTAACACTTTTCGATTTCAGACGTATAAAGAACAGAAAGAAGAAATAAAACGCTTTCGGGCGAAGGAAACGAAAGGGTGATTTTTATGAAAATGGATAAATTAAACAAACTCAGCAATGATGAACTTAAGCAGGTAGCCGGAGGATGCGACTATGAAACATGCGATGACAGCAAATTTTTGAATGTTTTGCTCAGGGGAACCGATTATCATCGTTGCGATCGCTACGGCAAATTTAAAATTTTTTGGGGGAGCAGCAAACGTTATGGTCCATGTGAAGATATTGAAAATTCTTGGAGGGTGCTTGGCATTGAGATGGTCCCTTACGCCGTTGATCATAATGAATACTGGCTGAACGGCAAACTACTCACGAGGGACGAGGCTTGGAATTATGCGGAAAAATTAGTGGGCAAGCACTTGGAACGCAAAGATTGGGATTGGTGATTAAAATTACTGAACAGGTACAGAAAGATGAGATGACTGGTTGATGTGAAATAAAGGAGATGTTGAAAATGACGAAGAATATAAAGATGAACAAATTAAACGATAACCAGCTTGAAGCTGTTGCGGGCGGCGCTAGCTATGAGTCATTTGAATTATTCCACGCTTTAAGAGACACCTATGCTTTTCAGAAAGAGTATCCCAGCCTTTTTGCTCCTCCTGTGAATCAGGAGATTACCATAGATGATAAAGCTATGGCGAAAGCACTCTTGGAAAAGCTGGGAATCAAAGCGCAGATTAACTGGGGTGCTGATACCTGGTCTGATTGCAATATCTACACGGCTGTGGACACTGGCAGGACACTGTATCATAGGGATGTTATAAATGCCATAAAGAATTACAAAGGCTAAAAAATCACCCTACTCTAATGGGCACTAAGACTCTCAGCTAAAGAAGAGGGGGCCTTAGCGCCTATTTGCGTAGGGTGAAAGAAAGGATAATAGTATGTATAATTGGGTAACACATGGGAGAACAAGTCTCTTTTTATTGATTTTGGGCATTATGATGGCGTTTCCTGTGTTGGTTTATGGTGCAGGTGACAGCCTGCACATAGTAGATAAACCGATTATTTGGACCAATAACCGTGAGCAGCTAATCATGGAATACGCCCAAACTCATTATGGGCTGTCACAGGTAAGTATAGTGCCCCAGGCGGTGGTGGTGCATTGGACAGCGGGGCCTACATGGGAGTCAGCATATTTGACCTTTTATAACGAAGCGAGAAAGGATGGAACCCTGAATGTTGCTTCACACTTTTTGGTGGACCGGGATGGTACAGTATTCCGTTTGACATCGGAAACAGCTTTAAACAGACATGTTATTGGCTATAACTGGTGTGCAATAGGTATAGAAAATGTTGGCGGGGTCAATGGACGTGAGGATTTGACCCATGAGCAGCTACAAGCCAATATAGAGCTGATAAGCTATTTGCATGTGAAATATCCGACGATAAAATATGTATTTGGTCATTATCAGCAGGATATGGCCCGGGAAAGTGGCCTATATATTGAAAATGTAAAGGGCTATCGTTCCATAAAAATAGATCCTGGTGCTGAATTTATGAAGGGCTTGCGAATGGCTTTGGAAAAGAAAGGTCTTGTGTTTTATCCTGAATAAATATGTGTTGGGTAGTTAGGACGAAAACATCAAAATCCTTGGGCAGTTTAAAACTTTGATTTTAGATTCTGCTCAGGGATTTTTGATATTAAATATAGCTTATGTCAAAATATCATTGTGTCAATACACTGGTTGCGGTAAAATGATATGGCCGAGTGTTTGAAGTGTTTTATAAGCGAGGTGAAACCGCCAGACGGAAGAAGGCTGGTCTGGTGTCTGTTTGCAGAATATAGCAGAAGAAATTATTGAATTTGCTGACCGGGGCGAAGCGTTGGCTTTGCTGGGAGAAAGGGACGAATATATTCGTGTTTTGATGGAGAATTTTGATGCCCGGTTCATCAGCCGAGGTGAGGGGCTGGAGATTAGCGGTGAGGCCTCACAGGTAGAGCCGGCAGCTAAGATTATGCGGGAGCTGCAGTACCTGTATCGTCAGGGGAATTCCATCACTATGCACGAGGTAAGATATAGTATTGGTTTGGTAAAGGGCGGCAAGGGTGAGGCTCTGCACAGCCTGTTTGGTGATACTATTTTGGTGACATCCCGGGGGCGGCATGTACGGCCCAAGACCTTGGGACAGCGGGTATATGTGGATGCCATAAAGAGGAGCTCTGTCACCTTTGGCGTGGGCCCTGCCGGTACAGGTAAGACCTATTTGGCGGTGGTGCTGGCCTGTGCCGCCCTTCGTAATCGCGAGGTGGAGAAGCTTATTCTCACCCGTCCGGCAGTGGAGGCCGGAGAAAAGCTGGGCTTTTTGCCGGGGGACTTACAGGAAAAGGTGGATCCATATTTAAGACCATTGTATGATGCCTTACAGGATATACTGGGACAGGATACCTATCAAAAGCTCATGACCAAGGGAGTTATTGAGATTGCTCCATTGGCTTATATGCGGGGACGAACCCTGGAGAATGCCTATGTTATTCTTGACGAAGCCCAGAATACCACCTCAAAACAGATGAAGATGTTTTTGACTCGCCTTGGCTTTGGCTCCAAGATGGTAGTAACCGGTGACCCGGGGCAGATTGATTTGCCTAAAGGTGTCACCTCTGGATTAATCGAGGCTGCCAAGGTCCTTGATGGAGTCCGGGGAATTGAAATAGTCCGTATGGAGGCCATGGACGTAATCAGGCATGATGTAGTTGCCAGAATTGTTGAAGCGTATGACCATTATGAGGAACGCTGTCAGAGCTAAAAATTGTTACTTGCAGACAATAACCTGGCGTTCATTGGTACCTTTACGTGGGAAATACAAGCCACCTCATACGGCAACCTTGTTGTTACCTTCTCCATATGGGAGGACATAAAATAGACAGGAGAATTTAAATGGATGTTATTATCAGCCGTGAGCCGGAAAATCTGGAGCTGGAGCCGGAAATCGAGGAAATTGTGCGCCATGCTGCCGAGATTACCGGGCCTCTTTATGGTGTGAAAAATGGTGAGGTTAGTATTACCATCACCAACAATGAATATATTCATATGTTAAACAATAAATATCGGGGTCTGGACCGCCCCACCGATGTGCTGTCCTTTGCCTTTGCAGACAGTCAGGACCAGGAGCCGGAGATTGCCGGTGGACTGGAAACAGAGATTTTGGGGGATATTATTATTTCTGTGGAAAAGGCTCGGGAGCAGGCCAAAGAGTATGGTCACAGCCTAAAACGGGAGCTGTCATTTCTTACGGTTCATGGTATGCTTCACCTTATGGGGTATGATCACATGGATGAGGAAGAGCGGCTGGAAATGGAGGAGGAGCAGCGTTATGTCATGGGCAAGCTGGGCATAAGCCGGGCTGATGGTGATGACAGGGATATGCAGCTTCCCTTGGCTCAGGCCCCTGATGTGGTAAAGGGCAAGGGCGTGGAAATAGATATTAATTCTATTCCAGTGAACGAGTCCAAGCAGCTGCCAAAGGATTATCGGTCTGGCTTTGTGGCAGTAATCGGTCGCCCAAATGTGGGTAAATCCACTTTGATAAACAGTCTTATCGGGCAGAAGATTGCCATTATGTCTGATAAGCCACAGACCACCCGCAATCGGATTATGTGCGTGCTTACCAAGCCGGATATGCAGATGATTTTTTTGGATACGCCTGGTATTCACAAGCCCATTGACAAGCTGGGAGAATACATGGTAAAGGCCGCTGAAGGCACGCTGCAGGAGGTGGATGCCATTATTTTTGTGGTAGATGCCAAGGAGAAGTTTGGTGCCGGGGAGCATTATATTCTGGAGCGGCTTAGGGCTACTAAAAAGCCGGTAGTTCTGGCCATCAATAAGGTGGATTTGCTGGAGGATAAGGAAGCCCTGCTGCCGATTATTACCAGCTATAACAGTAAATATGATTTTGCCGCCACGGTGCCTATTTCTGCCCTGGAGGAAAACAATCTGGAGGGGCTTCTGGCTGAGATAAAGCAATATCTTCCAAAGGGGCCTCAGTATTACCCGGAGGATATGGTGACAGACCAGCCGGAGCGCCTGATTATTGCGGAGATGGTGCGGGAAAAGGTTTTGCACCTGACAAGAGATGAGGTGCCTCATTCTATTGCTGTAGATGTGGACGAAATGAAGCTGCGGGACAATGGCGATAATTACGTCAGGGCCACTATTTATGTGGAACGGGATTCTCAAAAGGGGATTATCATCGGTAAAAAGGGTGCCATGCTGAAGGATATCGGTGCCCAGGCCCGGCAGGATATCCAAATGCTGTTAGGAGGCAAGGTGTTTCTGGACCTGTGGGTCAAGGTAAAGAAGGATTGGCGTAATCGGGATAGCATCCTTAAAGGATTCGGTTTTGAATAATGGGACAATATCAGACGGATGCCCTGGTGTTAGGTGTAAAAAACTGGGGCGAAGCAGACAAAATTATTACCCTGCTGTCCCGTGACCACGGCAAGATAATCGCCACAGCCTTTGGCTGCCGCAGGCCAAAAAGTCCTTTGGCCGGTGCTCTGCAAATGTTCAATGAGGTGGATATTCAGCTCACCAGGGGCAATAAGCTGGATACGGTTCGTCAGGTCTCACTAAAGCATGCCAACCGTACCATGAGTGCGGATTTTTCGGCTATGGCCTATGGTTCATTTGTGGCTGAGCTGGCTTCAAATCTGGCGGTGGAAGGCTTTCCCCAGTCCGATATGTATGATAAGCTGCGGGAAATATTTGATGCCTTCGGTAGCCGTAATCACCGTATTGCCGCTCTGGCGGCGGCTTTTCAGATTTTGGAATTTTCCGGTATGCAGCTTTCATATGAGCGTTGTATCAGAAGCAATGTGGAAATAGACGGCGATGCATATTTTTCCATTGAAGCTGGCGGGGCAGTGGATAAGTCAGTCATAAGAACTGATGACAGGGATGCTATGGAATATCCGGCGGCGCTGCGGGTATTTATCGGTCAGCTTTTAAAATTAAATTGGCTGGACAAGCCGGCCTTTACGGTAAACGGCAAAATCATGGTGCAGGCTGAGGAATTGCTGCTAAGGTATCTTTATCATGTGTTTGGCCGACCTATGAAGTCATTGAAATTTATTCAGCAGCTTTAATACCTCATCCGCCCTTCGGGCACCTTCCCCAGAGGGGAAGGCTATTTGCGCAAAAAAAGAGGGATGAACCCAAATATCACATTTGGGACATCCCTTTTTTCTTTTAATTATTTGCCGAAATATCTCTTTAAGAGACCTTCAAAGCCCTTGCAGTGGCGGGCTTCATCCTTGCACATCTCATGCACAGTGTCATGGATGGCATCCAGGTTGAGCTTTTTGGCATGAGTAGCCAATTTTTTCTTGCCATCACAGGCACCGAATTCAGCATCTACCCGCATAGACAGGTTCTTTTCTGTGCTGTCGGTGAGAACCTCTCCTAAAAGCTCAGCGAACTTAGCAGCATGCTCTGCTTCTTCCCAGGCATAGCGTTTAAAGGCTTCAGCAATTTCCGGATAGCCTTCCCGGTCAGCTACCCGACTCATGGCCAGATACATACCTACCTCTGAACATTCAGCGGTAAAGTTTTCTTTCAGACCATCCACGATTTCTGAGTCAACACCCTGGGCTATACCAAGCTTGTGCTCATCAGCCAGCTGACGCTCGCCCTCCTCCATTTTGTTGAACTTTTCTGGTCCAACCTTGCAGATAGGGCACTGCTCCGGTGGTGCATCCCCTTCATGAACATAACCGCAAACGCTGCAAACAAATTTAGCCATAAAATACCTCCTCCAAAATTTAATACACACAAAATTTCCTTATATATAATTATATATAAAATATTAAAAAAATAAAGAATATTTTATCCGATACTAACGGGTGCTAAGACTCCTTCCTCTTAGGTGGGAGTTAAGCGCCCGTAGCGGTCAGTGTCTACTGTTCAACTTCAACAAAGTCTTGTTTCACAGGACACTTTCGCATAGGGCGCATTATCCAATCGGCTTTGACTCTTGGATGCTTCCGTAGAGCCCTGGGTAAATTCAACTAGATTCAGATGGAGTTAAAACTTCATCTGAATAAGTTATCATTTATTTTCCCACTTCCAGGTATTCCGGGGCTGAAACACTGATGCTGGCCTTGCCGGCAGTAAGCTCTGTGATGGTGGCCTGTATGGTGTCAACATTTTGGGGTTCAACCAACAGCCTCACCGTTACCTTATCGGTGTAGGTGGAGTCCCTTGAAGGGATATTGTTGGTTCTTATCCAGTTTTCTATGGTGCCCAGCAGGGAATAATCCAACCCGGCTGAAATGACGCAGACAGGCTTTACCTCTAACTTGGCGGAGGCCTCCAGCCCTAGGGCTGCAGAATGATTATAGGCCCGGATGAGCCCGCCGGCTCCCAGCTTTATTCCGCCAAAATATCTGGTTACTACCACCACCACATTGGTAAGCCCCTGCTGCTTTATGGCTTCTAAAATCGGATTGCCGGCAGTACCCCCTGGCTCACCGTCATCGTTTGATTTTTGTTGGCTGGAGTTCTCCCCCAGTACCCAGGCCGAGCAGTTGTGTCTGGCATCAAAATGCTTCTTTTTTATGCTTTGAACAAATTCTCTGGCAGCCGCCTCGCTTTCTACGTGGGCTGTGTAGGTGTAAAACTTCGACTTTTGAATTTCGTAGTAGGCGCTTCCAAAGCCGGTAATCGTTTTATATGCCTGCATATCAATCCACCTCCGGAATGGTAAGATTGCTCCGCAGGCTTGTTATTTCATTGGCAATAAACAGCATATCCGGTGCGTTTTTCAGCATGGCGTTGTTTAGCTTCTGCACCTGCTGCTCATGGCTGTCAGTAAGATTTTTTTCTGGTTCTGAGGCCATTCTGGTGGCTTGAATGGTTTTCAATTGGGCGGCTGAGTAGGCCTTGGTTTTTTGAAGCAGGGAGGTGGTTAAATCGTAATTGTCATCATCCAGGCTTATGGGTGGAGTCATTTGAAAAATATTGTTCTGGAGAGTCGATATATCAGCTTCCAAGCTGGTAAGCTGGCGATAGGCTTCGGATAATGAAATCTTTTCTTCCTTAAAATCCTTCATTACTCTGTGATAAAGCCCCCAGTAATAATCTATGTTATCCAGACGCTTTTTGTAAATGGTGTACCACTCGCCAAAGGCCTGTTGCTGGGCTGTGATATGGCGGATGGTGGACTCATCCGGCTCCGTATAATTGCTGGCACTGGACAAATAGGCGAAGCCAACTACTGAGCCGCCAATTATCAAGGACAGACAAAAGGCTCCTAAAACAAACCGATTTTTTATGTTATGCTCCAGTACCAGAGCCCCCAGCACGATTATTATGATAGTAATAATTATTATTAATGTCATGCTACGACCTTCCTTTAAAATCTTCATGTGTATTCTATCACTAATTCCGGAATAACTCTACTGGTAAAATGAGACTTATTTAGTGGGAGCTTTATACTCCCACTGAATATTAGTCGAATAAGATTCTAAGCTTTACGGAAGCATCCAAGAGGCAAAGCCGATTGGATAATGCGCCCTATGTGAAAGTGTCCTGTGAAACAAGACTATGTTGAAGTTGAACAGCAGACACTCACCGCTACGGAAGCATCCAAGAGGCAAAGCCGATTGGATAATGCGCCCTATGCGAAAGTGTCCTGTGAAACAAGACTATGTTGAAGTTGAACAGCAGACACTCACCGCTACGGAAGCATCCAAGAGGCAAAGCCGATTGGATAATGCGCCCTATGCGAAAGTGTCCTGTGAAACAAGACTTTGTTGAAGTT
>JAFVER010000216.1 GCA_017475925.1 Anaerovibrio sp. | reverse complement strand
CAGCTCTGTATGTTCAAACATTGGTGTTCTGATTTCCTGATAGCCAAATCTTTGACATAAGGAACGAATTTTGTTTTCAACATAAAGCCAGTCACCTACTGTATCCGGCAAAATGTCCTTTGTGCCCCGTGGAGCATTTGTCAACATTAAAAAACCTCCTTTGCTTTAAAAAAGCAAGGTATTGCAATCTATTTATTATTGGGTATCGCCGTAAGCCTCAGCTATCAGCTTTGCCCTTTTATCAATGTAAATATCAATATCCCTAAGATAGGTAATCAAATCCTTGGCATTAAAAGAAGATTTAAGTCGATTGGTATGAAAATTTACCACCTTGCTGGTAGCCGCGCCACCAATTCCCAGGATTGTCTGGCGTTCCTCCATAATCTGTATATTATACATGCTTTCTGCCCCAGCCCGACAGCAGCCCACATTTTCCAGCTGACCACTCATATATCCCTGTCGATAAAGATAATACGGCTTAAGTCCAGCCTTGTAAATATAATCCATGGCTGTTTTAAACATTTCACGACAGGTATCATCCTCCGGTAGCTCATAGTCAGCTAAATTCAGCTTCAGTACCGACCCTCGCTTTAAAGCCAGGGAATGCAGTGTAATATCGTCTGGTCCCAAAGCGATGATTTTTTCCATGGTATCCCGGACATCAGCTACTCCCTCACCAGGAAGCCCAATAATCAAATCCATGTTTATTTCTGGAATCCCGGCCTGACGCAAATTATAAAACATTTCAATTATGGCCTCTGGCGTGTGGTTTCGGCCAATACGCTTCAAAGTCCTTTGCTGCATGGTCTGAGGATTAACACTGACTCGGGTTACATTCATATCCACCATTGTCCGAATTTTATCCTCGGACATGCTATCTGGCCGACCAGCCTCCACAGTAAACTCTACAGTATCGGCACCGTAAAAGGCCGACCAAACATTAGTCAGCATATCACGAAAGTATTTATCAGGCAGACTGGTAGGCGTGCCACCACCAACATAAATTGACTGAACCTTGAAGCCATAATCCCTAACTGCCTGCTTTACTGCCATTAAATCCTTGTTAAACACCGCCATAAACTGGTCAAGACCAGCCTGGTCCGGCAATATATTAGCAGGAAAGGAGCAGTATAAGCACCGGCTCAGACAAAAGGGAATACCCACATATATGCTGATGGTTTTATTATCCGACCTTGCCAAAAAAGGCTTTTGCCGAATAGCCATATCGGTAATAGTAGCTGCCTTTTCGTTACTTGCTTCATAATCATGGCAAAGCCGCTCTGCAACCTCATCTCTGGATAGCCCGCTATCCAACAGCCGATGGACTATCTTAGTGGGCCGTACTCCATGAAGAATACCCCAGGGGGCCGGCGAAAAGCCAAACTCCCGCCGAAAAAGCTGATACAGATTAAGCTTTATCAGTCGGTGCATGCCAGCAGCATACCGTTCATCAGCCCGGCCCTCAGCCTCCTGAACCAAATGAATTTTTCGTCCATCAGTACCAGTCATATCTATAACGGTTTCGACAATTGGCAGCACATCAGGCCTTATTGTATTGACTATATTTAATTCTTCCCAATCAAAATCAGCTTCACAACCAGTCTCGATCTTAAACAGGTTGAGGATTTCCCTGACAACCTTGACCACCACCTGATCCTCACTGTTTAACGTAAATTTTCTAACCCGCAAGTCTTACTGGCACTCCTGACAATATCCATAGAATATAACCTGATGATCAATAATCTTGAAATTACACTCCTTGGCTATTTTTTCTTCCAGCTCCTCCAGCATATCCTCGGAAAACTCAATAACCTTGTCACATTTTTTGCAAATAAGGTGGTGATGCTGATGAGCATTTGGCTCAAATTTTTTTAGCTCATATCTGGCCTTTTTTTCGCCAAATTCCATCTTCTGTAAAATCCCCATTTCAGGGCTGCACATTAGCTCAAGCGTGCGATATACCGTAGCCAGTCCAATATCATAGTCCTTGTCTCGAAGAATACGATGCACTTCTTCTGCACTAAGGTGCTCACCAGCCCGATCAAGAAATACCTCCAGTACATCCTGCCTTTGATGCGTCAGTTTGTATTTACTGTTCTGAAGTCTTTTTTTTAGTTCATCAACACTAAATCCTGCTTGCATAGGCTCCTCCTCCGTATACCCTTCTATTATGCGGTAATCCCCTATGAACACATTCCAATTTCTATATTATACCAAAAAAAGTCTCGTTATACTAGTATAATTAATCATGAGCCTTAACACCTGACAGCATAGTGTAAAAAGAAAAAAGAGAGGACACATACCAAAAAACACTCCTCTCTTTTATTCAGACCTTACATATATGGATTTGACTCCCGTTCTATGCCCATCTGACTTGTCGGGCCATGACCCGGAAATACCTTTGTTGAATCAGATACCCTACTCAGACGATTTTGTACTGAGTCCAAAATATCCTTTGTACTGGACCCAGGAAAATCAGTACGGCCCACAGAGCCGGCAAACAAGGTATCACCGCTAAAAAGGGCACCGCCACCATATAGGCAGATCCCTCCCTTTGTATGTCCCGGCGTGCTTATTACCCTTAGGCTGCACCCTCCAAAGGATATACAATCACCATCATTCAGGATAATATCAGCAGGTTTAATTACCATAGGACTTCCCATGAAGGCTGATAAATTTTGTTTACCGTCAAGGAGCATATCCGCATCATCAGCATGAACTGCCACCGGCACATTAAGGCTTTTTCGCAGCTCCTCCACTGCCCCAATATGGTCAAAATGACCATGTGTAAGGGCAATGACCTTCACATCAATTTTTTCAGCCCTAATATAAGCTAATATGCCAGCGGCGTTATCCCCCGGGTCAATAATTATACCCTCATCAGAGGAATTGTCCTTCAAAATGTAGCAGTTTGTCCCCACCAGACCAGCAACAATGGTTTTTATTGTGAAATCCATTTAACAAATCCACTCCCATCAGTCATTGCGCTTGTCAGCGTTGTTGGTCATGGCACGGCTTACACTGTATACATCCTTAAGCCGCCGTATCTTGGTCATTATCTGATCAACCTGGGAGGCTGCATTTACTTCTATGCCAAGAACAACAACTGACGTCTTGTTATTTCGGTTAGTGCGGGCATTTACCGAGCTGACATTCATCTTCATTTCTGCCGGAATAGCCAGAATACTGGTGAGTACTCCTGCCACATCATTGCAGTGAATTTCAATTTCCACTGTATAGGTCTTGTCAATGCCAACATCCCAATTGACTGAAATTACCCTGGCAGCAGCATCATCGGTAATGGCAACATTAGGACAATCCGAGCGATGGACAGAAACCCCCCGTCCCTTGGTAATAAACCCAGTTATCTGGTCACCTGGAATCGGATTACAGCATTTTGCCAGACGGACCAGCATGCCGCCCTCACCCTCTACCAGAATACCATGACTTGATTTGGATTTTTTTGCAGTTCCATGAGGTCTTTTCAGCTTCTCCAGCATTTGAGATACATCTGGTGGAGTAGCCTCTTTGACTTCTTTTTTGTACAGCTCAATCAGCTTGGCAATAACACTGCTTACAGCAACCCCACCATAGCCGATGGCTGCCAGCAAATCCTCATCATTGTTGATATTAAACCTAAGACAGACCGTTTTAAGCCAATTATCCCGCAAAAGGTCCTTTGGCTCATAGCTGAATTTCTTTGCCTCTTTCTCCAAAAGCTCCCGCCCACGGGCCACATTTTCCTCCCGCTTAGCCTTTTTGAACCAGGAACGAATCTTACTTCTGGTCTCTGATGCCGCTACAATATTCAGCCAATCCAGACTTGGTCCGTTATTGGATTTATTGGTAATAATTGATACGTAGTCACCACTTTGCAGCTTGTATTCCAGGGGAACAATTTTCCCGTTAACCTTGGCTCCCACACAATGATTGCCCACCTCAGTATGAATTCTGTAGGCAAAATCAATAGGAACAGCCCCCTTTGGCAGGTTTATAACATCACCCTTCGGAGTAAATACAAACACCTCATCAGAAAAAATGTCCATTTTCAGAGCATTTACATACTCACCCGGATCATTGACCTCCTGCTGCAAATTCATCATCTGTCTCAGCCAGGACAGCTTTTTATCATAATTATTATCCGCCTGAGCTCCCCGGCCATGTTCCTTGTATTTCCAATGGGCAGCTATACCATATTCGGAAATTTTATGCATGGCAAAGGTGCGGATTTGAATTTCCAACGGATAACCTCTGGTCATCACCGTAGTATGTAGCGACTGATAGCCATTGGTTTTCGGCATGGCAATATAGTCCTTAAACCGACCTGGTATAGGCTTCCACATAGCATGAACAATGCCTAGTACCGCATAGCACTCCCGAACATTTGATACCAATATTCGAACAGCAGACAAATCGAAGATTTCACTTATATCCTTGTTATCACGCTTCATCTTGCGATAAATGCTGTAAAAATGCTTTGCCCGTCCACTGATTTCGGCCTTTACACCACTTCGTACCAGCTTGGTATGGATTTGCAAAATCGAGTCCTCAATAAATTGCTGACGCTCCTGCCGTTTCTGCTTTACCTTTTCCACCAAATCATAATAATACTCCGGGTCAAGATACCGCAGACACAAATCCTCCAGCTCCCACTTGATATTGGAAATACCAAGACGATTAGCCAAGGGAGCATACACCTCAATGGTTTCCCGGGCAATGCGCTGCTGCTTTTCCTCGCTGACAAATTTCAGGGTACGCATATTATGAAGCCGATCCGCCAGCTTAATAATAATTACCCTGATATCCTTGGCCATTGCCAAAAAAAGCTTGCGATAATTTTCTGACTGCTGTTCCTCCTTGGACTGAAATTGGATTTTTCCCAGCTTGGTAACACCGTCAATCAGTGAAGCAATTTCAGGACCAAACAGCTCTGACATCTGCTCGATGGAATAAATCGTATCCTCCACCACATCATGTAAAAGCGCAGCCGTTATAGTATCTGCATCAATTTGTAATTCCGTAAGTATTTTGGCAACACAAAGAGGATGGATAATATATTCCTCTCCTGAAGCCCTCTTTTGCCCGGCATGGGCCGAATGAGCCAAATCATATGCCTTCCTGACCATAGTCACATCAGCATATGGCTGGTATTTAAGTAACGCGTCTATTATATCATCAATACATACATCCGCCGTTGCCCCTGCAACAACCGGAGTATAATAATCAACATCTGCATAATTGGCTACCATGATAATCACCACCATATAGGAACACTAAAACTTTTTTTCATTATAGCACAAAATATACATTTACCATATATAAAATGAGTCTTATTCTTCATCAAACAATCCCAATTGCTCATATTCCTGCTGGTCAATCTCCACTGTAGGAAGCTCTGGTAGGTCAGTGATTTCATTTAATCCGAAGCATTTCAGGAAATTTTCCGTGGTTCCATACAAAATCGGCCTGCCAAGCACCTCTTTTCGGCCTAGCTCCCGTACCAGCTCCAGCTCAATTAGCTTGGCCAGCACCTTTTCTATATGTACACCGCGTATATGCTCAATTTCCTGTTTTGTAATAGGCTGCTTGAAGGCGATAATAGACAGGGTTTCCATGGCCGCTGCCGACAGCTTTTTATCTTTGGTCTCCGTAAGCTTTTCCACATACGAAAACATCTCCTGTCGGGTCACCATCTGCCAGCCGCCGGCCACCTTCTGTATCATCAGTCCACTGCCACGTTCAGCCAAATTATGATTTAATTCGTCCAACAAAGTGTTAAGACTTTCCCCATCTATATCAAATATTTCCATTAGCTGCTGTGGTGATACCGGATCGCCACTGGCAAACAGCACAGCTTCAATTGGTCCAAGCAAATTTTCCAAAAACATCAATCCTCACCAACTCTGACTGAAATATAAATCCTCGAAAATTTATCCTGCTGCCACACCTTGATGCTCCTCACCTTTATAAGTTCCAGCATGGCCAAAAAGGTAACTATCAATTCAGAACGGCTGCCACTGTCAAAGGCATCCTCAAAAAGCATTTTACCATTATTTTTATTTAAAAGTGACAAAAGAAGCTCCATTTTTTCCGGCACTGTAAATTCCTCCGGCTCCACCAGGGCATCCGGTATTTTCAGCTCTCGATGCAAGGCCAAAACATTGTTAAAGGCACTAAGTAAATCCATCATGGACAAATTGTCCGGTGGCAAATGGCGAATCGGCAGCTCCATAGGAGGACGGGTAAAAAACCTTTCCTGCTTTGCCTGCATGTCCCCCAGTACATTGCTGACCTCCTTGTAGCGCTTGTACTCCAAAATCCGTTGAATAAGCTCCTGCCGTGGGTCCTGGTACTCAGCTTCCTCCTTGGCCTTTGGAGGCTTAGGCAGCATCATTCGGGATTTTATCTGTAAAAGAGTGGCCGCCATCAGCAAAAACTCACTGGCAATTTCCAGATTAAATTCCCGAAACTGATCCAGATACTCTATATACTGCTCCGTCAGCTCTGCTATAGGAATATCATAAATATCTATTTTATTTTT
>JAFVER010000215.1 GCA_017475925.1 Anaerovibrio sp. | reverse complement strand
TCAATGATATTCCATATTAGGTATATATCTATTTATGTTGGAGGGTAGATTATGAAGTCAAGAAACTTTTTACGGCAGGATTGGCACTGGCAATGCTTTTGTCAACGAATATGTTTAGTGTGGAGGCGGCAGATATGTCAGGAAAGGATAACAAATCAGAAAAGGTAGTTCAAACTGCTGGGAGACAGCAGCTGGGAACCTTTGCCCCAGAGTTTGCTCATTTTAATGATGACGTATTATTTGGTGAAAACTGGAATAACCAGGATATTGACCTAAAGACCAGAAGTCTTATTACCGTTGTGGCACTAATGGCCCAGGGAATCACGGACAGCTCATTAAAGTACCATATAACCAATGCCAAAAATCATGGAGTGAGTCAAAAGGAGATGGCAGCAACTATTACGCATGTGGCCTTTTATGCTGGCTGGCCAAAGGCGTGGGCCGTGTTTAACCTAGCCAAGGAGGTATATAAAGATGATACTACAGCGCAGTGATTGATATTAATCAGTATAGATGATAGTATGTAGGAGCTGGCCTGTAATGATTAACAGTAAGAAAATCACTGGCAGAATGCTGGTGATGACATTGATGGTAGTATTTTTCCTGCTGGTTATGAGCTTTCATCATATACCAAAGCTTTTCCATGAGGTATTTGGTTTTATATGGTTGGATGCAACCATGCTTCACCATTGTCAAAACCGCCAATGGTTTAAGAGCTTTGCTCAATGACGATGGACTACCATTATAATAATTAATACGGAGATTGATGCTTTGCTGTTGCTTACATTGCTGATAGTAATAATAGCTGGCAGTGGGATATCCAATCATCTGTTTAAAGATATCATGCCATTGGATATTCGGCGGAGTATTACCTTACATCAACTGCATGTCTCCATGCCATATGTCATAATAATTCTCATGGGACTTCATTGGGGTCTTCATTTTGAAGGCTGGCTTAATCAGTGGAAGAAGGTAGTATCCTTTGATATCCCTGATAAAATTTCAAGAATTATAGGACTGGCCATTGCTGTAATCATTATTGCTGGAGGAATTTATGGGTCAATTCTCCATCAAGTATGGAATCGGCTGATGATGAAGCATATTTTTGCTACTGAGGCGGCTGGATTATCCTTTGGCAGTTATTTTATTTTATTGCTGGCTATCATCGGAATGTATGTAATTTTAGGCATGGCCATAAGAAAGCTTAAATAATAACTCAAACTTCCTACCTGCAAAATTGATATATTTACGCTAGGTGTATGCCTAACGCAGAATATTTCCGCTATACCCCCTCCGGTTGCTAGGCAACCACCTCCCCAGGGGGAGGCAAGGAGAGATAAGTTGCCGGCATACAGTTTATAAGAATAGATAAGCTTGTCTCCCTTGGGGGAGATGTCACGAAGTGACAGAGGGGGTAAATACAAGCCAAAGGCTCAGTATAAGCTTAGATTTCATGTAGGGGCCTGCATACACTATTGTGTACACTAAGCTTAGACACTACATCATGCTTTTATTAGTATATCTATGTGGGAAGTTTAAAAATAAGTGTTTTGAAAGGAAGACTGTATATGCGTAAATTATGTATTTTAGCAATTACCGTATTATTTGCCTTTGGTCTCATGGGCTGTGGTAGCTCCGGCGCGGGAAAGGCTGAACCTAAAGCCGAGCCTGCTGCTACCGAAAAGGCTCAGGCTGCTCCAAAGAGTAAGATTTTAGTAGCATATTTTTCAATTAGTGGTCATACCAAAACCCTGGCAGAAAATACAGCAAAGGCTTTGGGCGCCGACATTTATGAAATTCGCCCAGAGAAGCCGTATACCTCTGATGATTTAAATTATAACGATGAAAATACCCGGGCAACTGTAGAGCAGAAAAATGATCAGGCACGGCCGGCTCTTGCCGATAAAAATGCCAATATTGGCGGATACGAGACTATTATTATAGCTCATCCAATTTGGTGGGGACAGGCACCACGGATTATTGATACATTTGTTGAAAGCTACGACTTTACCGGTAAAAATGTAACTAACATATGTACCTCCGGTGGCAGTGATATTGGTTCCAGCGGTGACCATCTCCAAAGAATTACCCGTGGCAAGGCAAACTGGAAAAAAGGCAAGCTCTTTAACCCTTCAGCCAGTGAAAATGATATAAAGAGCTGGTTTGATGGATTGGGGATTAAGTGATGGCCCAGTGGAAAGGTGTTGAATAATTAATGAAATATTCTAACAAGGAAGACTTTGATAAGGCTAATATTTTTGGCCAGGGGCAGGCAAACGATGCCTACGCCAAATATTTTATCGGAAATAGCTTTTTAAATGGGCTTACAGATTTTAAAGCTGGCGAGTTCCCGCTGTTTAATGTAACCTTTGAACCTGGCTGCCGTAACAATTGGCATATTCACCATGCAGAAAAAGGCGGTGGGCAAATTCTGATTTGTACCGCAGGGGAAGGCTGGTATCAGGAAACGGGGAAAGCCCCCCAGGAGCTTAAAGAGGGAACTGTGGTAGTTATTCCGCCTAATGTTAAGCACTGGCACGGTGCCAAAAAAGACAGCTGGTTTTCCCATATAGCATTGGAGGTCCCGGGAGAGGGCACCTCCAATGAATGGTGTGAAGCCGTAGAGGATGTTACATATAATAATTTGAAATAGCATTTATGGAATACTAAAACTTTCCACATCTATAATTAAAAAACACCCGCTATGCGGGTGTTTTTTTAATTATAGACATATGTCCTAGCTTATTTGCCAATCATCATACTGATGATTTCCTTATCGGTTTCCTTCATGCCAATGCGTCCCAGGCGGCTGATGTTTCTGATGGTGTTTTCAACCCCTTTTACCACAAGACCGTCACCACCGTAGAATTGCTGTCCGTTACGGTACATTTCAAAGCCCATGAGACCGGCATCTACTGCGGCGGAAATTTTTGCGGCGCAGGAGGCCTTGGCTCCATCACAGACAATGCCGGAGGTAATGGCTAAGGCATTGACAATGGTGTGAATTACCGCTTTGTAATCCTTGGTGCACAGCCAGGCTATGCCGGCTCCGGCTCCAGCTCCGGCACTGACAGCACCACAATAGGCTGATAACCGTCCAATGCCCTCTTTTTCGTGGAGCGTAACCAGGTTGGCCAGAACCAACGCCCGATACAGCTCCTCCTGGGTGGAGCCAAGTTCCTTAGCGTATTCAATGACCGGCAGTGATACAGTCATACCCTGATTGCCACTGCCGGAGTTAATGATAACCGGTAATTCACAGCCGTTCATTCTGGCATCAGAACCGGCAGCAGCCCGGGCCCTGGCCCGAATATGAATGTCATTGCCATAGGCCTTTAAAAGGGTTTTGCCAATATTGGCTCCATAGTCATTTTTCAGTCCTTCATCAGAAATCGCGGTGTTGTACTTTATTTGCCGTGCAATAAGCTCCCTTACATCGTCCAGATTACAGGTCATGGCAAAATCAAAAACATCCTCAATGGTCATGCACTCATAATCCGGCTTACCGGTATCTATAGTGGGAGCAATCTCTTTTTCAAACAGTATATTGCCATTTTTGGAAATTTTTACAATATTTGTATGCTCATTTACCACATGAACCTGGGCAGTGTCGGCATTTTTGCTGACCTTTACGGTTATGTCCAAAACATAATCTGACTGGGCCGCCTCCACAGATATTTCAGTTGCCTTAAGATATTCCCCTAATTTGGCCTTGTCCTCTGGAGTGACATGGGCGATAACCTGCAAGGCTGCTTCAGCATTACCGGCAATAACTCCAATGGCAGCAGCGGCTTCAATTCCCTTTCGACCATCAGTGTTGGGAACAACCACGCTTTTTACATTTTTTATGATATTACCACTGGCTACTACCGTGATTTTATCAGGAATGTCTCCCAGGGCTTCACGGGCCTTGGCAGCACAGTAGGCAATGGCAATTGGTTCGGTACAGCCCATGGCGGGTATCAGCTCACGCTTGAGGATTTCTACATATGCTTTATAGGTTTCAGAGTTATTGTCCACGTTGTTTACTCCTTTTTTACATAGTAATATTTATATGGAAACTTATTTTTTTAGTATGTTTTGTAACCACCATGTTATTATACAATATTTTTTTATAAAATTATAGATTTATTGATTGAAACAATGGTATAGTTTTGATGTAGTGTGCTATTTTAGAAGGGAGTAATTTTCATGAAGGTACTCATTATTAATGGTAGCCCCAGAGTAAACGGGAATACAACTGTTGCAGTAAATGAGCTGGTAAAGATATTTAAGGAGGAGGGCGTTGACACTGAGGTGGTGCAGATTGGTAACAAGGCCATCCGGGGATGTATCGCCTGTGGTTCCTGTAGGGAAAAGGGTAAATGTGTTTTTGATGACACGGTAAATGAGCTGGCAACCAAATTTGAAGCCGCTGATGGCTTGGTTGTGGCAACACCGGTTTATTATGCCTCAGCCAATGGCACTGTTGCAGCATGTCTGGACCGACTGTTTTACAGCACTCATTTTGACAAGACCATGAAGGTGGGGGCAAGTGTGGCTGTGGCCCGTCGGGGAGGCTGTTCAGCCACATTTGATGAGCTGAATAAATATTTTACTATTTGCGGTATGCCGGTGGCCTCCAGTCAATATTGGAACAGTGTTCATGGAACGATGCCAGGGGAAGCTCAGCAGGATGCCGAAGGGCTGCAGACCATGCGGGTTCTGGCAAGGAACATGTCCTTCCTGATGAAGAGCATTGCTCTGGGCAGAGAAAAATATGGTATGCCAAAGCAGGAAGCGTGGCAGCCAACCAATTTTATACGGTAATACAGTGAGAACATTTTATCCCTATAAATCATTTCATATGGTTTATAGGTATTTTGTCCGATGCTAACGGGTGCTAAGACTCCTTCCTCTTAGGTGGGAGTTAAGCACCCGTAGCGGTCAGTGTCTACTGTTCAACTTCAACAAAGTCTTGTTTCACAGGACACTTTCGCATAGG
>JAFVER010000214.1 GCA_017475925.1 Anaerovibrio sp. | reverse complement strand
GATGTTATTGAATACTACCAACAACCAGGAAAGGCACATCATCTCTCAGAGATAACTGGCAAGCAACAAAAACTGTATGAACATATGGGCGTCAATGTCCCGAATTGATATACCTTGGTATAAAATTACGGGACTTCAGGTGACATGCACTAAATTCAAGCGATCCTTGTTGCCCGCTTTCATTAAGTGCTATTACCAAAAATACACTGGATAAAACATTCTTCAAAAACTGTTTTACCCAGTGTATTAACATCAAATTCAATATATTAACCTAAACTATTCCTTTTTTAGCTGGAGAGCCCTTCATGGAATGGAGATTAAGGTTCCCTCCTCCCACATTTCCAGGCAGGGAATTTATTGATGTGTATAGAAGTACTGAAGGAAAATATTTGTGCAAGGAGGATTTTCCATGGATATTTTAAAAAACATTCTTGCTGATGTATTTGACCTTCATAAAGACCGGGCTCCCCTGGATGAAATCAAAGAACGAATTTATTCCGGTGGAACTCTAAAGGGCACTAATATGTGTATTCTGATACTAGCCATATTCATTGCTTCCATTGGTCTAAATATGAACAGCACCGCCGTAATCATCGGTGCCATGCTTATTTCGCCACTGATGGGAGTTATTATGTCCATAGGCTATGGTATGGCCACCTACGACGGCGAATACGTTCGTGAATCCATATTTAAACTGGTATTTCAGGTCACCCTATCGGTCATGACCTCAGCAATTTATTTCACCCTGTCGCCTATAGACACCGCTTCATCTGAGCTATTGGCCCGCACCGAGCCCACCATCTGGGATGTGTTGATTGCAGTCTTTGGTGGTCTGGCCGGTATCATAGGCAGTACCAGAATCGAAAAAAGCAATGTTATTCCGGGAGTAGCTATTGCCACTGCACTCATGCCACCTCTTTGCACAGCAGGTTATGGCATAGCCACCCATTCACTAAAATTCTTTTTGGGTGCCCTGTATCTTTTCTTCATAAACAGCTTTTTTATCTGTCTGACAACCTTTATTGTATTAAAATTTATCAATATTCCAGCCAAGGCCTATGTTACTGACGAGGCCTTCCGCAGGCAGCGCTGGCAGCTTACCTTACTTGGCATTCTCATTATTTTGCCAAGCATGTATATGGCCTATAACAGTATTCGCTCCAACCTGGAGCAGGTACAGGTACAGACTTACATCGAGAAAAATTTTGCCCATGGCAACCCTCAGGTAGTGACTTATAACATAGAACCTGACAATCAACAGCTGAACCTAACCCTTATTGGTCGCACTATTACTCCTGAAGAGCAAACAAAGCTGGAAAACAATCTTCATGGATATTCCTACTTTAAGGATTGGCAGCTGCATATTGTTCAAAACGACATATCAGAGGCAGTCCGCCCTGAGGATGTGACAAATATCATTAACAGCCAGTGGAAATCCACCGGTGGAATAACCATGACCGAGGCCCAGGAGGAAATAAAAAAATACAAGGATTTAAGTATGCGGTACTCCACGGCCTACCAGCGCTTTGAAAACGACCAGAAGCTGCTGGAAAATATCAGAAAAAAAGCCCCTATTCTATTCCCTTCCTTTGAAGGTATAGAGGGGGCAGCTGTAGCCAGCAGGGATAAGGATGGCAAGGTTTCCTATCGGAATTTCATTGCTGTTATAACCTTGAAAAGTACTATAAGCGCGGAGGAACAGTCACGCCTACAAAATTGGCTAAATGCTGAATCAGACCTTCCCGTTACCTTTATCACAAAATGAGCTGATCTCACACCCAATATTCCTCCTTGGCTTTTTCAAAAAACAGCTCCACAATTTTTTCAGAAATTTGAATTACCGGTAAAACAACCGGATTGTTGGCAAAGTATTCAATATGTCGATTAAACCGCACACTGGTCAGCCTGTTTAACAGCTCCAGCTGAAAATACTTTTCCTCACGGCTGGAAACCACATTGTCAAAAACGTACAGGGTTATTATCAAATCCCTGACAAAGGAAACCAGCATCATTTCTTCCACAGGTTCATCCTTTATTCCCAGTTTACCTGCTATTTCAATGGCTATTTCGGTTTCCCTGGTGCCGGCTCCCCTATGCAGATTGAACATAACGCAATTATTATGGGCAATACTGTTTCTCAGGCTTTTTACTACCTCCAGCAAACGGGGTTCTATATGCTTTTGCTGATATTTATCAAAATACATTTCATACAAATCTATAAACTGAGCAAAGGTCTGAATTTCTATGATATTCCACACCGCCAGATTACCCTTGTACTTCTCAATAAGTCCTTTGGCATATTTGCTTTGATGCCTTGACAGCTCCTTGTCAAACCACTTGTGCTTTGTAAGGTATTCCTCAACTATTTTATAGCCATCTTCTTTTTTGTTTTTTGCCAATGCCTTTAAAAGATTAATCTTGGCATAATGCTCCACATCCTGAACGATATTGAACATGATACGCCGATAATAAAGATCCAGCAGGGACAATTCCTTCAAATAAGCAAATTCCAAATCAATATACCTGGTGCCAAGCCCCGGCTGTTTTATTTTCTCATAATTTTCAGCATAAAACTTCAGACGAAAATAGTATGTATGATTAGACAAATATTCAATGGCTTCTGTTTCATTTACAATGGAAAAGCCAATATTTTGTGCCTTCATCTGTTGTATTTGGCCCTCAAGGTTTAATTTATTGCTTCCCACTTTGTCCCCACTGAATAAGTCTAATTTCTATATAACTGACGATATTTTCGCTCATAGCGCAACACGCTTTTTACATATAATTCGGTTTCCTTGAAAGGAATCTTTGTTACATCGGCAAAATCATAGCCCCAGCCATATTTTTCCATCCAGTCTGCCACATTACCACGACCGGCATTATAAGCAGCCAGCGACAAAATCTTGTTGCCTTTAAATTCTTTCATTAGCTGGGCCAGATACCAGGAGCCGTACTCAATATTCTTTTGAGGTTCGTTTAATTCGTCCACCGAATAATTTTTATCATCCAGCTCCTGAGCAATCCACGAAGCAGTTTCCGGCATGAGCTGCATAAGACCTACTGCTCCATGATGTGATTTTGCATTATTTTTAAAATTGCTTTCAGTTTTTATTACTGCCGCCACTATAAATTCATCAACATGGTTGGTCCGACAGCTTTCCTGTACAATTTCCCTATAATAATAGGGAAACATAAATGTTCTCTGTACTGTTTCCTGCTGCATGACAAAAAAAGCCAAAAACGCTGAAAACAGGATTGTAACGCCTATGACAAAGCTCCAGGTTTTGCGCTTAAATTCCTTTTTTCGCTGTAGGTATTCTCTGCGCCGTTGAAGTCTGAGCTCATCCTTGTCCATCTTTCACTTGCTCCATTACTTGCCGGTGAAGCTCTTCCACATCACCATTGTTGTCTATTACCACATCGGCCAGCAGCTTTTTCTTTTCTAAACTCATCTGGGCGCTGATGCGGCGAAGAGCCTCCGCTTCACTATACCCATTTCTTGCCATAAGTCTTTCCTTTTGGATTTCAGGAAGAACATATACCAGCCAATTTTCATCAGTCATTTTATCAAAACCAGCCTCAAATAGCAAAGGTACATCAAAAAAAATAGTTTGCACACCACTTTTTTTTGCCAGAGCAGCTTCCTTCCACATTTGTCCTTTAATAATCGGATGTACCAAGGCATTTATAGCTGTAAGCTCCTCTTTGTCCCGAAATACAATATCTGCTACAGCCTGACGATTTAGAGTTTTATCAGGATTCAAAACCCGCTCACCATAACGCTCAAGATATATCTGCCAGATTTCCCTTTGTGGCTCAGCCAATGCCCAGGCTATTTTGTCACAATCAATAACCTTATAGCCATTTTCAATAAGTATATCAGCAACAGTAGACTTGCCACTGGCAATACCACCAGTAAGACCGATTATTTTCATAAGCAAATTTACCTCTTGTGTCTATGCACCCCTGGGTTACATACCCCCTTTGTCTCTTCGAGACATTCCCCCCAGGGGGAGCAGGGCTCCGTACTCGTAGATATCAAAAATAAAATATCCCCATAGAATAATTTTCTGTACTCCTTAGTGCCATAACAAAATACCCACATGGCACACAATTTCATCTAAAGGTACCATGGGTGTAATTCCGAATTACGCATTCTTGATTAACCATCCACACCTTGGCAGTTGGGACAAAAATGAGTCCCCCGACCACCTACACGGGTTTTTAAAATAATTTCGCCACATTTCCGACATGGCTTTCCATCACGTCCATAGACAAACAAATTCTCCTGATGGCTGCCCTTTTCCCCGTTTCCATCCCGGTAATCCCGAAAAGTAGTTCCGCCATCTCTGATACCATCAGCAATAACCTTGTTAATGCTGGCATAAAGCTTCTCTGCTTCATCCTGAGTAATGGATTCCGGTGAACGTACCGGATGAATTCCTGCTAAAAATAAAGCTTCATCCACATATATATTTCCCAGGCCGGCAATAAGGGACTGGTCAAGCAAAAAGCTCTTTATGCTGCCTTTTTTACTGGCAAGAATTTTTTTCAGATATTCCAGGGTAAAGTCATCAGATAGCGGCTCTGGCCCCAATTCATTTAAGCCTTTTATCCGCCATATTTCATCTGGCTTTACGGCATAGATTGTTCCCAGGGTGCGGCTATCGGCATAAACAAGGCTGGAACCATCAAGAAAATCAAAGATAATGCGTGCATAGTTCGGCGTCGGGGCATTTTCAGGACAATACACCACCTGCCCTGTCATCCTTAAATGAAATATCAGCAATATATCATTATCCATGCTGAGTATCAGGTATTTCCCGCGACGTTCAACGCTTTTTATGGTATGAAACAACAAATGAAAAATAAATTCCCCCGGTGTAGGCCATTTTATTTGTCTATCCAACAATGGCGTAATTTTTTTTATTTTTTTGCCCTTGATATGTGGTTCCAGGGAGCGCTTTATAGTCTCCAATTCCGGCATTTCCGGCATAATAAATCCTCCAATCAATATTAATTGTCTATCTCCACCTCATCTGTCATGCTTCGCATGCCACCTTCCCCTCAAGGGGAAGGCTTAATTACGAATTACGCATTACGAATTACGCATTAATCATCAATTCCGCATTACGTATTATCATTTCGCCTCTGCCCAATTTTTTCCTAAATTTATATCTATAGATAGCGGCACCTTCATATTAACAGCGTGTTCCATAGCCTCCCGAAGGATTTGCTTTACCTGCTCCAGCTCGGATTCCACTACCTCCAGTACCAGTTCATCATGAACCTGCAGCAAAATCCGACTTTTCAGACCGGCCTTCTTAATGGCCCTGTAGGCTCTTATCATTGCCAGCTTGATTATATCAGCTGCGGTTCCCTGAATAGGAGTATTCATTGCCATACGCTCAGCCAGCATACGCTGCATATAATTACTGCTGTTTATAGCCGGCAGCTCCCGCCGTCTGCCAAAGGCCGTCTGAACATAGCCATTTTCGTGAGCATCGGCTACAGTTTTATCTATAAAGGCCTTGACACCACGACATTTCTCAAAATAACTCTCAATGTATCCGGCTGCTTCCTTCCGACTTATTTTTAAATCCTGCGATAATCCATAATCGCTTATGCCGTAGACAATCCCAAAATTCACCGCCTTGGCACTGCGTCTAAGCTCCGGTGTTACGTCCTTTATATCAATGCCAAATACCTCAGCAGCCGTGCGAGCATGAATATCCTCATTGTCCCTAAAGGCCTTTATAAAGCTGCTATCCTCCGACATATCAGCTAACACCCGCAATTCGATTTGAGAATAATCTGCCGACAGAAGATAATCATAGCCTTCGCCAGGTTCAAACAGCTGACGGATTTTTTTGCCCTCCTCAGTACGAACAGGAATATTCTGTAAATTCGGGTCAGAGCTGCTTAGTCGGCCTGTTGCAGTAACAGTCTGGTTAAAGCTGGTATGAACACGGTCAGTGGTACTATTTATCAGGTGACTAATCCCATCCAGATAAGTGGATTTTAGCTTGGTCCATAGACGATAGCTCAAAATTTTTTCTACTATAGGATGGGCATCCCTTAGCTGGTCAAGTACCTCTGCATTGGTGGAATAACCGGTTTTTGTTTTCTTTATTACAGGCAGACCCAGCTTTTCAAAAAGAACCTCCCCCAGCTGCTTAGGAGAATTCAGATTAAAGCTCTGTCCAGCCAGCTCATATATTTCCTTTTCCAGTACAGCTATAGTACTGCCTACCTTTATAGCCTGTTGCTGTAGACGTTGTCGGTTGACATAAATACCATTACGCTCCATATCAGCCAACACCTCCACCAGTGGCAGCTCCATGTCAGCATACAGACTGCTTAGCTTCTTTTCATTCAGCCGAAGCAGCATTTCATCACAAATTCCCCACAAGGCAAAGGCTTCCCAGGAATAAAGCTCAGATGACGCAGCAGCCTTTTCCGGTGCAGGCAAATCCGGCTTATATAATGCTGCCAACTCTCTAATATCATATTTGCTGCTTACGGGATTCAGCAAGTAGCCCACAAGCTCCATATCATAGATTTTGCCATTTAAACTAATTCCACAGTGGTAATAATTCTTTACATTATGAACATATTTTTCTATTTTTTCGTCAGAAAATACTCCTTTTACAGCCTCCCAAAGCTGATTATCTCCCTTTACTTCCTCAAAGAACAGCGAGTCGCACTCCTTGGACTCCGTACCCGCCATCTCGATATAATATGGTCTGCCATCAACACATAAGCCCATACCAGCCAGCTGCAGCTGTGGAACCAGCCCGTCAAAAAACGCGGAGACGTAGATTTTGCCAGCCTTATGACATTGTTCTACAAAACTCTCAGCCTCTTCAATACTGGAAATCACCTGACACTTAGGCACTTCAATAGCTGCCTCCCCAGTGTCAGACAGCTCAGCATCAGCCAAAAATGGTTTTATTGCCCTTAGCATGGAGCGGATATTGTATCTGGTATAAAACCTGACCAAGGGCTCTCCCACCTGGTTAAGCTTAAATTTTTCAGCATCAAACTCTACAGGAACATCAGTGCGTATTGTTGCCAATTTTTTGGACAAAACCGCCTGCTGCTGATTGTCCCTGATATTTTCCTGTAGCTTTTTCCCAGCTATTTCCTCTACATGGAGCAGTACTTCCTCTAGGGAACCATAAGCAGCTAACAGCTTTATGGCCGTCTTTGGTCCCACCCCAGGTACCCCCGGAATATTATCAGATGTATCCCCCATTAATCCCTTCATATCAATAAGCTGAATAGGGTCCAGTCCATATTCCTAGCGAAATGCCTCTTCATCATATATCTTTAACTCAGAAATCCCCTTTTTGGTAAACAACACCTTCAAATCAGGCTTTACCAACTGCAGAGCATCCTTATCACCAGTTACCGCAAAGGCCTCATAGCCATTCATAACTGCCCTGTTAGCCAGGGTGCCTATTATATCATCGGCCTCATAACCTGCCATTTCAATAAATGGAATGCCCCAGGCAGCAGCCATTTCGTGCAATATAGGTATCTGACTTAAAAGCTCCGGCGGAGTAGGCTTTCTAGTGCCCTTATATTCCGGGAAAAGCTTATTTCTAAAGGTTTTCTTACCTTTATCAAAGGCAATCACCAATGCGTCAGGCTGCCATTCAACAAGAAGCTTAACCAGCATATTGGAAAAGCCATATATTGCATTGGTAAATTCCCCTGACTGGGACTCCAAAAGTGGCAAAGCGTAAAAGGCTCTGTATAAAAGGCTGCTTCCATCCAAAACAAAAAATTTCTTTTTCAAAATTACCCCTCCAGCAAATTTAGGCTTCGCACAATAATTGCACGAAGCCTGTGGGCGTAGGGCGTGTTGATTAATTCCATCCGCCCATCTTCACAGGTCTTGACCGTCCTTGCGTCGTTGACAAATCCTCGACATAGTACCACTATGACTGTGGTTTATCGCCTAGCAATAGACAGCCAATCACCGCAAATATGGACGAATTCATTTAATCAACACGCCCTAGTTCTTCCTATGGTATGTTATGGTCATATTGCCAGATTTTCCGCCATAAACATTCAGCACATTTTCTGCATCATCACTGTTTAAATATAAGATTCCCTTAAAATCATAAACAGCGGCTGTGCCATAGCTGGTAGTCACTATACCGTTATCCTTATCATAAAAAATTGGCAATCCCATTTCATTGGCCATCTGCTGTACCGGTAAATAATACATTCCCTCCTTTTCCACTGCTTTGCTGGTCATGGTTTTTCCATCTAGGTTTATGCGATAAACCTTGGCTATATAGGTAGGCAGTCCATCGGAAGCCTTTATCTTGTTCAGTATTGCCTCATCATTTTCAAAGCCAGATACCCCGAATCCGCGAAGCCAATTATTGACCTGCTCTACCGTTATAGGCTGGCAATTATAGGAATCAGGATAAATATAATATGCCACCCGGTCATCAGAGGCTTTTTCAACAACTATCCTGTTGTAAAATATCTCCACCGGAGTCCCTACAGCAACCCGGTCAAACAGCTCCTCCACATCCTTTTCCAGCATACGTATACAGCCCCTTGAGGCATAGGAGCCAATGCTTGACGGATTATTGGTGCCATGAATACCATAATATCCGCCAATGCCAATCCACCGATAGCCTAAAGGATTATCTGGACCAGCTGGAATAACTGATGATGGGTCACGGCTATCCTGCCAGGTTGGATTTACGGTCTTTTCTACAACCTTGTAATACCCTATAGGCGTCGGGTCATATGGTGCACCACAGGCTATGGGATAAAGCCGGGTCTTTTCCCCCCGCTCAAAAAGATAAAGCCCACGATTGGCCAAATTTATCACTATTTTGGTACCATCATTTACCATGGGAATAATTTCAGTTGAGCTGTCGCTTTTTTCAGCGGCAAAAGCCACACTACACATTAACAGAAGTGCCATGGTAGCAATCCCAAATAAATTCCTTATTGACTTCATAATGTCCCCCTAAATATGCTATATAATTTCAGGCCACAACCACCTGACAAGCAAGATTTTTTAACCCCGTTGAACAAACTTCATTTTAACATGTAGGCGCATTTTTTTCAATTATCAATACACTATATAAAATGTGGGTTCTGTTTGCTCAAAGTAAGCAAACAGAACCCACATCTTAGCATTTATTAAGGATACGTTTTTTCCTTTTTTTCCGTCCTCTGGTGCCTATTTTAAACAACACCATTGGTATTATCAAACTAATAACCCCTAAATATATGGTTTCACGTAAATCAGGGGTTGCAGCTACAACCACCAGGCAAAAGACCTGTGCCCAAATACCAAACAGCGTAACAAAAGGGAAAAGCGGTGTTTTATAGCGAAGCCTGTCCTCAGTCTTTCTGGCCCGACAATGCTTCCGAAAATTATACTGGCTCCAGCAAATAGAAATCCAGGCCACTGCACCAGTAAACCCGGACAGCGACAAAAGATAGGTATATGCCATTTCACTGGTATCAAGGCTGTATAATAGAATAATCAGCCAACAGGTAGCAATGGTAACAATTACCGAATTTTGCGGCATTCCATTCTTGTTCAGTTTAGCCAAAGGCTTAGGCGCCATACCAAGAGTAGCCAGGGAATACATGGCACGGCTTGTACCATAAAGGCCGGAATTAGTACATGAAAGGGCTGCTGTCAGCACAACAAAGCTAAAAAAAGCAGCAAATTTATCCAAGCCATAATTAGCCAGAGCCACAGCAAATACACTTTCATCCAGCCCAGCCCTATCCCAAGGCAAGATTGATACCAAAATAGAAATAGGAATTATATACAAAGCGATAATCCGCCAGGTTACATTGCGAACAGCTAACGGAATACTTTTTTCCGGGTCCTCACACTCACCGGCAGCCAGACCGATTATTTCCGTTCCCTGAAAATTAACCAAAATAATGGTCATGGTGAAAATTATTGCCCAATAGCCGTTGGGGGCAAAGCCTCCACTACCTAAAAGTAGAGTTGTACCTAAATACCCCTGGTCGCCAATAAGACCAAGAATAATCATTATACCAACAATACTGAATGCAATGAGGGCAATAATTTTTATAATTGCCAGCCAAAATTCACTTTCACCGAATTTATCCACCTGAAAAAGATTTACCACTGTAACCAACAGACAAAAGAGGATTGCCCACCACAGCTCACTGACCTCTGGAACGAAATTGTTCATTATTATGCCTGCAGCAATCATTTCCGATGGAACATAGGTTACCCATGTAACCCAATAGGTCCAGCCAACACCACAGGCCCAGGTAGGGTTAATATACTTTCTGGCATAGGTAACAAATGAGCCTGCTATTGGCTCGGCAACAGCCAGCTCTGCCAGGCAAAGCATGACACACAGCACAATGGCACCACCTAAAAGATAGGAAAGCACCGCTGCCGGTCCCGCCTGCTCCAAAATATAGCCAGTCCCCAAGAAATATCCGCTGCCAATTACTCCACCCAAGGAAATCAACTGTAAATGGCGATTTTTCAATCCCCGATTCATGCCCTTATCTTCCATGTACTCATTAACACGACCTTTCTAAAACTTATTAAAAAATATCCCGTATAATATATCATTTTTCCTACATATTTTCTACATGTAAATTTTACTAAAAACATACAAAATTATTGGTCCTCTTTTTCAGCCTCCGGCTCATCATCCTCTCCATCATCATTTGTCCCATGGCTATTATGTCGTTTATTCAGCAAAATAACTGCTACCACGGCAACGCCAATCCCTACCATGCTGGTTACTGCTGCTATGTTCTCTGGGGCAAATTCAGTGATAAGCCAAAAAATAAGCACCACCACCAAGCAAAGCTTCATAATATTCATAAATCCATTCCTCCATTTTCAGTTTATATCAGATTGATATTTATTCTTAAATTAATCCTATTCTAATTCTGCTTTAATAAACTCATGCTAGTATATACTTGCAATATAGAAGACGTCGTCTTCTATAATCCCATTATCATTCCTTCTCCGTAAGGCGTCCCTTATCTCCAGGGGCGTCTTTTCCTATGCAAAATTATATAAATTAGTTTATAATACTTTATAAAATATCACAAGGAGCTATCATATGAATACAACCAATACCGAACAGCTTGATAAAGCAATAAAAAAACTTGATATAGAGCCAGGCACCAGGCATTTCTACTGGATAATGTTCAAAGCCACCTTTTTGATCAGTGCCTTTACTGTAGGGGGCGGTATGGTAATAATTCCCCTGCTGAAAACAAAATTCGTTGATGAATATGGCTGGATAAATGACAAGGAAACTCTGGATATAGCTGCCATCGCCCAGTCTCTGCCTGGAGTAATGGCGGTAAATGCTTCCATAATGCTGGGGCATCGCATGGCAGGATTGGCCGGAACCTTTATAACGACCTTTGCCACTGTTTTACCACCATTGATTACAATGACCATCATTGCCTTTTTCTATGACCTGTTTGCCCACAACGAATATGTGCAAATGCTGTTAAAGGGCATGCAGTGCGGTGCAACAGCGGTAATCATTAATGTAGCAATAAATCTGGTGCAAAAGCTCATAAAAAAAAGACAGCTTATTCCGATACTGATATGTATCGGAACCTTTATTGCCGCCTTGGTTTTCGATGTAAACCTGATGTATTGTGTTGCAGTTGACGCTCTCATTGGGTTGATGCTGCTTAGAGACCCAAAATATAACTGATATTATTACCTAACTCAAACGTCCCACATAGATATATCGGTGAAATCAAGGTGCAATGCCTATAAGCAGACATTATTTTGCCTTGGTACTTAGTGAAATCAAGCTATGCGATGATTGAACTTAGTTCCACTAGTAAAATGAGACTTATTCAGTGGGAACTTTAGATTTCCACTGAATTTAGTCGAATTAATCCTGAGCCTTACGGGTGTTTAACTCCCACCTAAGATGAGGGAGTTATAGCACCCGTTAGCGTAGGGGCAAAATTTATGAGCGCAAGCATTCTGCGTTAGGCATTCACCTGGAATAAATGCATAAATTATGCATTTGGGAAGTTTGAGCACCTGACTACAAAGGAGCATAAATAAATGGAATTACTACTTCAATTGTATTGGGAATTCTGTAAAATAGGACTTTTTTGCGTTGGAGGTGGCTATGCCTCCATGCCGTGGATTCAGGCTGCGGTGGTAGATAACTACCATTGGCTTACCATGACGGAATTTATTGATATTTTCACCATATCACAAATGACCCCCGGACCGATTGGGATAAACGCTGCTACCTTCACCGGTACCAAAATAGCCGGATTGTCTGGAGCAATTGTGGCTACTATCGGATTTGTTACCCCTTCCTTCTTTTTATGCCTTGCCATAACATATCTGTTAAAGAAATATGGCGAAATTCACAGTATAAAGGGCATATTAAATGGTTTACGGCCAGCTGTAGTGGCCCTTATTTGCGTGGCAGGATTAAGCTTTATCTATTTATCAGTATGGAATACAGAAACTATTCCCACAGACCTTGCTGACTACGATATAAAGGGAATCCTTATTCTTTTGCTGTCCTTTGCTGCACTGCAAAAAAAGGTCAGCCTTATTCCCCTGCTGTTTGGCAGTGGCGTTGTGGGGCTGATATTAGGGGTAATAATCCGCTAAAGCTCTATTTCGTAAAGCTTTTTTGACAGCTCCAGCATCCCTGGGTCAGAGCTGCTGTTTAACCAGGTTATTTTCCCTTTCTCTAATGAAGGATTAATAAGCTGACGGGAGTGGAGCCGCCGTCTTAGCTGACGGGCTGTTCCAGCCGCTCCGTCAAATATTTTTACGTCATTATTAAATAACTCACTGATAACCCTGCGTACAAATGGATAATGGGTACAACCCAGTACAATCCCATCGGGCTTCTTATCTCCCAATGCCTGGAAATGTTTCCATAAAAATTCCCTGAGGCCTGGTGAATCAAGCTCGCCTCGTTCCACGAACTCAGGAAGCCCCGGCAGGGGCATTTTTATTATTTCTGCCCTATCCTTCCAGGTATCCATCAGATTAGCAAATTTCTTCTCCCTTAGAGTTGCCTCGGTTGCCAATACCAGGACTCTGCCACCTGGGCAATTAATAACCGCCGGCTTCAATGCTGGCTCAATAGCAATAATCGGCAGCTGGGGATATTCCTCCCTCAGCCGTTTGCCGGCGGCACTGCTGGCGGTGTTACAGGCAATGACCACGGCCTTTACCTGCCTTTCTAAAAGTTCATCTACCACCTTGGCTGTAAGCCGAAAAATTTCTTCTGTGCTACGGCTTCCATATGGAGCATTTTTTGAATCGCCAAAAAAAATACAGTTCTCCTGTGGCATAAGCCTGGTTATTTCTCTAAGGACGCTAATGCCCCCCATACCTGAATCCATGATACCTATTGGGGCATGTGCATTTGTTGAAATATTGTCAATCATGTTATCTAATACCTTTCACTGATATATTATACGAATTACGCATAAATCTTCTCCTTGATATTTTCAAATACCCCCTCCGCCCTTCGGGCACCTCCCCCAAGGGAGGCAAGCTTAGAAATTACTCATTCCCCACGGGAAAGCTTGTAGGAGGTGATTACGCATTTGCGCTATATATTCGTATTTATCATCACACCCTCTTGCCTCCCCCGGGGGAGGTGGTTGCACAGCAACCGGTGGGGGTAAGGCTTCATCACACATTAAACATTATACATCATTACAGTATGCTGTACTATTGATTTGATTGCTTTTTGTGTATAAAATATACTTAGGTGATTTGTTATGAATGTTCGAGATGATTTTTTTCTTTACAAAAATGACAACATAAACAAAAATATCAAACTCTCGGCAAAAAGCAAGCGCCGAATGAACAAATCCAAGGCTGATAACACATTAAAATCATATTCGGCTGATTGGAACGATTTTACCTATTGGTGCGATATTCACAAGGTTAATCCTTTACCGTGCACCCCTGAAACCATTGTCAACTACATAAATGACCTGGCTGACCACGCCAAGGCCAATACCGTATCCCGCCGGGTTACAGCTATATCGGAAAATCACATTGCCGCTGGTTTTCACGATGACAATCCCACAAAAACCGGTATGGTTATTAATGCCATGCAGGCTATTCGTCGTGAAAAGGGTACCTTTCAGCATGGCAAGGCTCCTATTCTCATGGAGACCATGTCCCTGCTGGCTGACCTGTTTGATGCAGGAGATTTAGTATCAATACGGGATAAAGCCTTGCTGTTTTTGGGCTTTGCCGGAGCCTTCCGACGCTCTGAGCTTGTGGGGATTGATATGCAGGATATTTCCTTTACACCACAGGGCCTGGTAGTATTTATTCCCCAATCAAAGGGAGACCAGCTGGGCCGGGGAAGTCAGATAGCCGTTCCCTATGCACCTGACCCCCATGTATGTGCTGTCACAGCCGTTAGAGAATGGATTAATGCCGCAGGAATAACCAGTGGGCCCCTGTTCAGGGGCTTTAAACGCAATCTTGAGCCTCGTGAAACTCAGCTGACTGACAAAGCTGTAGCACTGATTGTAAAAAAATACATGGCTATGCTGGGTATGAATCCAGATGACTTCGCCGGTCACAGCCTTCGTCGTGGGTTTGCCACCAGTGCCGCCCAGCATGATTTGGATGCACTGTCTATTATGCGCCAGACCCGCCACAAATCAGAAAAGATGGTTCATCGCTACATTGAACAGGGTAATCTGTTTAAGGAAAACCCGCTCAACCGTATGTTTGGTTCTTCAACAAGAAAGGATTAATTTAATGAGAAGAATTCATCATAAATTTCTTATGACCTTGGGCATAATATTAATACTGTTCGGAGGCTTTGGCTGGAGCTTCACCTATGTATATGACCATCGGCCCTGTGATAATCTCTCCGGCTACTGTGATATTGATTTTCAGACGGGAGTTGACAAAAACGGCAGGGTGGATTCTGCCACCCTTACCATATTGGATTATCGGTATTCCAGTGCCAAGCTGTTGCCAGCCCTCACCATGATATGTGATGACACTGTGTTTGATATGGAGGCAGCCGTCCGCTATACCCCTCCAAGCTATTCCATCGCCTTTTTTAATGACAAAACGACCTTGAAAAATACCAACAAGCTTTTTGTGGAATTTCCCCATGAGGCCTTTGATGCCATTTTAAATGCTGATGTTATTACCATTCAGTTCAGCTATGACAATGGTGACAAGATTTCTCTGCCTTTAAGTGAACCGGATATGGATTATTGGCGTTCTCACCTGAAATAATTACATATAAAACCTCCCACACAACTAAACTGTAGAAAGCTAGGTGTATTGTCTATAAGCGGACATTATTTTGCCTTGGTACTTAGTGAAATCAAGCAACGCGTAGATTGAACTTAGTTCCACTAGGCAAAATGTCTTGAGCGAAAGCGCTCCGCGTTAGACATTCACCTAGCTCAAATATGCATATTATACATGTGATAATTTTGAATTACATATAATACAACAGCAACTTTCCAGAACAAACTTAACTAAAATGGACAAGTTGCTTTTTTTGTGATAAATTCTTATAGGGTTTTTTCTGATGAAAAGCTGAAGCTTTTCATTCCACCCTGAATTCTAGTAAGGAGTGATATCATTAATGAGTGAAAATCGTGTTATTCAGGTGCATGAACGTCCACCTATTACCAAAACTATTCCCCTTAGTCTCCAGCATCTATTTGCTATGTTTGGTTCTACAGTTCTGGTACCAATTTTGTTTAACGTAAATCCGGCTATCGTACTGCTTTTCAATGGTATTGGTACCCTGCTGTATTTATTTATATGCCGTGGCAAAATCCCAGCCTATTTGGGTTCAAGCTTTGCCTTTATATCTCCGGTGTTTGCTGTACTAAGTCAGTACAGCTATGAAGCAGCCTTGGGAGGCTTTATTGCCGTCGGTGCTGTTTTTGTAATTGTTGGTCTTATCATAAGGGCCGTAGGCACCAGCTGGATTGATTTTATTTTTCCACCGGCAGCCATGGGGGCTATCGTGGCAGTTATCGGGTTGGAGCTAATGCCCACTGCTGCCGGCATGGCTGGACTAACTGCCAAGGAGCCTGATCCCACTGCTATCACAATATCTGTAGCAACCCTGGCAATCACCCTGTTTGCTCAGATTATTTTTCGGGGATTTCTTGGTATTATCCCTATTCTTATTGGTATAATCTCTGGCTACGTGCTTTCACTTTGTTTGGGCATTGTGGACTGGAGTATTGTAGAGAAGGCCCCATGGTTTGCCCTCCCTACCTTTTATACACCAGAGTTTAATCTGACAGCCATTACCATTATTCTGCCAGCAGCACTGGTGGTAATAGCTGAGCATGTAGGGCATCTTTTTGTCACCGGCAACATTGTAGGTGCAGACCTTACCAAAGACCCTGGCCTGGACCGCTCTATCATCGGTAATGGACTTTCCACAATGATTTCCGGCTTTTTCGGCTCCACACCAAATACCACCTATGGTGAAAACATCGGTGTATTGGCCATTTCCAAGGTATTCAGTACATGGGTAATCGGTGGTGCAGCTATCTTTGCCATTATTCTGTCCTGCTTCGGCAAGCTGGCAGCAGCCATTCAAAGTATACCAACACCCGTAATGGGCGGTGTATCAATGCTGCTGTTTGGTGTTATTGCAGCTTCAGGTATTCGGGTATTGGTGGACAGCAAAATTGATTACAACAAACCAATCAACCTGATGCTGACAGCCATTGTGCTTGGTATCGGTGTAAGTACTGCCAGCATCACTATTGGCTCCACCACTCTTTCCGGTATGTCGCTGGCAACAGTTGTTGCCATTATTTTAAGCGTATGCTTTAACCTCATTAAGAAACTCCGTGGTGAGGAATAAAATGAATGTAACCTATCAGGTAAAAGCTGAAGCCCTGACCCCCATGTCGGTCAGGGCTTTTCTAAAAAATTACTGTGGCGTATCACAGGGATTGTGGCGAAAGCTAAAATGGCATGGCACTATATTGATAAACGGACTCCCTGTACAAGCCACAAGGGCTACTGTACAGCAGGGAGATACTGTAAGCTGCATTCTGTCGGAAGCCTCCTCGGTGGTGGCAAACTACATTCCCTTGGATATACGCTATGAGGATGAATATCTTATCATCCTCAACAAACCGGCAGGTATACTGGTACACCCTACGGGAAAGGACCATAGTAATACATTGGGCAATGGACTAAAGTATTATTATCAACTGACCAACCAAGCGATAGACTTTCATCCCATACATCGCCTTGACAGAAACACTACCGGCCTGGTGGCGGTAGCCAAGCTGCCACAGCTGCAAAACATCCTTACTCAGCCAGGAAATAAAACGCAAAAAATCCTTCAACAGGAAATGGCCACAGAAAAATTATTTCACCGCAGCTATCTGGCAATTATCAAAGGGCAGCTCCCTGAACCGGCAGGTATTATCAGCCTCCCCATTGCCAGAAACCCTGACAGCATTATCCAACGGATTTGCTCTGCCGATGGACAATATGCTGAAACTCATTACCAGGTACTTGCCACAAATCGTGGCAATTCACTGATAAAGCTAAATCTGAAAACCGGACGAACTCATCAAATCAGAGTACACATGGCTGCCATTGGCTTTCCGTTGCTGGGAGATGATTTATATGGCGGAGACACCACTGATATTAATCGTCAGGCTCTCCATGCCTATCACCTAAAGCTACTCAATCCCCTTAACCGCAGATATATTTCCATCTATTCTGATATGCCACAGGATATGGTAAAGTTGTTTTGGGGATAGACTCATTTAAAATCAAAGCAGGATTTTCGCATGTATAGGCAGAATAAGTTAATGGCATGGAGATGAACAATTTCGGAAGGCGTGATAACATAATGGGAAAAATTGACATTGCCAAGGGGCAGGTATTACATAAAAAAGGGGATACGATAAAGGATGTTGCTATTATCTTAAAGGGCAGCTTTATCATTAAGGACGGAGATACCGTCACCATGAAGGCCAGTAATGGTACCATACTGGGAGCTTTCCAAAGCGTCGGTGAAGCCTGTATCTATGACTATGTAGCAGAAGAAGACAGTACCCTATTTCTCTATGATTATGCCAGTGATGATGATTTGGTCAATGCCATTAAGGAAACTGCCTCAGTAGCCCCGGCCATGGCTTCAGCTACTGTTAACCTGCTAAATTCTATGCTTACTGCTCTCACCACCCTGTATGAACAAAGCTGTAAGCTTTGCCAGTCTTTAAAGCACGATTACTCAGAATATAGAAATATTTGTGCAGAGCTTATGGTAATGCCTAATAGCTACGATGCCATCAATGTGCTATACCCACCTAAAAAGCCTGCTATCCTAGAAGGGTGGGAGGCAGAGCTTTGGCATACCTATCAGGAAAAAAATGATGCTTTGCGAAAGGACTACTATCCGGCTGATATAAATTTCTGCATTGGTACCATAATGCAGGCTGCTAAAATGGCCAAGCAAATTCAACCGCAAATTGACACCATAGTGGAGTTTATTCATAAGACTCAGGCAGATACTGATGATTTTGTAAAGGAATACCACTACCAAAGGGCCAAGCTGGATAATGCAAAGCGTCAGGAGGCTATAGCGGCCGGCAGCGGAAATCTGCCACAGATAAAAAATGCCCTTCGTACAATACTGGCCTTTGCCGGTGCTGACCGTGAAACCAGTGATACCTTTAGCAAGGACCTCAAGAAATTTATGGCCTGTCCTGACAAGACAGAAAAATCTGCCGAAATGCGTCAGCTTCGCCAACGAATTGCTGAAAATTTCTACAAAATCTATGAACTGGCCTTTTTTAAGTCTCTTGAAACCGGGGATGTGCCAGCAGAAATAAAAATGTTCTTCCTCTTTGGCTTTGTTGATGAAAAAATGGCCGGGGAAGAAAACACCGCAGCCCTTTACAAGTATGCCCTGCTATGGGAGGATGACCCCGAAGGAGCTATCGTACCAGCCTACAAATGGCTGCAAAAAATTTATATCGGTGAGGTGGCACCATCAAAGGATGAATTTGACAATGACTGGTCTGAACATCTAAAGGAAAATGTCCGTCAGGGAAACATCAGTCAGGCTCAGGCCGATGCCATGCAAAATGACCCTAAGGAAAAGGTAATTTATGAGCTGCGCAACATGATTACCAGTGCCAACAAAATGACCTATGGCAGTGTATTCTCCTTTATTCCGGCCTTTTATGCCCAACCTGCCGCAAAGCCTTTGGAGGTGTGTCTTGCCTCTGTAGAAAAGGTACGTAAATCAATAGACCGTATCCGCTCCATTGATTTTGGCTGCTTCTACCGTCAGGCACATACCAGCTTTCCTGAAATGAAAATTAACCGATATGTATATAACGTAGAAGTATTGCCATATATTATACTCATGCCAAACTTTGGTAGTCGTGGCGTAATGTGGCAGGAAATCGAGGGACGGGTTCGCACCAGCCCAGCTCATCTGATGGTTTCCATTCTTCATTCAGAAAATCTCGATAACACCATGGTATCCATCTGTGCTCAATTCCGCTGGGAAATGTGCAAACGAGTACAGGGGGTACATTACAGTGATATTACTGATCCATCCCTAACCTCAGAATATGTAAACTACCTTCAATTCTACAAAAAAAATTCTGACCTGTCCGATGACATGAAGGAACGGGTTAAGGCAGCCCTGAAGAAATATGGTAACAATTACCGTAGTGTGTTTGCCTCAGAATACGAAATGTATATCAACAATGAATCTGGCGGTATACCACGGCTCAATAAGGTTGCCAGGGAAATTCTCTTTAAATACTGCACCTTTTCTAAAAAGTATCGACAGTCCCTTAGCACCAATCCACAGTATCGTAAGCTGCTGGATGCATGGCATATCAGTCAGGATGATAAGGAGCACACCCTGGAGCTGTTCTCCCGAAGGATTTTATCCACTACAAAAAGCAAGGAGCTGCCAAAAGAGGTACAGCTTGAAGCTGAATATTTAAAACTGTAACTCAAACTTCCCATGTATAGAAATGTCTTGAGCGAAAGCGCTCCACGTTAGACATTCACCTAGCAAAAAACACATATTTTACATATGGGCAGTTTGAGGCCATAAAACGAGGGTCTGTCACACTAATTTTTATTAGTGTAACAGACCCATTTCCGTACAGCTTATCTACAATTTCCGCATTCCCAATTAATTTTATGCTTTCCCATCTGAGCCCAATACGTTTCTTATCTTATGGGCAACAATTTCCTGAATGTACTGACGGGCCGGCTTCAAATACTGCCGTGGGTCAAAATGATCAGGATGCAGTGCCATATGCTCACGAATCCCGGCAGTCAATGCCAGACGCATATCCGAATCAATATTAATCTTGCATACAGAGCTGCGAGCTGCCTTGCGAAGCTGGTCCTCAGGTATACCAATGGCATCCTTCAAATCTCCACCATATTTATTGATGATTTCCACAAATCTTGGCACTACTGACGAAGCCCCATGTAAAACGATTGGGAACTTCGGCAAACGGTTGCTGATATCCTCCAGAATATCAAAGCGAAGCTCCGGCGGAACCAACACACCATCTGCGTTTCTGGTACACTGCTCCGGCTTGAACTTAAAGGCACCATGACTGGTACCAATAGCAATAGCCAAGGAATCAACCCCTGTGCGGCTGACAAATTCCTCTACCTCCTCCGGCTGAGTATAGGATGCATTTTCATGGGAAACATTCACATCATCCTCAATGCCGGAAAGCTGTCCCAGCTCACCCTCTACTACCACGCCCTTATCATGGGCATAGTCAACTACCTGCTTGGTAAGCTTGATGTTTTCCTCAAACGGCAAGGAAGAGCCATCAATCATAACGGAAGTAAATCCTCCGTCAATACAGGATTTACAGGTTGCAAAATCTGGGCCGTGGTCAAGATGTAAAGCCACCGGAACTGAGCTGACCTTCAAGGCTGACTGAACCAAACCAAACAAATACTCTGCCCCAGCGTATTTTCTGGCTCCAGCCGATGCCTGTAAAATAACTGGTGATTTGGTTTCCTCAGCTGCCGCCATAATCCCCTGAACAATCTCCATATTGTTTACATTGAAGGCACCAATTGCATATCCACCTGCATATGCTTTATCAAACATCTCTCTGGTATCAACTAATGGCATAAATTCATACCCCCTACAATAATAATTATTTTTTATTATATCATATTGAAATAATAAAATGAAACATATTCGAGTGGAGTTTTAAACTCCATCTGAATTTAGTTGAATTTACCCATTGCTTTACAGGTGCTGAACTCCCACCTTAGAGGATGGAGTCTTAGCACCCGTTAACATCGGATAAAAAGCAGACCAATCTCTAACTGTATATTTCAACAAAGAGCTCCATCTTTCCTTTATTGTTGTTCAATATTTTCTTTAGGGATACAATTTATAAACCGACAGGGGATAGTATTCTTGTCACGATTTATAGCCGAGGTCAGGAACAACTCCTTCTTGGCCCGGGTAATCCCCACGTAAAACAGCCTGGCTTCCTCGTCAAGATTGTCATTCTTTAAGGAAAAGCTGCTGGGAAAGGTTCCCTCCTGCAGTCCGGCAAAAAATACCTGATCAAATTCCAAGCCCTTGGCCTGATGCACCGTAATAATTGGAATTTTAGGATGATCAGCCAGCATCATATCAAACTCCGTATTGGAAAGGGAGGTAATGTTAAGTAATTTTTTTATGCCATCAAGGGTAGACTGGCTGATATTATCCCACTCACGAATAATCCGGTAAAGACTGCGGAGATTTTCCACCCGGCTATTGGCGCTCCCACGGCTCTGAGCTATCTCATCCTCCCGTTTGTATGCCTCTAATATGCCCAAAGCCTCAGCCTTTATTATATCCACCATCAGCTCATAGGGACGCTTGACAGTCATCAAGCCACGGAATTCATTAATTATTTCGGCAAAAGGCGCAAAATACTTGGCATACCTGGCAAAAAACCGCCGTCGTTCATCAATTCCCTGAGCAATGTTGTTGTTCATTGCATAAATCAGACATTCGCCGGTGGCACATATATCATCATAAGCATCATGGGTCGATACATGACTGACCTGACAAAACTCCCCTATGGTGGACAGCTTATGATTTTTAAGCTGGGGATAAAATCGCCGAAAAATATCCAGGGTATCATAATAGGTTATGTATTGCAGCTTATCCATGTCCAGCCTGGCCAACTGACTGTCCAAAATCGACAAATCATAGCCAACATTGTGTCCTACAATAACACTTCCCCTTGCAAAATCAAGAAATTTCTGCAGGCCGACCTGAGGAGCTACTCCATCGGCTGCCAGCCTTTCATCAGTGATATGATGAGTGTTCACTGAGTCACCCACTGATTTGGTAGCCTGCAGCAGCAAATTCATTCTATCCTTTATCCCCCCGGCACGGTCAATGCGGATGGCTGCAAGCTGCACGATTTCATCCCGTGCCGTATCCAGGCCGGTAGACTCTACATCAAAAACCACCACATTGCTGTTTTCCAGCTCCCGACGAAGCATTTCGAAGGGTTCATCATATTTAACAGTAGAAGGATGCAGAATATCACAGGGGCGAATGCCTAGATGCAATGCTTCACTGGATTTAAGCCGGTCAACGGTTTTCGCCCCAATTCCCTTGGCATACTCCTTGGCTATCCGGCAAACGCTGGTATCATCCCAGTTATTTGCCAGAATATTAAATACTGCCAGCACATCCTTGATTTCCTTACGACGAAAAAACTTAAACTCATCCACCAGCATAAATTCAAGCTTAAAATCAGTAAAGCTGCCTCCAGCCGCATATTGATTGTGCTGCCGCTTATCAATTATCTGCTGAAAAGCTCTGGATAGAAGCTTATTATAAGTATTAGACCTGGTCAATATACACACCTTGGACAAATCCTCCGGCTTTAACCGCTGCAGGGTCATGTAAATCCAATGGGCCTCCAGATATGTACTGTTGAAAATTTTAAAAGAAATTTTCTCCCCTTGCTCAACGGACATGGCCATGGCATCCTCGGCAAAAAAATTACCTACCATTTCCGGAAACCGATTTTTCAGATATTCATAGGAACTATGCAGCAGGATTTGGGTAGAGCGATAATTTTGATTATATACCACCAGCTCAGGTGTATAGCCCTTCATGAATTTATCAAAAATCAAGTCAGGCTGAGACCCTCGCCATTCATAAATAGTCTGGAAAAAATCACCGCACATAATGACATTATTATCGCCAAAAAGGCTTTCCAGCACCGTATATTCCAATCGACTGGTATCCTGCACCTCGTCTATGCACCAATATTTATATTTTTTCTGCCATTGACCTTGTCTTTCTTTATCCTGTAGAAGAAAAAACGCTATGTTAATAAGATCACCGAAATCCAGGCCATGACTTTGTCGAAGAGTGTTGTCATAGGCTGTCATAAGCTCTCCACCATGACTTTGAAATTCCATTATTAAATCCCCGGAGGGCCTGCCATAGCCTATGCGGCTGGCATCCTCCACCCGTTGTCCCCGCTCTGTAATAAGCCGATGAATTACCTGTTGATAATCCTCTGCTTCATCAGCCGTAAAAAAATTGTATTCTCCCCGATATTCCTTAAAAAGATTTATTAATTTCTGTACGGCACCGGCATAACTGGCCCTTGGAGTCAAGCCAGTAAATTCTGGAATGCTTTTTATTATTTCCAGACAATCCTCTTCATCAAATATAATGGAATTATTCGGCAGGCCAATATCAGCCTTTTTGGCCTCAGTGCGAATTATTTCATAACAAAAGCTGTGAAAGGTCATTATGGTTACACGAGAGCCCGCTTCTCCCACCACCTCCACAATTCGCTTTTTCATCTCATTACAGGCCTTGTTGGTAAACGTCAGGCAGCAAATTTCCTCAGGCCTGGCCCGCCCCTTTTCAATAATGTTGACAATCCGATACGCCAAAGTATCGGTTTTGCCAGTTCCTGCTGAGGCAATAAGCAGGATATTTTTCTCAAGCTCATCCACCACCTTTTGCTGCTTGGCATTTAAAACAGACTGATGATTATCTTTTATATTCATGGATATTTTCTCCAAAATCTAAATTTAATAATATTATTGCTGCATTGCCCGATATGCTTCCCTATTATAAAATGAAACTTATTCAGGTGGAGTTTTAAACTCCATCTGAATTTAGTTGAATTTACCCATTGCTTTACGGGTGCTTAACTCCCACCTTAGATGAGGGAGTCTTAGCACCCGTAATATCACATCTCAGAACAATTAAAATCCTACAGAATCCCCACCCGGTCTTTGTCGGTAATTTGCCTGATTACTTTACAAGGGTTGCCAACAGCCAGGGAATTTGCCGGTATATCCCTTGTGACAACACTGCCGCCCCCAATCACTGCTCCCCTGCCTATCGTTACACCAGGCATAATTGTGGCATTTCCACCTATCCACACATTTTCCTCCAAAACAATTTTTTCAACCTTTTCTGGAAAATAAGCCCCATATTCATTGAAATGCTTAGACCTTTCCTGGGCCACCAACGGATGAGATGGGGTTGCAAACAGCACTCCAGGACCAATCAGGCAACGGTTTCCAATATGAATTTCATTACCATCCAAAAACACCACATTGAAGTTTATATATACATCATCCCCTATATAAATATTGCAGCCATAATCAAACTGAACGCCATTGGCTATAAAGGAATTTTTGCCAAAGCTCCCCAATAGCTCTTTCAGCAGTTTATCCCTTTTCTCTTTTTCCTCCACCATGGTTTGGTTATAAATAGTGCTGGTATTTCCAGCCAGGGCCCGTTGCTTTACCATCCATGGCTCATTGTCCTGGAACCATTCCCCTTTAAGCATTTTTTCTTTTTCCGACAACATAAAGCACACCTCCGCACATTAAGACGAACTCATTTAAGCAACATGCTCTAATCCACCTTTTTCCAATTACATATTTTCCAGGCCAATATACCAAATATTATTCCCAGAACCAGACCGGTCAGTACATCACTTGGATAATGCACAAAAAGATATATGCGGGAAAAGCCCATGATAAAGGCTACACCATAGGCACAAATCGTCCACCATTTTCTGCCAAAGCAGGCAATAGCTGTTGCAGCTGCAAAGGAGCTAAAGGTATGTCCCGATGGAAAGGAGTAGCTGGTAACAGCCGGCAATACAGATGCCACTGAAACCCCAGGAAAATCGTAGCAGGGTCTGGTTCGCATCACTAAGCCCTTTATAAATACATTTCCCACAACCATAGTAAAATGAGACTTATTCAGTGGGAGCTTTTAACTCCCACTGAATCATAGTCGAATAAATCCTAAGCTTATGGGCGCTTAACTCCCACCTAAGAGGATGGGAGCCTTAGCGCCCGTTAGTATAGGGTAAAAATCAGCCCCAATAATACTGCCATTCCTACCCGGCGGTATTTTTTTGTACAGCATAATATTAATCCTAAAACAATCCATAACATTCCGTACTCACCAACAGCTGATAAAGCCTCCATGAACGGTGTAATATCTGCATTTACCAGGCTTTCCTGTACAGCAAAAATTATTGTATGATCCCAATTAACAATCCAGTCCATTACTATCTTATCTCCTTACTTTATAAAATGAGGCTTATTCAGCGGGAGTTTTGGACTCCCACTGAATTTAGCCGAATTTGCCCAGGGCTTTACGGGCGCTTATCTACCGCTTTAAAAGCTGGAGTCTTAGCGCCCGTTAGCATCGGATAAAAATCACCTCTATATTTAATCATAAAAGACTAGCTGTATCAACAAAACTCAATGGAATGCAAATATTTACTCATTCTTCTGTCAGAATAATAATTCCACCAGTAAGACCAGAGTCTTAACACCCGTTAGCGTAGGGGCAAAATTTATGCGCGCAAGCATTCTGCGTTAGGCATTTACCTGGCATAAATTCATCAATTATACATGTGGGGGACGTTTAAATTATATATCAAAAACGCTCCGAGGATGATATTACACCATCGTCAGAGCGTCTATAACGTCATTGTTCAAATTTTTCTTCAAAGAAGAAAAATCTTCCAAATTAACGTTTCCCCTAAAGGGACTAGCTTCGCGTCGCAACTTGGTGGGAGATATGCTCACCACCTGTTAAAGTTTACTTTTCCCTGCCCGTAGAGGCAAGGGACATCTTTCACCGAGTTATATTTTATCTTCTGCCTACATGACAGCCATAAACCTCACCTGAAACTGCATCTATTCTTACATTGTACCTGACTCCGTTTGCCTCACACATCACATTATAAACAGGGTGAAAATCAAACCTTCTTACCTTGTTGCCATTTGAATCGGACTGGGTTGCAGACTCCTTTGCCTCCAGATTGTTCTCCTGCGGCGGCAATGCCGGTCTTTCCTTTATATCGCCTGAATTATTGCTGTCATTTGTCGCTTTTTCCTGTAGTTTGCCATCAAAGCTTCTGTGATGTGGGCCATACTCCCGGCCCTGATCCCAACAGCCATAGCCCTGACCCTGCCCCTGATCCCAGCAGCCATAGCCCTGACCGCCATTACCATAGCCTCTCCTACCTCTTGGGCCATTTGGACCACAGAAATACTCAGCATCCATGGCCGGCTGTCCCTGCATACCGTTTTGCTCAGACTGACCTGGCATATCAGGCCGTCCCTGGGGACCAAAGGCTCCACGATGATGAAGTCCCATCCTACCAGGACGCTCCATTAGGAAAATCTCGTTCCAGGTGATTTTAGCTTCATCTACTCCCATGGCATCTGCTGCTATGGTTTTTACCTGTGCTTCATCAATAAGTGTCACATTATTTTTTTCTGCTTCATGAGCCACCATCTGGGTTTTGGCCTCAGCCACCCGGTGAAAATCACTTATCCTTTGCTGATAATGGTAAAAGGAAAAGCCTCCCACTGCTACGGCACCTACCAGAACACCAATACCTACCTTTTTTAAAATATTCTTCTTATCCATAATCTGTTCCTCCCTTAACTTCATTAATTACATATTTTGTAGCGATGGTATTTATCACCATCTCCATTGACCATGGCTATAGTATATTCTCTAATTATAAACAAATTATAAACAACATTTTAACAATTTCAAAAAAATTTATTTCATCAGTTTATGCTTTTGTTAAAGCTATACTATATAATATTAATGACTTAAACTTCGAATGTGCTAACACTATTAAAAGCTAGGTGTATAGTCTAAACGCGGACATTATTTTGCCTTGGTACTTAGGGCGTGTTGATTAAATACACACAATAGTTGATAATTTGAGTTGATAAACAATCACAGAAAGAAGGATTCCCATGCGGCTTAGAGATTTTTCCCTACGCAAGCGGTTATTTATAGCTAATTTCATGATGGTATTTATCCCTTTTTGCATATTGGTGATTATCGGTGGAAGCTTTTTTCTTGGAATGCGGCTGATGGGCGGCTCTGACCAGGAGAAGGTAAATTCCATGTGGCCGGAAAAGGGTCCCGCCCCTTCAATCCAGTTTGCCGTCAGTGCCCTGAAGGTCAAGATTGAACACAACGGAGAATTTATGCACGGCGGAGGACATGGCATGGGAATGCACAATCGCCGCCGAATGATGCAGCAGCACGATAATATTACTATGGAGGACGATCTACATATATTAGAGCAGCAAAATATTCAAAGTGTGGTTACAGAAAACGGCAACATTATATATACTTCTCCCGGTGCTGACGCCAATGCAATAATAGAAACTGTCAAGGCACGTAGTCATGGCTCCTCTACAATGCTTTGGGATGATGACATTTTTCTTTTTAACTACACTTCTTCTGATAGACTGACCACTATCTATTCCTATGGAAAGGCCCCTTTACTGCAACGGGACAAGCCTCCTGTTCCAAATCCCCGGCAGGACTGGAGCACCATTCTTACCATTGTTGTTATTGTTGCCATTCTATTTGTTATTTTATTGGGCTTTTACCTATCCCGACTTCTTTCCCGACAAATTTTAGAACCCCTCACTGCTCTTAGAAAGGCATCAGCGGAAATCCGGCAGGGAAATCTGGATACTCCCATTGAAATTAAAGCCCAGGACGAATTTGGGGATGCCTGCCGGGATTTTGAGCAAATGCGACTGGAGCTGAAAAAAGCCAGGGAACAGCAGGAAAAATACGAAGAAAACCGCAAGGAGCTTATAGCTGGTATTTCCCATGACCTGTCTACCCCTCTGACCTCCATGAAGGGCTATGCCAGTGGCATATTGGACGGTATTGCCAAAACCCCGGAAAAACAACGTCATTATGTTGAAATGATTCTTCAGGGGGCGACTACCATGGAAAAACTGGTAGAAAGTCTGTTTCTGTTTTCCAAGCTGGATTTAGGACGAATTCCCTTTAATCTGGAAGCTGTTTCTTTGGTAGATTATTTTACGGATTTTTACAATGAACAAGCCCCTATCCTCAATGATAAAAGCCTGTTTCTTTCCATGGATATCAACCTGTCCGAGGCCGATTACGGCAATGTATCCATCGATAGGCTACAATTTCAGCGGGTGATTGACAATATTTTATCCAACAGTCAAAAATATTCAAAAAACAATGCAGTAAATGTCCATATTTCCATTGAACGCAAAAATAATCAATATATTATCACCTTTGCTGATGATGGTATGGGAGTAGCAACGGAGGATTTACCAAAATTGTTTGACAGCTTTTATCGTACTGACCCAGCCAGAAGCAACGTGGCAAAGGGCAGCGGTCTGGGGCTTGCCATTTCCCGCAAAATAATTCGGGGAATGAATGGTGATATTTGGGCAGAAGAGACAATTGGCGGTGGTCTTACAATCGTAATAACACTGCCCCAAATTCAGAATAAGAAAGAATAAAGGAAGCGAAGGCATATGAAAAAAATATTAATTATTGAGGATGATAGAGGCATTGCGGAGCTGGAACGGGATTATCTGGAGGCCAGCGATTTTCAGGTAGCTATTGAAGCCGATGGCACTATGGGATTACAACGGGCACTAAAGGATGATTTTGACCTGCTTATTCTTGACGTTATGCTGCCAGGTCACGATGGCTTCCAGATTTGCAGGGAATTACGCAAGGTAAAGGAACTGCCTATTCTTATGGTATCAGCCCGGCAGGAGGATATTGATAAAATTCGGGGGTTGGGTCTTGGGGCTGACGATTATATCATAAAGCCCTTCAGCCCCAGTGAGCTGGTAGCCAGGGTAAAGGCCCATTTAGCCAGATATGAGCGGCTTACTGCCACTACTGTGCCAAACAAAATAAAATCCATTAACATCGGAGATTTGGAAATTCAACCGGAAACCCATCGGATATTCCGTGAAGGTACAGAAATCACTCTCACAAATAAGGAATTTGAGCTTCTGCTGTTTTTAGCCGAAAATCCCGGTATTGTGTTTAGCAAGGATAAGCTTTTTGACCAAATATGGGGCTTTGATGCCATAGGTGACACCGCCACTGTCATGGTACATATAAACCGTCTGCGGGAAAAAATCGAGCCTGAGCCGTCAAAGCCTATTTATATAGAAACAGTCTGGGGGGCCGGTTATCGGTTCTGCAATAAATAAAATAAAAATCACAGCTTCCATGCATAAACTTGGTTAGCTGTGATTTTTTATTATGCTACTAAAACTTTCAATATAGATAACTTATAGAAAGCTAGGTGTATTGTCTACAATTAGACATTATAAACCAATTCTCCATCCACATAGGTTGCAAGGCACTTCGCATTTTCAATGTCCTTAAAGTCATCCCTCATAAAGTCTTTGTCAAACACGGTTAAATTGGCCAGCTTACCAGTTTCCAGGGAGCCCATACGTTCTTCCTCATACCACATATACGCCACGTTAATAGTCAATGCTTTAAGGGTGTCCAACCGACTTAGGCATTGGTCGGCATGCCGTATCATAGACTCACCATAAGAAGGCAGGTAGCCGGTTGCACCAAGGCAGACAGTCCATGGCACACTGAATACCGGCGATACCGGAAAATCCGAATGAGAGCCTAACACACCACCATAATCAATGATGGATTTAATAGGGTAGCCACGCTCTGCCTTTTCCATCCCCACATAAGCAACCTCTTGCTCGAATATACCAGGCTCCTTGCCTACCCACACCTTAGACTGCTCATCGGCAGCCAGTGCTCTCCCTCCAGGCATGGCTGTTACTGCTGCACATGCCATCACGCCTGTACTGGCCAGCCGCAAAAAATCACGCCGACTGATGTCCATACTCCCCTTACCCTTTTTTCCATTTTCTGACATACCTAAACCCTCCTTCTATTATTCCACATAAAATACATTTCACCAATTATTTTCCTGTCTGCACAGGCAAAAGCATATAATATTTAGTCAAAAAATAGGTCCTGTCCCAATCAACGATTTTTCTCCCGGCTTCCTTTTCTGGATGAATGTTAAACTCATCAAAAACCATTACCTGTCTGTCCTTTAAATCGTAAAGTGGCCATACCTTGGCCCTGCCGTCTGGCGATAGCTCTGCGCTCAGGGATGGATTGCCGGTTTTGGCAAATTGAATCCACATTTTGCGCATGGTTTTGGAAAAGGTTTCATCAAATATTCTTCCAGTATCATCAGTCATCTCCGGATGATTAAAAATGGATGCCAGTTCTATCGAATGACCGCATTTCATTATCGGTAACGAAGATTCAGGCGTGAAATAATAAGTGTAGGATTTGCCGCCAGCCTTTGTCTGACACTCCGACAATCTTATAGCCGGAGCATTAAACCAAATCTGACTAAACAGACGACTGTCCCCTTCGTAGTCTTCTCCCTTTACATCACCCACGAAGCTGTCCACAAGGGCTTTCTCTTTATCAGTCAGCTTAACAAGCCCCCGGGCCTTACGGTCAGCAGCCCACTCCTTAAAGCCATCTAACCCAAAGCTGTACACGAAAAAGTCAAATTCATCCTTGTTGCAGCCCTGAAGGAAATCTATATCCTTAGCCGCTCCCTTGGCATAGGCAGCAAACGGATCCAGCGGCAGATATCGTCCATCTCTTTCTGGGAATTGGCGCAGCGTAAAAGCAGCTGATGCATCAAAAATCCTTTGGGCCTCCACCTTTTTCAAATCGGCAACGGTTTTGCAGCCGAGCATATCCATCAGCTCATTAGTACCAGCAATGGCTTCTTCCGTGGATTTTGTCAGGACAGGAGAACCACTCTGGGCGATAACCCGCTTAAAATACGTATGAGAGCCTTTTATAAGCGGAAGCATAGTGCAGCTTCCAGCCCCGGCGGATTCGCCGAAAATTGTTACATTGTCAGGATCCCCACCGAAGCCGGCAATGTTTTCATGCACCCATTTCAAGGCCTTTAGCTGATCCAGAAGCCCCAGGTTTTGTGCATCTGGATAATCCTTACCATCCGGCAGATGAGACAGGTGCAAAAAGCCGAAAGGCCCTAGCCGATATGCAATGGTAACCACAATAACCTCTGGATTTTCCTTCACAAAATTGTGACAGTCAAACATTGGATCCACTGTCCCACCAGCCTCAAAGCCTCCGCCGTGAATCCATACCATCACCGGCTTTTTACTCACCGACGGTTCATCTGATTTCCATACATTCAGATACAGGCAATCCTCATTCTGATAAAAAAGAGAGCCCGTTTCTAAATTTTCGTTACCGTAGGAGGTTTTTGCATTGTAATATGCTTCATATACACCATCATTGGGAACGACATCCACCGGGGCCTTCCAGCGCAGTTCTCCCACAGGTGGTTTACCGACAAACGGAATCCCCCTGTAAGCAATGATATTATCCGTCTTCTTACCAACAAAGGTGCCATTGATACATTTTACCGCCAAGGACCTGTCATAATCACCCGTTGTTATCCGTTTATTTTCGCCATATTGCGCGCGTAAAGCTATCTTCTCCTCATCATCTCCACTTAATACAGCACCGGCTTCCTCCTGTACAGCTGCCGCAATGGCATGACCAGGTCCAAATAGAGGAATATTGTCCGCAGGCGCTGCCATCAGCAGGGAAAGCGGCAAAATAGATGCCAACAATCTCTTCATCCACATACTTGAAGCTCTCATACAGTTCATCAAAATTCCCCCTTTAGTCCTTTCTCATCCCTCAAGGCTACATATACACGTCAGCCTTCTATAATAAAAGCTATAAATGGCTATATCAGCATTATTCTTTTCCATTTTTGTTATTCCTGTTATTTATGGACTATTTAATCAGAGGGTTCCAGATTGTCACAATCCTTCAAGATAATATTATTATGTAAAAAAATTATGCCCCTATCCAAAAAAAAATGATAATATAAAGACGTGTATCTTTAACCTAGATAATCTTCCAATATAAAGATTACATCTTTTCATTCAATTCAGAGAGGCTGATGATATTTTGAAAATAAAGCTTCCCCAAATATATTTTAGCAAATTAATGAGAGCTATTACCGAATTTGAGCTTATTGAAAACAATGACCACATCCTATTGGGAATTTCCGGTGGCAAGGACAGTATATTTCTGGCCTATGCCATGGCCATGATGAAACAACGCTTAAATAAAAGCTTTACCCTGACTGCCCTTACCATTAATCCCATGTTTTCGACGGATTTTACAGAAAAAACTGCCAAAATAAAGAATTTTTTGCAAAAGCTGGAAATTCCCTATGAGGCAATAGATGTGGATATTGCCGGAACCATCAAAGCTCAACAGGGACAAGAGCCCTGCTACACCTGCGCCTTTTTTCGCCGGGGGGCGGTAAATCTTTTTGCCAAGGAGCACAGCTGCAATAAGGTAGCCTATGCCCATCACCATGACGACGCCGTGGAAACCTTTTTTATGGGCCTGCTTTATTCCGGACAGCTTCATACCTTTACCCCTAAAACATATTTGGACAAAATGGATTTAACTGTAATAAGACCATTGGTATATTTTCGGGAACAGGAAATCATTGATGCCCAGCAATATCATAATTTTACTCCTATTCCATCACCCTGCCCTTATGATGGACATACCATCAGGCAGACGGTAAAGGAGCTTATTGCCCAAATGAGCAAGGATAATCCCCAGCTTTATTCTCATCTGGCAGCTGCCATGCGGCAAAGCTCCTTAGGTGAGCTATGGCCGGCTGTCAAAAACCGGGAGGAAATGAAAAAAGCTTATTACAGCTATATGTATGAAAAATAATCTATAAATTTGCAAAGAAATAGACAGGCTATAGGTCACTTTTGACCTGCACCTGTCTATTTTATCTACCGATATTTATGCCTGCTTTAACATCTTTTCATAATCACTCAGAGGCAGTGGTCGGCTGAAATAATATCCCTGCACCATATCACAGCCATATTCCCTCAGCATATCCACCTGAAACTTCTCCTCTATCCCCTCGGCAATAGTCCGAATCCCCATGGCTTTTGCCATTAAAATCATGTACCGCATTACAGCCGATTCCTTATATGTCATATCAATTCTCATATCATCAAAAAAGCTCTTGTCCAGCTTTAGGGTATCCAACGGAATACGCCTGAGCAGCCCCAAGGACGACATACCGGTACCAAAATCATCTATGGAAATTCTAAAGCCCCGGTTGTGAATTTCATTAATAAAGGCCACTACCATATCCTCATCCACATCAGAGGAGCTTTCCAAAATTTCAAATTCAACAAGCTCCTGGGGTATATCATATAGAAACATTCTTTCACGAACATACTCAAAATACCCCAGCCCATTTGCCATGGTTGGTCGTGATACATTGATGGATATAGGCAAAACCTCCAGGCCCTTGGAACGCCACTCACAAATATTCTGACAAACCAAATCCACTACATGCATATCAAGCCGTATTGCATTGCCATCCTTTTCAAATAAAGGTACAAATTTTCCCGGCGGCATAAATCCCATATCACCACTGTTCCAGCGAATCAATGCCTCCGCCCCGCCATGGACAGCTTCCTCACCGCCAATATAGAACTTCGGCTGGTAGTAAATCTCAAATTCCCCCTGTTCAATGCCAATCAAAAAGGCATCCTCTATCTCCTTTTCCTCCAAAATAGTCTGTCGCATACTTTCATCAAATATTGAAACGTAATTTACATTTTTGGATTTTCCTGTCTTACGGGCAATATTGGCATTATCACATATCTTAGCTACCAGCTCCAGACAACGCTCCTGTAAATTTTCATCCTTATACCCAGCCATTATGTCCTTTATTTTTTTTGTTTGAATAATCATTGCCCCGGCTGAAAAGGTAAGTACATGGTTACTTATACCACCATTAAAATGCTGCAAAAGCTCCTGGTCATCGGTAGAAATCAGTTCAATAGTTATACTGTCAAGAATATCCCTTATGCGGGAAAAATCTTCATCCTTCCCCTGACTTTTTAACAATAGATAAAATAAATCGTTTTCGATGCGGTAGCAATATTCTCCAGGCTGAATCCTTGCCGACAACATATTGGCTACCATTTTTATTATCTGCGTACCACAGGCAAAGCCAAAGGTTTCATTTATGGCCTTAAACTTGTCAATATCCAAAGAAACCATTATGTAATCCTGCTCAACCTTTTCATTACTGATAAGCTGAATAATATCATTCAGGTAAGCAGCCATATTGGGCAACTGTGTCAGGGAATCCATATTTGAATATTTTTTTTGCTTAAGCATTTGCATAAAATCCATAAATAAAAAATACCCCATGCTTAAAACAAATAATATAAACAACAGCACCAATACCACATTAAATTCCCATAAAATAGCACCGGCCCGTTCAGGCTTTATCTCAAAAAAAAGCTGCGTACTCATTCTGTTACTGAGCAAAATCAAAACAATGGCTACCGCTCCACCAAATAAAGCCAATAATCCCAATCGCTTACTCAATCCCTTTGTCATCAGATGTCTCCCTATGTCAAATGAAAGTCTTTCTCATACTATACATTGTTATTATACCACAAGGGCATGTATTCTCGCTAACCTCATTTCATTCACTAAGCGTTCATACGATACCACAAGGGCATGTATTCTCGCTAACCTCATTTCATTCGCTAAGCGTTCATACGATACCACAAGGGCATGTATTCTCGCTAACCTCATTTCATTCGCTAAATTTGCTTTTCTCCATCCCTATTACGGGCCAGAGAAGCCCATATACCCAACAGGCAGATACCTGCAAATATACGATATATTATCGCCATAGCCACAAGCAATCCATCATTATCAGCCCCCGACAACGACTTTACCTCATTTACATCTATGACAATAGTTACAATAGCCATGGAAACCGCCTGCCCAATTAATCTCATGGTAGCCAACAGGGATGAGGCAATACCATAGAACCTATTATCAATAGCTCCCATAATAGCATTATTGTTAGGGGAGGTGAAAAGAGCATATCCTACCCCCACTGCCATGAGAATACCCCCTACTAAAAACAGTGAGCTATCCTCATTTAAGGTAGATAATACAAATAAACAGATACAGTTTATTGCCATACCTACCGAGGCCACCTTCCCAGGCGCTATCCTGTCGGACAAAATACCAGCCTTTGGTGAAAGCATTGCCATAACTATAAATTGCAGCAGCAATACTCCTCCGGCCTCCGGTGCCGTAAGACCACACACCACCTGCAAATACAGTGACATTAAAAAGGTTACGGCAAAGGTGGCCGCATAATGCATAAGAGCTGCCAAATTGCTAAAGGAAAATGCCCTATTGCCGACAAACAGACCCACATCCAGCATTGGCTGAGCTGTCCGCCTTTCCTGAACAACAAAAATAATCATACATATAATGCCAGCTATAAGTAAATAAACACCTATAGCCTGCTTACTCATTTCTGATAATCCATATAAAATCAGCGGCACCATCGCCATGTATAAAAGGCTTCCCTTATAATCAAAGCTGGCTCCACGGTCACCATACCATTCTTCCTTTACCTGATACAGGAAAATAAGTCCTATAGAAGCCAGCCCACCTGCAAGATAGAAAAACCAGCGCCAGCCGATATAATAACAAATCAATCCACCAATCACCGGACCACAGGTCAAGCCCACATATACAGCGGCTGTAGAATATCCCAAAATCCTTCCACGCATGGATTGGTCGTATACCGATACCAGCATTGCCGTACCAGGACCAAAAACCATTGCCATCAGAGCTCCCTGTAAAAATCTAACACCAGAAAGGAACTCCACCGACTGGGAAAACCCGCCTATTATCAGTGTTATGGAAAAAAAGACTGCGCCCAGCCTGTATATTTTTTTTCTGCCTAAAATATCAGCCACCTTGCCAAAGGGCAGGGCAAAAATTGCCGAACCGAACAAAAAGGCCGAGGACACCCGACTTAAATCACCGGCACCGGCGCCAAATTCCTGACCTATGGCCGGCAAAGCAACATTTATTCCACTCCCCACAAAGGCCCCTACAAAGGAGGTTATCATCACTGAATACAATATATAGCTTTGCATCGGCCCACCTCCTCGTATAATAAGTTTTGTAAGCAAGATATCCGCCTTGTCTACAAAGCTTATTTTATTTTTACAACTTAATATCGTTCTATTAAACTGGATTCCCTGATGCTACAATAATCATCAGAGATTATGTGGCAAAGGCTACGTCT
>JAFVER010000213.1 GCA_017475925.1 Anaerovibrio sp. | reverse complement strand
GACGAGAATAAAATAATATAAAATATAAAACTAATAAAGGAAGCTGAACCATGGCTAATATTATCTGTTTACCTAAGCTGTCAATAAAATACCCATATACCCTGCCACAAAATCAGCTTCTGCTGGTTGGAGGTGGCCGTGAGCCAGAGGAAAAATGGCTGCTGGAAGCAGCTAAGGGGCGAAACCTCTGGTGTATCGACCATGGGATGGATATTTGTCACAGGTTAAGACTAATGCCCGAGCTGGTGTTGGGGGATTTTGACAGCTGCAGCCCTGATAGTCTCCAATGGGCCCAGAGCAATGGTGCTGAAATTGAAAAATTTAACCCCCAAAAGGATTTTACCGATACCCAGGCTGCATTGCAAAGGGTCAATGACAGTGACACCTTCTGCATACTTACGGGAGCACTTGGTAAACGGTTTGACCACACCTATAGCACAGTTTTTACCTTTGGAAATACGTCATTAAAGGGATGCATTGCTGATGAAAAGGAAGCCATCTGCTTTCTTCACAGCAATGAGAGCATAACCCTTACTGCTGATTTTTCGCCAAAGGCAATATCACTACTACCAATCAGTCACCTGGTAACTGGGGTTACCACCCAAGGCCTGTATTGGGAGCTGTCAAAGGATGAATTGTCCCAAATGAAGCCCTATGCCGTCAGCAATGTGTTGTCGGAGAAAAATAATACCCATACCTTCACCATCAGCATAAAAAAAGGTATACTGGCGGTATACCTTTTGCAGAAAGAATAAACGGGCCTCCGTCCAAATAAACGGAGGCTCGTTGTCTTTTAATTAAACACCACTATTACCATACCCGACGGAGCATAATGCTGGCACTTAAATCCCTGTCATGTGCACCCTTTTGCCACAATATATCCTCTGCCAGCTGCCAGCCCTTGGCAAATTCCGTTTCACCGGAAAGACTTAAAACCAAGTGAGTCTTATCCTGACTGTTCCTAAGGGTATAGCTTTGCCCGTTGTCACCCTCATAATTGAATTTCACGCTTGGGTCAGCTCCGGCAAAGGCATGCTTTACACCCATACGCAGGGCATAGCTGCCACCGCCCAGGTATCTTTTCAGCTCTATACCCATACCCATGGCAAGGTAGGTATTGCCTTGAGATGAAAACTGCTGATTGTATACCCCTGCACCAGATTCGCTATAGCCACCCTGATGCATATAGGAAAACTGCATATTGGTGTATGGGCTGACATGCCAAACCTTGTTATCATAGGCGTGAAGGTCATATTTGTACTCGCCGCCAATTTCGGCAATATAGCTGTGATAATCCCCCCTGGCCGAAAGCCCCAACGGAGAAATATTACGGCCTGTACTGTTTCGTTGCCATCCATAATCAGCATACCAGTAGGCATCCCTTGCTCCCTTGCGGTAGCCTCCATAGATGCCAAGGCGGGTATCATAGGTATTTGACGACGAGGTGTCAGCCCCAAGACTCATGGTATTGTATGCCACAAACAGCCCACCGCGGGTGTATTTTCCAAAAGCCTTATCATAGCCACCGGAAATAGCACTGCCATGGTAATTGGCTCCACCCTTGAGGTCCCCCCAATTTTTGGTAAATTTCACCCATGCCCCGTTTTCTGCCTCAACAGGCAACTTCATAGGCACATCTACACCATAATCCTTGCCATCATTGGCAAGATTACTGCTGCCAATGTGCACATTGACCGGTTGCATAGAAAATGCTGTATTCAATCGGTCAGAAATAACATGAGCAGCCAACGTACTGGTCTGGGTAAGGCTCATCAGTTCACCGGCCCTTGATGCACCGATGTCTGTCAGGGCAGATTTTGCACTGTCAGCCGATAGACTATACAGCGTTTGCATTTCCTTACGTTCACTTAAAGGCAGGTTTTTATACATGTGGTTCATGGCAGCCATAGTTTCCCGTTGCTCGGCGGTAGAATCACCCAGATTATCAGCAGTCACCGTCCTTACACTGAGGACGCCACCTGTTGCTTCACTATACTGGCTGGTCATGCCGGAAACGGGCACCGGATTATCCCTGTTGTTGGCGGTAACTCCTGTTATGACTCCAGCCTTGACTACCTCATAGTCCATTTCCGGCATGGTGTCATTGACCAAAACGGTGGCATTGTCCAGCTTGGCTGTATTGTTTACAATAAATTTAGTATTTCCGCTGTCATTGAGTTCGGAAGTAATCGTTCCGCCCTCGCTGTCCAGATTATTGACGGTCAAATTACCCTCACCCAAAAATCCTGCCACAGCTACCGACCGATTGTTAAGAGTACCGCCTATCTCACCACTACCCATAAGAAAGCCTGTTCCCTCGGTAGTAGCATCTCCGGCTATTGTCCCATTTATGGCTAAAATACCCTCATTGACCGTAGTCATGCCCGTATGGGTGTTATTCCCGGTGAGCACCAAAGCTCCCTCCCCGGTTTTTATGACCTGACCTTCGCCGGTAATCGTACCACCGTAGACATTTACTACGTTCTCGTCCAAATCCACCGTCATATTGGCAAGGGTTGTACGACTTGGATGGGCGGCATCCTTCTCATAGGCTTCATTGGCACTGCCCAAATTTATCACCGATGAATTATCGCTGGACGTATCATCCAGATAAGCCACGGTAAAATTCTCACCATGTCCAAGACTCGTTTCCTTGCCACGGGCTACCAGAAATACATCGATATTTTCCAAATTGGCATCCTCATTGTCAATTACTTCTGCGCCTCTGCCCATCTCTTCAGGATTAGCCATCAGCAAGGATGTACCAGCACTTCTTTTGCCGTCCCGATCAATCCGTCCCTTACTCACCCATGCTTTTTCGTCATAATCGTATAAATAGCTTACCCCGCGGCCTTCATAGCCGTGGTAATCGGGAAAATCAGATCCGGGCTGCAGAGCAATCGACACGCCCGTGCCATCCGTACTGGTAGTCGTCACCTCCACCACGTAATTCCTGTCCTTGGGCAGCAGGACATATTTCTGCAAGTCCACGGTGCGGTAACCGGCATAAGCAGGCGTACCGTCAGCGCCAAAAGTTCCCGACTGGGTGTAGAGGACACTGCCCTCCCCCGGCTTGCTGCCCTCTCTTACGGTGATGTCATACTTCATATTGCTGGTGGAAGCGTAAAACATTACGCCTTTGAGAAAGTGATTCTGACTGGCTTGAAAGGATGATGCTATGGGCTGGGAAGTAAACGTCTTTCCAGTATCGGTGATTTGTCCCAGCGTATAATAAGGCACGGGCGCATTGTTGGCATTTATGGTATAACGGGCAGAATCAAGTTCAGCCTCATGAAAATAGAACCACCCCATCGAGGAATCCCGATAGGAAATATAGCCGTACCCTTCATTGCCAACATTTGTCCCCCAACTGTTGCGGATGATAAAGCCGCCCTGCAAGTCGTTGCCATTCTCATCCTTTGTGGTAAAGTGGTAATCATCATCCCAGCCCACCAGTGTTTGGGCATGATTGAACTGGCCAGAGTCATACCACTCTCCATGATCAATGAATCTCTTTGCCCCATTGGAATTATTCGCCACCATGATAACACCCTTGTCCTGAATGAAGTTCTTCACCTGTTTCAGGGCATCTGCCGATAGTCTCCCTTTATAGTTGGGAAGTATGGTATAACTGTCATGGATAGCGCCAACCGAAGTGATGGTGTTGACAACGGCGCCATAATCTTCCCTATCACAATATTCCTGCCACAGTTCGGCTTTAAGAGTTTGCGTATAGTTTGCTATTGCCTTCTTATATTTTTCTCTATCCGTCCACCCCTGCCTCACTATTTCCGCCTCTGTATCCGCATTAGCTATGCGGTTTATATATCTCCCAGCCTCATCAACGGGGCCATAAGGCGAGGAATCTTCACTGACAACACCTTTGTTTAGCATGGTAAGTGTTGCCTGCCATGGCATGCCTCCGGTATCGTAGCCGGAACCTTTTGCAGGGTGCACCAAAAAGCGCGGCACAGTATCCGTGTCCTTTTCACTGGTCGCAGGATAAAAGGACATCCAAGCAAGATACCGCTCGGAAAAATCAGGCATAGCCACGGTCACATTTTCCCCAGCGGCCTTGGCAGCTTTCAGCTGAGTCATCCAGCTTGATTCATAAGAGCCCAAGGAAGCAAATGCCCAGCAAGTGCCAACAGAGCCTTGGTTTTTCACTGACGGCACAATGCTGAGGCTGTCCTTTCCCGAATTCCTGTCCGTGGGATTCGTCAGCCGCCAGTCAAAAAAGCTGGGCAAATCTGCCGCATAAGCAGGCGCATTTACCCCAAAGCATACCGATGTAAGCAAAGCGGCGGCAATATAACGTGCCAGTTTCTTTTCCGGCTTAAAATTTTTCCAATTCATATTTTCACCCCAACATAAAATTATCGTCCTTACTCCTTTTATCGTAAGGTTCACTCATCAAATTAAGTGATGTTTCAAAATGTCACATTGCTACCAAATATAAAAAACCCCAATATACAGGAATATTTATACATAAAAACACCTGTATACTGGGGATTATTATCATATTACAATATTGACCGCTGTCTAAAAGCCTCATAAAGCAATATAGCTACTGCTGCCGACACATTTAACGATTCTGACTTACCTGACATAGGAATATACACCTTTTTGTCAGCCTCTCTCAGTATTTGCTCAGACACACCATTGCCCTCGTTACCAAAAACTATGGCGCAGGGACTTACATAATCTGCCAAATAATGGCGAATAGATGTTTCAATCAAGGTTGTTGCCACCAGAGAAATCTCATTTTCGTGACATACATCTATTAAATCATCATAGCTGACATTGGTAATAATCGGAATATTGAACACCGACCCCATGGATGACCGAACTGTTTTGTCAGCAAATACATCCACGGTATTTTCCAGACACACAACCCCTGAGCACCCTAACGCCTCAGCCGTACGAATAATCGTCCCTGCATTCCCCGGATCCTGAATACCGTCAAGCACTGCAATAAGAGGCGCAGTATCCTTTGAATTAAGCAATTCCTGCCAGGAAAATATCCTGTTTCGCATAACCAAAAGCAAGCCCTGGGGGCTAACTGTATCGGCAGCCTTTTCGTAGACCTTATCGCTGACCTGATAAACGCTGCACTCTTTTTTTATTAATGTATTTACAATATCCATGGCACGTGGATTGTCTGTTCCTGTATCAGAAACAAAGGCAAACTCCACTGGCCAGTCTGATTTTACTGCCATCTCCGCCAGTCTGACTCCCTCGGCCACAAACTTATCCTCTTCCTTACGATGGCCTGCCGAATGTAGCTTTACCACCAGTTTTACCTTGGGATTAGTTGGACTTTCTATGCGTTCAAGCTCTACCATCAAATCAGCTCCTCTCAACGACAATATTATATCATAAAATGAAAACTTATTCAGGTGGGGTTTTAAACTCCATATGAATTTAGTTGAATTTTACCCATTGCTTTACGGGTGCTTAACTCCCACCTAAGAGGATGGGAGCCTTAGCGCCCGTTAGTATAGGGTCAAAATATCATCGTGTCAGTGCACTAGGCTGCATTTACAAAATTCAAGCGACCCTTGTTGGCTAGCCTTCATTAGGTGCTGTTACAAAAAAAAGAGCTGCCCGAAGACAACTCCTTCTATATATTACATTACTCAAACTTCCCACATAGAAATTTTTATAAAGCCAGGTGTATTGTCTATAAGCGGACATTATTTTGCCTTGGTACTTAGCGAAATCAAGCTATGCGTAGATTGAACTTAGTACCACTAGGCAAAATGTCTTGAGCGAGAGCGCTCCGCATTAGACATTCACCTGGCATAAATATGGACACTATACATGTAGGAAGTTTGAGTTACATTACTATTACTGGTTTTCCTTGGCAACCTCAACCATTTTGGCAAATGCATTGGCATCACTGACAGCAAGGTCAGCCAGCATCTTGCGGTTTACCTCTACACCAGCCTTGGTGAGCCCAGCAATCAAACGGCTGTAGGAAATACCATTAGCCCTGGCAGCTGCATTGATACGGGCAATCCAAAGGCGACGGAAAACACCCTTCTTTGCACGACGGTCACGACGGGCATAGTAGAGAGCCTTCATGACAGTCTCATTTGCCTTCTTAAACTGCTTGCTCTTAGAGCCCTTATATCCCTTTGCTAATTTTAAAATTTTATTATGACGCTTATGTGCTGTCACGCCGCTTTTAACTCTTGGCATGTTATAATCCTCCTAGAAATAGTATTCAAAAACTCATCAATTATCAAGCATACGGCAGGCACTTAATAGCACGCTTCTTATCAGCTGCTACAACCAAGGTTGCCTTGCGCAGATTGCGCTTACGCTTTGGAGACTTCTTCTCCAAAATATGGCTTTTATAAGCCTTGTTTCTTCTAAGTTCACCACTACCAGTTACAGTAAAGCGCTTTGCAGCTGCTCTACGAGTTTTCATCTTCTGCATTACTGTTTTCCTCCTTTAGTCTGAGCCTTAGGGGCCAGGATCATAATCATATTTCTACCTTCAAGTTTAGCATCCCGTTCAACGGTTACCGAATCTCTAAGCGCCTCAGCAAACTTGGTAAGAATATCCTTGCCAATTTCTGGATGGGACATTTCACGGCCACGGAACATAATAGTTACCTTAACCTTATCACCATCAGCCAAGAAACGCGTTGCATTCTTCAACTTGACGTCAAAATCATGCTGCTCAATGTTGGGACGAAGCTTTACTTCTTTTATAGAAATAACCTTCTGCTTTTTACGGGCTTCCTTTTCCCGCTTCTGTTTCTCATATCTATACTTACCGTAATCCATGATGCGGCACACAGGAGGCTTTGCTTTTGGTGCAATCTCAACTAAATCAAGATGCTGCTCCATTGCCATATCCAGAGCATCCTTTACCTGCATTACCCCCAATGACTGGCCTTCAGCATCAGTCACGCGAACTTCTCCGCCACGAACTCGAATTTCTTCGTTGATTCTTTCTGTTTCCTTACTAATAAAAAACACCTCCTGCATTATTTTTTAAAAAATAAAGGGCGACATAATGCCACCCTTTGCAAATCATTACGATATCAAACCCGTCTGACCTAATCAGCAGGTGAGAAGCGGTGGCTTCTGCTTTATTCACGCTGAATATGATACCATGCAAAATATAATCTGTCAACAAATATTTAATCAATACTCGGCTGATTTAGTTTCAATTTTCTCCTGAAGCATAGCAATAAACTCATCAACCTTCATGGAGCGGGTTTCCTTCTGCCCATGGCAGCGTACATTTACCGTGCCATCAGATACCTCCTGATCCCCAACTACCAACAGATAAGGTATTTTCTTTACCTGTCCATCCCGCATTTTGTAGCCAACCTTTTCGTTACGGTCATCTACCTCTACCCGATAACCCAGGTCAAACATTTTCTTTTTCAGTTCAAAGGCATAATCCATATGGTTATCAGTGATAGGTAGGATTTTTACCTGAACTGGAGCCAACCAGGTCGGAAACGCTCCAGCATAGTTTTCAATAAGTATGCCAATAAACCGCTCTATGGACCCATATACTACGCGGTGTATCATAACAGGACGATGCTTTTGTCCGTCCTCTCCTACATAGGTCAAATCAAATTTCTCCGGCAGCTGCATATCCAGCTGAATAGTACCGCACTGCCAGGTACGACCGATGGAATCCTTCAGATGAAAATCGATTTTCGGACCATAGAAAGCCCCGTCACCCTCGTTGACAATATATTCCAGCCCACGGTTTTCCAGAGCATTTCTGAGGCCGTTGGTAGCCAGCTCCCACATTTCATCAGACCCCATAGAGTCCTCCGGACGGGTAGACAGCTCTGCATGGTAGGTAAGACCAAAGGTACTGTACACCTCGTCAAAAAGGTCAATTACCTTCTGGATTTCTCCCTCTATCTGGTCTGGTGTCATAAATATATGGGCATCATCCTGAGTGAAATTACGGACCCGGAAAAGTCCATGTAAGGCCCCAGACAGCTCATGACGATGAACCAGCCCCAATTCCCCTGCCCGTAGTGGCAAGTCGCGATAGCTGTGCTGCTGAGTTTTGTATACCAGCATACCACCTGGACAGTTCATTGGCTTTACTGCATAATCCTCGCCATCAATTTCAGTAAAATACATATTCTCTTTATAATGTGCCCAATGACCAGACCGCTCCCAGAGCTGACGGTTCAGAATTATTGGTGTCTTGATTTCCTGATAGCCATAACGACGATGAACCTCACGCCAATAATTAATCAGCTCATTTCTGATTACCATACCATTTGGATGGAAAAACGGGAAGCCAGGGCCTTCATCATGCAGGCTAAACAAATCCAGCTCCTTACCAAGCTTGCGATGATCTCGCTTGGCGGCTTCCTCCAGCATATGAAGATAAGCCTCCAGCTCCTCCTTTTTCTCAAAGGCAGTACCATAAACCCGTTGAAGCATCTTGTTCTCCACGTTGCCGCGCCAATATGCACCAGCCACGCTTTGAAGCTTTAGAGCCTTTACCTTGCCAGTAGAAATAACGTGAGGCCCCGCGCAAAGGTCTGTAAATTCTCCCTGACTATAAAGGGATATAGTCGCATCCTCCGGCAAATCATTTATCAGCTCTACCTTGTAGCCCTCGCCAGCGGCCTTAAACATATCCAGGGCCTCCTGACGACTTACCTCCTTGCGCTCCAGCTTGAGGTTTTCTTTGACAATCTTGTTCATTTCCTTTTCGATGTCAAGCAAATCCTCATCAGTCAGACGTTTTTCCATATCAATATCATAGTAGAAGCCATTTTCAATGGCCGGGCCAATGGCCAGCTGAACATTTTCCGCCTTATACAGACGCTTTATGGCCTGCGCCAAAATATGGGAAGCAGTATGGCGAAGCGCCCAGCGCCCCTCCTCGTCGTCGAAGGTCAAAAAACGGATTTCTGCATCTTTATCAAGAATAGTAGTAATATCTCTGGTCTCACCATTAATGGATACAGCCAATACCTTTTTTGCCAGGCTGTTGCTGATGGATTTTGCAAAATCAAGAGCATTGATACCAGCCTCCACCTCGCGGACAGCTCCATCCGGCATAGTTAATTTAATCATAGGAATTACCTCCTTCATATAATCTAGTGCATTGACACTCGCAATAGGTAAACAAAAAACCTCATCCCTATATAGGGACGAGGTATTACTTCGCGGTTCCACCCTGTTTGCTGTATCATACAATACAGCCAACTCAACAGATGTTAACGGACTCTATCCGGCAGCACTTACTGTAGTTCGGTGCCACAGTTCCAAAGTGGTAGCAGCAGACTCTACTACAGGACTTCACACCACCTGTCCTTCTCTGAATAGCGAATTTCTGTGCCATATCTCTGTCATAACCTTTGCGGTATAAAACTATATGGCTATTATATTTTTACTATGTCGTTCTGTCAAGAATTATTTATCATTTTTACCCCTATGCCCGATGCCTTCAATTCATACCATCACCGTCAGCTACAGCCATCTGAAGGGAATCATCAGCTCTGTGCATAACCGGAACCTGTAGAACTCTCCCTGCTCTCAGGTCATGAGAGCTTTTTATATCATTTATTTCTACAATAGCCTCACTAAGCTCCTTTATCCCTTTAATATCATCAGTATATCGACTGGCTATATTTTCCACACTTTCACCATGCTGCACCACAACCTTATCAAACTCCGAGCAACGAAGATAAGAATTGGTAAGATTAAATGGTGAAAGAACTGCTAATCCAATAACTATTGCAATAATAACATTTTTCATAATCACAGCACCTCTTTTAGAAAACAAGTTCTTAAAACGTTCGTTTTGTATATTGTAGCTTAGAATTTATGTTCTGTCAATGATTTTCCAAACATATTTTTAAAACATATTTTCAAAACACATTTTCAAAACGTATTTTCAAAACGTATTTTCAAAACATTTCTTCGTAGGTGTCAGTTGATTTTCCTTTGTCTTTTTGATAAAGTATCTTTGATAAAATTGAAACTAATTTCAGCTACAAAAGGAGGTTCCTATGGTTATTCATGGAGCCGTTATTATCGAACAGGGAGTAACCTTTGCCATTATATCTGTGAAGCAGACTGTAACCCAATACACCGTTCGGATGACAAGATTTCGCCAGGCAATCGCCCCATATTTCCCCAATATGCCAATAATTCTCATGTCCCAGGACAAAAATGGGACCCCCCACTTCTACGGCCGTAAAGACGTGGTGGATTTTCTAAAAACAGTCCCCTTAGACCGCATCCCCTGGAAGGTATATCATATATACTAGGGCGTGTTGATTAATTCCATTCGCCCATCTTCACAGGTCTTGACTGTCCTTGCGTCGTTGACAAATCCTCGACATAGTACCACTATGACTGTGGTTTGTCGCCTAGCAATAGACAGCCAATCACTGCAAATATGG
>JAFVER010000212.1 GCA_017475925.1 Anaerovibrio sp. | reverse complement strand
TTTTGGGGACATTTTACACAGAAAATCAGAAGTTATTTTGGCATTTCCAAGGAAGAAGCACAGGAGAAGGGCATTGAAAGCAGTGACAATAAGGCTGTGAGCAAACAGGATTTGATGCTTGAAATGTATGAGCAGGTCATGGATGAAAAAAATATTTATCTGCTGGTTAAGATAACGGCACCACCGGAGATTGAGTTTTCAGATGAAATAGGTTTTGATTATTTCACGGTAAAACCTTTCTCCCCCCATCCATCCAGTAAATCCAAGGTGAATGTTGACTATTCAGAGGCCAGCGATATCGGCATTGAGTTGAAACAGTATGAAACAGAAAAATTCAAGATATATTTTCGTGCTCAATCTATGGAAAACTTAGTTATGGAAAAATCCTATACAGCCTGTGAAGGGGTAAATTTCATGGCCCACATGGATGCGGAAGGCAATGTATTTCCTTGTGTTGTTTATGTAGGACAGGATAAATTTAACTATGGCAATATTTATGAAAAAGATTTTGCCAGCATTTGGGAATCGGAGCGGGCACGCAAAATAAGTGCAGGTTTTAATGACGCCTTCATTCATAAGTTTTGCCGTAAGGCGTGCAGATTGGATGAAATGAATAAATACCTGCATGAGTTAAAGTATCCTGGTGCCCATGTTAACTTTATATGAGGAATTGGCTATGGCAGCATATAAGACAATCGGCTTGGATGGCAGAAATTATAATGTGGAATGGAACGGTCATGATTTGGCGGCTGAGGTTGACTATATTAATCTGCGTAAAACATTTGGCGAAGAAGCAGTTCTTGGTATATTAAATTTTGTTAAGCAAGTGACACAGAGAAAAATGGCAGTGGTATTTGGCAACTGTCAAACCCTTGTAGTGCGTAATTTCCTGCGGTGTCACAAAATTGTACAACGGGAATATTTTTTCCTTTATCTGCCGGCAGTCTGCGATTATCATGAGGAATTTATTGACCAGCTACACGAAGGCTTTTGGTCACTATGTGATCTTTTTATCGCACAGCGAGTAAAGAAGGACAATGCTTTCGGGGAAAAGGTGGGAACAATGCAGTTCCTTAATTACCTGCCGGAGACAACCAAGGTAATTTGGATTCCAAATCTTTATTATGTAGGTTATTGGCCCCAATATATCAAGAACGAACGCAATGTGGATACCCATATTCATAGTGCAGGGCGCTTTATGAATGGCGACAGATACATAGATGAATTTATGCTGGCTCATGACGAAGTGAGCATGGCGGAGGTGGAAGAATATATTCGTGGGCAGTCTTTTATCAAAGAAGACGAGGTACGCCAATGGGCCGATAAATCTCTGACCAGTCTTAAGGAACATGAATGGCCTTGTGATGTGCGGATGGCAGATGTGGTGGAAGAATATTTGTGGGATACACAGCTCTTTTATGCCTCCAATCATCCCGTGAATTTGCTTTTAGCAGAACTTATCCGGCGCATTCTGGATTTTATAGATGTTAAGCTGAATGTTCCCATAGCCTGGGGAGATTATGATACACCAAGGCTTGTGGGACAGGATATCCCCATATACCCTAAAGTAGCGGAAATATTGGGGTTGCAGGAACAGATTGATGATTATTATGCGAACAATTGCATGTGGATGTACCATGGTGATTGGCTGAATTTTAAT
>JAFVER010000211.1 GCA_017475925.1 Anaerovibrio sp. | reverse complement strand
TGATTACTCTTAGTATAAGGCATTTGAGGTGAACGTATGCTTTTGTTTTATTTGAACAGCAATTGAGATAATTCAAGGCAAATTCAACAGATTATTTTCAGGCTGGTTTTAAAGCTGATTTTGACGTTTTTGAAACACGCCGTTTTTTTTAATATGTCACGCAACTGTTCAAATAAATTTTACCCATTGCTTTATAGGTAAAATTCAACTATATTCAGGTGGAGTTAAAAACTACACCTAAATAAGTTTTCATTTTATCAAGGGATTTTATATACGTCGCATGGAGATGAGAAGAATACTATAGTTATTTGAACTGATTGCGGTACATCGTCTCTATATAAAGCCATCAAATATGGGCTTTTTCACGTATATATTTTCTGGCCTTAATGGCGTATTCCAAAGGATTGGCCTTGGCCGGATCCTGTTCAGCCTCCACAATAAACCAGCCATCATAATCACTGGCATTTACAATGTCAAAAATAGGTTCAAAGTCAACATCCCCGTCCCCTGGCACTGTAAACATACCAGCACGCACACCATCAAGGAAGCTCATGTTTTCGTCCTTAACCTTATTGCGTACAGACATACGAACATCCTTTAAATGGATGTGGCGAATTCGTGGCAAATACTTTTTAAGTATCCCCAAATAATCCTCTCCAGAGCAAACCAAATGACCAGTATCATAAAGCAGGAAAACCAGGTCTGGGTCAGTTTCACTCATAAGACGGTCAATTTCAGCCTCAGTTTGGACACCAGTGCCCATGTGATGATGATAGGTCATGGTAAGACCTATTTTCTTGGCCACAGCCCCAAGTCGATTCAGCCCATCAGTCAACAGCTTCCACTGTTCCTCTGTGTTGACAGGCTTGCCAGCAAAAACTGGAGTATTTAGCTGTCCCTGTACACTGTTTCCCTGTTCAGCAACATTGCAGAACCGTGCCCCCATAGCCTTTAGGAACTCACAATGAGCAATAAAATCTTTCTCCACCTGCTCATATGGCTGAGTAAGAAGAAAAGAGCTGAACCAAGCACTGGCAATCTGTATGCCTCGTAAATCAAGAGCTTTTTTCAATACTGCCGTATCCTTAGGATACTTGTTGCCCACCTCACATCCAGTAAAGCCTGCCAAAGCCATTTCGCTTACACACTGTTCAAAGGTATTTTCACCGCCAAGATCAGGCATATCATCGTTGGTCCAAGCAATAGGAGCAATGCCCAGTTTAATATTTGCCATTTAATAACCCTCCAATACATTTATTTTAACACTATTTATAATTATTACTTAAACTTCCCACATGCATAATCGATACATTTATGCTGGGTGTAATGCCTAACGCAGAATGCTTGCGCTCTACCCCCACCGGTTGCCATGGCAACCACCTCCCCGTGGGGAGGCAAGGAGAAAGAAGCTTATAAGAAAAGCTTAACTTGTCTCCCTTGGGGGAGATGTCACGAAGTGAAAGAAGGGGTTAATTTCTACTTGTAGGCATTACACCTTGCTCTCATCAGTATATCTATGTGAGAAGTTTAATTTATCATATTATTTTTTTGCACTGTATTAATATTTTCATTAATATTTTCATTAATATTTTCTTGCCTTTGCAATATTTGGCTCCATCAGGTTCTTCCAGCAATCCTGAATTTTTTTACTCTTTGATACCTGAGCCACACCTACTCGCCACCAGTCACCATAGCCATGAATCATGGTCTTTGGCAAAACCTTGCAGTCGATAAGGGTGGAAACAGTCTGCTTTTGAGCGTCTGCCAGGGCTGCCTTCAGCTCATCAACTGTATGTACCTTATATGTCTTACAGCCATATGAAGCAGCGTTCATGGCAAAATCAATTGGTACAAACCCACCATCCAGCTGTCCGCTCTTGTCATTACGGAAACGGAATTCTGTGCCAAAGGTTTCCTGCCCATGACCAATCTCCAGATTATTGATACAGCCATTCATCATATTATCAAATACTATTACATTGATTTTAGCATGCTCCTGAATTGAAGCCGGCAGCTCTGAATGTAACATCATGTAGGCTGCATCCCCCACCAATGCATAGACCTCCCGATCAGGCTGAGCATATTTTACTCCCAGTGCTGCATTGACCTCATAGCCCATACAGGAAAAGCCATATTCAAGGTGGTAGCTGTCCACTGTTTCAGCCCGCCATGCCCGCTGCAAATCACCAGGCAGACTGCCGGAGGCTGCTACAATCACTGAATTTTTATCAATGCACTCATTGACAAGCCCCAATACCCTGGACTGGGTGAGACAGCTTCCTGTAAGCTCAATAAACTCCTTGCTGGCAGCCTTAAAGTCGTAGTCATCATCGACCTCTGGCACAAAGTCGTCACCGGTGTACTCAATGTGATAAAGCCGATCTACCTCAGCATCATATTCTGCCCGAGCAGTTTTTATTTCGTCGGTATAACCTGACTTCCAGCCGGTTTTCTCCAATTCCTTATCCAGTGCCTGAATAGCTGCCTGAGCATCACCTACTACCTGTACTCCGTCCATCTTATAGGCATGGAACTTGGATATATTGATATTGACAAACTCCACCTCAGGATTTTGATACAGCCACTTGGATGAGGTGGTGAAATCCGTATAGCGAGTACCAACACCTATAATAACATCCGCTTCCTTGGCCAGCTTATTAGCTGACAGGCAGCCAGTCTCGCCAATTCCGCCCACATTCAACGGCTCCTGCCAGCTGATTATTCCTTTACCAGCCTGGGTCTCACCAAACGGAATGTTATATTTCTGGGCAAATTCCAGCAAAGTCTTTTCTGCTTCAGAATACTTTACACCACCACCACAAATCATTAATGGCTTCTTCTTGCGCTTCAAAACATCTACAGCTTCTCTGATTGCTCTTTCCACTGGTACCGGACGATCGATATGATGAACTCTCTTCTGGAAGAAATATTCAGGATAATCATAGGCCTCTCCCTCAACATCCTGTGGCAGTGCCAGACATACCGCACCAGTATCAGCCGGATCAGCCAGCACACGCATAGCATGAACAGCTGCCTGCATCAGGATTTCCGGACGGGTAATACGATCCCAATATTTGCAGACTGCTTTAAAGGCATCGTTGGTTGTAACTGACAGGTTATTCGGCTGCTCCATTTGTTGAAGAACCGGATCTGGCTGCCGGTCAGAATAGGTATCACCTGGCAGGAACAGCACCGGTATGCAGTTGGCTGTCGCTGTAGCAGCAGCCGTTATCATGTTGGCTGCGCCAGGTCCTACAGAGGATGTACATGCAAATATTTTTTTACGACGACACTGCTTGGCAAAACCAACTGCCGCCAATGCCATTCCCTGCTCATTACGGCCCTGATGAACAACCAAATGACCCGGGTCCTCCTGTAGAGCCTGTCCCAGTCCCACAACATTGCCATGACCGAATATACCAAATACCCCCTCAAACATTGGGGTTTCTTTACCATCAAACTCTATATACTGATTGTTGAGGAACTTCACAAGAGCCTGTGCCACTGTGAGGCGAATTGTCTTTTCCATTTTGTAACCTCTCCTTTTGTCTTACTTCTTTGGCGACCATATTTCAGCATTAGGGTCATTGAGCCACACATGCTCCGGTAAATCGTTGCGGGTCTTTTTCCACGGATTATCCGGCAAATGCCTTATCATCCAGCTGTACCACATAGCATAACCCGGTGCGGTAACCTGTGGATGCATATAACCACCGGACAGCTCTGACCAGCTGTTGTGAGTGATTTTAAAGGCATTATCCCCTATAAAGCATGCACCAAAGCCCTGCTCATGGTCAAATTTATATGTATAAACCTCTGGCTGTGGATGATTGTGAGGAATATAGCCTGACCAACGACCTGGACTATTTATAACCTCGCCATTTACCATGTTGGAGTACGGTGCATTATCATAATCAAAAATCGTGCGCACAGTACGTTCTGCTGTGCCATTCCACATGCCCTGTCCAAAAACATCAGCCTGTACATCCTCCGGGCGATAGAATTTTGGTGCAAAATCCTTTTCATTGACCGTTTTCTGTACCAGCACCTCCGCTCCATCTGTCAGGGCCTTGATAACAACCTTTTTTCCACAAGGAACATGCAGACAATATGGATTTTGGTCAAAGAGCGACTCCCGGTGCATTCTTTCGGTCTGGTCATCCCAGGTAATCTCCACTTCTCCCACCAGAATCACAAAGGCCGTCTCCTGTAAGGCATCCTCAAACTCTACCACCTCGTTTTTATCAAACAGCTGATAGCCGATGTCCATGAGCATATCACTTTCACGGGTTGTCATGGCGTTATAGCCATGCTTCAATTCCCCCAATCTTCCGAATCTCATAATCTATCCTCCCAAGCTAATTCTGTAATTACCTTTTCATCCTTGTGCTCATTCATAAATGCTTCTATCTGTTCAACTGTCTGCATTGCCTCTGAACAGCTGTGACTGGCTACTACCATGGCAGCATGAGCAGTACCATGCTTCAGTGCATCGGGCACGCTCCAACCCTCCAAGAGGCCATAAACAAAGGCGCTGCCATAGGCATCACCACCGCCAAAGGATTTGAGCAGCTTGATATGATAGGACTCCACCTTATATACCTTCTTGTCAGCTGTATAAGCCAGAGAACCCTTTTTACCGTGCTTGATAACCACAATCTTATTACCATAGCCTATGTATTTCTCTGCCAATACATGGTCTGCCGGTTCACTGGCATCCTCCGGCAAAAGCTCGGTGAGATTTACCTCATCACGGGAGCCGATAATAACATCACTCAGCTGTGCCACAGTGGAATAATAAATTGCTATTTCCTCTTTGGACTTCCAGCTATACGGGCGATAATCTATATCAAAAATTATTCTCGTACCATGCTTTTTGGCATACTGAGCAGCCAACAGACATGCCTCCCGGGACGGACTGGCAGCCAGTGCCGTACCTGATATTATAAGAATTTTCGAATCAGCAATATACTCCTCACTGACATCCTGTGGGCTAATCTGTAAATCAGCTACCTGGTCACGATACATGAGAATACTGCTTTCAGTTTCACTTTTAATTTCTGTAAAGGTAAGCCCCATCCGCTCACCATTTTTTGCCCGCACCATTTGACTTGTATCAATACCACGGTCATTGAAATAGTTTATTACAAAATCCCCAAACTGGTCATCAGACACACAGCCGATAAATCCGACATTCTTTCCCAGCTTATTGATACCGACCGCCATGTTGCCCGGCGAGCCCCCAAGATACATGGAGAAGGTTTTTACCTTGTCTAAGGTACGATTAAGCTCATTGGGATTAAAGTCCAGCGTCACGCGACCTATTAACACTACGTCACGCTTTTTGCTCTGATCAAATTCAATAAGTGCCATTCAAAAAGTCCCCCTTATGCTTTATTTTCCACACCAAAAATCTTCATATGTCCTTTTACATTTTCACAGGTTCCCTGAACAATAGCATCACTGAAATCAAAGTAGTTTGCCTCCGGCTTGGCAGCGTAAACCTCTTTAATCTTAGCTGCTGAGCTATCATAGGACGCCGTTGCAATATTTATCTTCTTTATCCCCCGCTTATAGCAGTTTATAAAATCCTCTGTTGATAAACCAGTACCACCATGAAGCACCAAAGGGCACTCAGTAGCCTCAGCGATTTCCTGCAAGCGATCAAGGCGCAGCTGTGGCTTCTCACGATAGTTCCCATGGGCCGTTCCGATGGCCACGGCCATGGCATCAATACCAGTTTCCAGGGCAAATCTCTTTGCTTCCTCTACATCAGTTACAAGAATATCTACACTCTTGTAATCACCCTCAGCGCCACCGACACATCCTATTTCGGCTTCCACCGCAGCGCCCTGAGCATGAGCAAGCTCAACTACTTCCTTTGTCCGTGCTATATTTTCCTCCAATGGATATTTCGACCCGTCAAACATCACCGAGGTAAAACCAAGGGAAAGCGCCAGCTTTATCGTTTCCAGTGTTCCTCCATGATCCAGATGAACAGCTGCCGGTACCTTACACATCTTCGCTGCTGCCATCATTATAGGGCCAAGTAGCTTTAATGGTGAATAGCGAAGCCGCCCCTCGGCAATCTGCAATATAATCGGTGCATTCAGCTCCTCTGCTGCCTTTACTGCCCCCATTGCCATCTCCATATCAGAAACGTTAAAGGCCCCTACTGCGTATGAGTTGTCACCATATTTTGGAAACAGCTCCGTCATTTTTACAAGTGGCATATTTATCTCCTATCTTGTTCTAAAAAATTATATCAGATACACCATACATTATTTGTATCTTCAGAAGAGCTTTTTATAAATTTCAATAATCTGCTCCTTTGTAGGAACACGCATAGTATTCTGTGGGCTACCGCTATCTAAGGCATCATCCGCCATTTTATCCAACTCAGCCATGAAAGTATCTTTATCTACTCCCAGTTCAGCCAAAGTAGGTATCTCCAGGTCTTTACAGAACTTAGTAACTGCCTCTACCATAGCATGAGCAGCTTCTTCGTCTGGTGTATGACGGTCGGCCACCTTCATTAATCGGCCAATTTCTGCGAACCGCTCAATGTTACCCTCCACTGCAAATTCCAGACAAGCAGGTAATAGCACGGCATTAGACACGCCGTGAGCAATATGGAACAGCGCCCCAATTGGCCGGCTCATGCCGTGTACAATGGTTACCGAAGAATTATTGAAGGCAATCCCCGCCTCCAATGCACCCTCAGACACCTGCAATCTGGCCTCCACATTGCTACCATCCTTATAGCAATCCAACAAATTTCTGTAAATTCGCTTAACTGCCGAGCGGGCAAAGATATCAGACAATGGCTGTGCTTTACGGGAAGTATACGCTTCAATACAATGTGTCAGAGCATCAATACCTGTAGCAGCTGTAATTTGCGGTGGAATGGTCAAAGTAAAGGTTGGATCAATTACTGCTAAGGACGGTATAATTGATGGCCCTCCCAACAGCATTTTTACTTCTGTTTCCGTATCGGCAATAATAGTGTTCTTGGTTGCCTCTGAACCGGTACCAGCGGTAGTCGGAATGGCCACCAGATATGGAACCGGCATATCAATGGACTTATGCATATAATCCCGAAGCTTACCAGAAGCTACTGACATAAAGCCAATGGCTTTAGCTGTATCCATAGGGCTGCCGCCGCCTAAAGCAACTATGAAATCGCATTTTTCTTTTTTATAAACAGCCAACCCAGCATCAACAATTTTATCTGTTGGCTCTGTATTGGCCCCATCATAAATCACATATTGAATACCATCTTTTTTCAGAGCATCCACGACTTTATTGACATTGCCAGATTTCACCATAAAAGAATCAGTTACAATCAGAGCTTTTTTTCCTTTGCCCTTAATATGCTCCCCCAAACTATTAATAACATTTGCCCCCGAAATGACCTTCTGTGGCATTAAAAATATGTTTTCCAAAATCTTCATTCCTCCTATGGTTTTTATTTATTGATTGTATTTTGCTAACTTTATGCTTATAATTTAATACTTTTAATCTCACATGTCAATCCATTTTTCATGCAATCAAATAATCATTTTGCACATATACAAAACAAAAAGGCTGCCATCAATTTCGCACAGCAGCCTTGTAATCATAGATATGTAGAATTAATTATTGTTCTGTACTTCCCTCCCAAGTACGAACCTCTTTCTTGCCAGCATCCTCATCGAACCAGTGAGTAGTAACCGTCTTAGCCCGAGTAAAGAAGTGAATACCATCCTTACCAAGAACATGGAGGTCCCCAAAGAAGGAATCCTTATTGCCAGAGAATGGGAAGTAGGCACTTGGCACTGGAATACCCACATTTACCCCCACCATACCGCCATCTGTCTCCATGACAAACTTACGGGAATAATATCCACTGCTGGTGAAAATACAGGAACCATTGGCGAATGGGTTGGCATTCATAATCTTGATGCCTTCTTCATAATTTTTAACTCGCTTAATACAGGTAACTGGACCAAATATTTCGCAATCACCCACGCTCATGCCAGGCTTAACATGGTCAAGAATTGTAGGCCCAACAAAGAAGCCATTTTCGTACCCCTTTGGCTTGCAGTCACGGCCATCCAATACCAGCTTAGCCCCTTCATCAATGCCCTTTTGAATCCAATCACAAATCTTCTGCTTGTGGGCAGCAGATACCACCGGCCCCAGCTTGGTTTCTTCTTTGTAAGCGCAGCCTACAACCATGGCTTCAGCCTTCTTTTTCAGGAGAGCAACAAAGTCATCGGCAATGCTTTCCTCCACCACAACAACTGGCAAAGCCATGCAGCGCATACCAGCACAGCCATAGGTAGAATTGATAATAGCATTGGTAGTGGCCTCCAAATTGCAATCAGCCAATACCAGAGCATGATTCTTGGCCTCAGTCTGAGCCTGAACCCGCTTGCCATGCTCCGCAGCTACGGAATAAACATGCTTGCCAACTCCAGTAGTACCCACAAAGGTTACTGCCTTAATACGTGGATCCGTAAGGAATATCTCAGCCTCCTTGCGGCTGGTGGTAACCAGGTTAACAATGCCCTTAGGGAAGCCTGCCTCCTCATAAAACAGCTCCAGCATACGCATAGAGGTCAGTGGGGTATTACTGTTGGCCTTCAACACTACGGTATTGCCACAAACTACTGCCAAAGGTACCATCCACCCCCATGGAATCATGGCCGGGAAATTCATTGGCACAATACCAGCAACTACACCAAGGGGAACCCGATAAGTGGTAGTGTCATAACCGGTAGTTACCTGCAATGCTCCATCCCCCTGAATCAATGTTGGTGCTGCACAGGCCTCCTCAGTTGGTTCGATGGCCTTCTGTACATCTCCCCTGGCTTCATTCAATGTCTTACCTAATTCCTTGGCACACAAAATGGACAGCTCCTCCTTATGTGCATAAAGAACCTCCCGCCACTTAAACAGGTACTGAACCCGCTTTGCCATGGACATGGTGGACCAGCTCTTAAAAGCCTCATCAGCAGCTGAAATAGCCGCCTCGCACTCCTCAACGGTACAGCTAGGAACTTCAGCAATAACTTCACCGGTACTGGAATCGGTAATCGGCATATACTTTTCCGTCTTGGACTCCAACCATTCACCGTTTACACAATACTTCATACGTTTTACTTCACTCATGATATACCCCTTTCTTACTACACGTTCCATTAGGTCAGCCTAGTAGGTTGCCTTTGTGTTATATAATAGTTATTTTTTACAAAGTTGTCAATCATATTATGCTAATATTCTGCTAACAATTCAGCAAAGCACAGGAATTTATCTTTCAATTCATTTTTTACATTAATTTTTTCAGCAATGATACCTTGTATATTTTTCAAAATATCTATATAATACAAACATAAGCATAATATTGATATTTTTTGCACACTTTATGGTAATTCATTTTCCCGCCCTGGGTAAAACTCGGCTAAATTCAGTGGGAGTTTTAAACTCCCACTGAATTTAGCCGAGTTTTACCCAGGGCTTTATGGGCGCTTATCTCCCGCTTTAGAAGCTAGAGTCTTAGCGCCCGTTAACATCGGATAAACAGAAAAGTAGGTGAGTAATCTATGAAAATCAACCGTATCCAAAAGATACGCGAGCTATTGGAGGATACCCACAGCATTTCCATCAATACGCTATGTGAAACATTTAATGTTTCAAAATACACCATCCGTCGAGATATAAACGAGCTGGAGCAAACCGGTTTTCTCAAAAAGGTATATGGTGGAATCGTACTACAGGAACGTGAACATCAGTCGCCTGAGCCATTTTCTTTACGAGAAAGCCGTAACGTTCAGGCAAAAAAGAAAATTGCCCGTATTGCTGCTTCGTTGGTCAAGGACGGTGACATTATCTATATTGATTCCGGCACCACAACCATGCATATGCTGCCCTTTTTGGTTAAGCATCAGCATCTGACCATAGTAACTGCCAGTGTATATGTTATTAATGCGGCTGCCGCCCTAAATAAATTCAACATCATAGCCACCGGTGGCACATTGTATGTACCATCCATGGCCTTCGTGGGGCCTACCGTACTGAACTGTCTAAAAGACTACAATATATCCAAAGCCTTTATGGCCAGCACCGGAGTGTCCATTGAGCATGGTGCTACCAATGCCTCCCCACTAGAAAGTGAAATCAAGCGAAGTCTTATGGGAAAAGCAGCCCAAAAATTTCTCTTGGCAGATACCTCAAAGCTGGATGTCGCCTCCCTTATGAGCTACTGCGAATTAAAGGATTTGGATGGTGTTATTATGGAGAAAAATCCACCCTCCCGTTACATCGATTATTTTGAGCAAAACAATGTATCCATGCTGACAAAATAGCTATCAGACCTATCCGGCCTAAAATAGTACAACATTATCACAGTTTTCTGTACCACCTCAGCAGCATAGCTCAGCAATCTTTACCCTACATTAACGGGCGCTAAGGCTTTCTCCTCTTGGGTGGGAGTTAAAAGCTCCCACTGAATAAGTCTCGTTTTACAGCACTTCGTTTGCATTTTTGGAAGCGCCTTGCATGGTGATACAAAGTGATTAATTTTATATTAAAAGGCCCTGCTGCAGCAGGGCCCATATTATTTTTTGTCGATACCATAATATATAGTGTACATATTTTCCATACTTTATTGGTACACCCAGCTATGTCCATATCATATGTACAAAACCATAAAACCCCAAAGCGAGCATAAACACTAGCTTTGAGGTTATTTTCATATGGTGCGAATGGCGGGAGTCAAACCCACGGCCCTCTGCTTAGGAGATGTTTTGCTTGAAAAATATTTTGTATATTTCATATTTTAGTTATTTTTCTTCCATTATATAGACTCATTTCTTTCATATTATACATCTCTCAAACGAACAATATATTATGAAGGTTCAATGTGGTTCAAAATAGGGTTCAAACACTAACTTCATTGAGGATGTTAGAAGATGTAAAAAAATCAAATTTCTTTCAAGGTTAATGAGCAGCCCATAGCACTCAAATATTTGATAATGGTTTCTATGGTTCCGCCATTTCCCTTTTCCAATCGGCTAATGGCCTGCTGAGATAACCCTGAACGCTCACTGATATCTTTCTGGGTTAGAGAATAAGCTTTACGCTTGTTTATAAGCTCCTGTTTGAATTGCATTTCTGCCTGAAAGAGCTTATGCTGCCTCATAAGAGCTTCATCACTGGCGGTAAGTTCTGCTATAATTTTACTTTCCTTTACAGGATTGCTTTTAACTAACATATTTCCACCCCTTTACAATAATCCTTCTTTTTTGGCTCTGGATAATGCTTTTTCTAAGTCTTGCTTTTCAGCTTTGCCCTTCTGTTTTTTGCAAATATGCAGAAACGCAACAGCATCCTTATTCATAATGACATACATTATGCGATTCTGCGAAAGCTTAAGAACCAACAACATCACTTTTCTACTCATTTGTTTGTACCTCCTTTACCCAGTTTTAACATAATTGTCGTTTGCTATCGCATATTCTGCCTAAACTCATTAAACAGGACTGCACTTAGGGCGTTCATTATTACATGGTACTTCTCTGAGTCCTTAAACATCTGTTCATAGGTTTCTTTACTCTCAATATAAGCCTGTTGGGCCGTGTTATTGAAGATATTAGGAAATACATTATTTGTAAACATTTGCTGGCCGTTATTAACAGCAGCTGTTTGGAGCTTCTTGTCCTTTATCAGTCTATCATGAAGGTCGGACATCATCACTTTATCGCGTTCTGATATCTCGCCAGCATACTGCTCATTAACCTTGTTAATTACTTCATCCAGCGGACTTACTGTATCTGTCTGCTTTACAGGCTTTTTAGGTTTTGCTGGCTCATACTCACCCTTCTTCTCCTTCACCAGTTCTATAGAGCCCTCAAAGGTCTTTTTGAGATTATAGTATTCCAGACGGACACGGTTATCCAAATCAAATGGTGTAGACGGGTCACTCGGTAAAACCTTGGCCAGATATGAACAGAATATGTATTCCTTATGAGTTGCCTTATCGAACATTCTCGCAAGCTGTGAAATGTAGGAATACCACTTCACAAAGGTACGGCACATCTTACGGAACTGATACCGCTGCTCCTGATTCAACTCATTATATTTACGCTGAACCGGCAGGAGTGTATTGGTTATGGCCGCCTGAGTCTTGTTATTCTTGCGGGCATCCTCATCAAAGTAAATTTTATTGACATTCTCAATGTCTGTTTCATCATAGATTTTGTATTCGCGAAGCATACTTTGAATCTTATAAATAGTATTCTTGTTAAGCTCCTGCTTCAGAAATGTTTCCTGATAGAATGGCTGGAAGGCCTCCAGAATTTCTTCCTTGGTGTTCACAAAATCCAGTATAAAGGTATCTTCCTTCTCCGGGTGAATTCTGTTAAGGCGGGAAAGAGTCTGAACAGCCTTTACGCTGCGCAGCTTCTTATCCACTATCATGGTATGCAGTAATGGCTCATCAAATCCAGTCTGGTATTTCTCTGCCACCACAAGGATATTGCCCTCGTCATGGAATACCTGCTTTGTCTGGGCCTCTGAAACATGGTTGCCCTCAGAATCAACATTAAGACCACTCTCCGTATACTCAGTACCGTTAGGGTCATCAGGGTCTTTAATACTCCCGGAAAAAGCGGCCAATATTTCCACATCATCATATTTCTTGGAAGCCAAATACCGCTTTAACTCATGGAAATACCGCACAGCTGCAAGGCGTGATGAAGTAACTACCATCATCTTCCCCTTGCCGTTTATCTTGCTCTTTGTAATATTCCTAAAGGTTTCCACAATAATGGCAGATTTCTGCTGGATATTGTACGGATGCAGCTCGCTGAACCGCCTTATCATCTTTAATGCCTTGGACTGTGGCACATCTGGATTATCAGGAACATTCTTGGCAATCTGATAACAGGTCTTATAGGTCATGTAATTCTGCAACACATCAAGGATAAATCCTTCTTCAATAGTCTGCCTCATTGAGTAAATATGGAATGGATGGAAGGAACCGTCCTGATACTCTGTACCGAATAATTCCAAAGTTTTATTCTTTGGTGTGGCTGTAAAAGCAAAAAATGACAGGTTCTTATGATGGCCATGGGAAATCAGCTCACGAACGATGCTGTCCTCTGTGTCCAGCACTTCTTCCTCTGCCTTGCCTTCAATTTCAGCATATTCCTTCAGGGCATCCCTGGTATCAGCCAGGGCCACCTTCATCTTCATGGCAGAAGTACCAGTCTGGGAAGAATGGGCCTCATCCACGATGACGGCGAAGCGCTTGCCGCGGGTGTCATCCACTTCCTCGTAAATCACCGGGAACTTCTGCAGCGTGGTGACAATGATGCGCTTTCCGGCGTTCAGCGCGTCCCGAAGATCCTTGGAGGACTTCTTCTCGTCAATTGCACAGACGGAGCCGAGGGTATGATCGAAGCCCGTGACGGTCTCCTGGAGCTGGGCATCCAGATTGCGCCGGTCCGTGACGATCACAACAGAGCTGAAGATCGGCTCATTTTCCGCATCATGCAGCGAGGCCAGACGGTAGGCCGTCCAGGCGATGGAGTTGGATTTGCCGGAACCGGCGGAGTGCTGAATCAGGTAGTTCCGTCCGGACCCGTTCACCAGGACATCCACAATCAGTTTGCGCACCACGTCCAGCTGATGATAGCGCGGGAAGATCAGACGCTTTTTCGTCACGGTCTTCTCCGTACCGTAGGCGTCTTTCTTCTTTTCCTTCCGGACTTCCAGGCTGATGAACTTCTGGATGATATCCAGGAGGCGGTCCTTATACAGAACGTCCTTCCAGAGATAGGACGTCACGTAATCATCGCCCTCGGCCTGCGGATTCCCCGCTCCGCCGTCATTTCCGGCGCCATT
>JAFVER010000210.1 GCA_017475925.1 Anaerovibrio sp. | reverse complement strand
CATAAAGGAGTCATATTTAATGAATACAGAAGAATTTTCCCAATTAATTGATTTAGTTCTCTCCACCAGTGCCAATCCTCCAGAAAAGCTGTTTGAAAACGGTTATGACGACTGGCACTGTCGGGCACGACTTGCCCATTTTTTGGCAATGCCTGAGATAAACAGGCTACCTCAGGCCAAAGAACTGTTTATTTCAGTCATACCTGTTCAGCCTGATGAGGAAAACAGTGAGGATATTGAGGAAAAGATTTATGCCTTACAGCACTTAAGCCAACTGGAAAAAGATGAAAAGGAGTATTCTGACGCCCTTAAGCATATTAATATGGCCATTGAGGCTGCTGAGTCCTATGACTATCTGTACAAATACATTTTACGTGGTGAGCTTTGGGCTGAGCGATGGAATCTGCTTCATCTTCTAAAGCGTACCGATGAGGCTGAGGCCGAAATAGACGAACGCATCGAGGTCTTTGAGGATATTCCCATTGAGCACAACAGCTATCTATACTATGGATACAGGTTCAAGGCTCAGCTGGCAGCGGAAAATGGCAATATCCTTATCGTCAAGGACTTTATGCACATGGCACTAAAATACATGGAAATAAACGGAGAATATAAGGATAAGCTGGATAAAGCTTTTTCAGCCACCCACGAAAACATCTCCTGGATATTAGCTGAAATCGATAAAGCCACCCCTAACCCTGACAATTTACATTGGGATATATAAAAAGGCTGTCCATTGATGGTTTTACATCAATGGACAGCCTTACATCGTTATGTATAGTTTTTTAATCTAAAGACCCCTCTAAATCCGAATTAGTCATAGCGCACACACAGGAGTCTGACCATACATTTTCAGCAGTCTCTATCATATCAATAATGGTATATATCGGCAAAATTACACCCATTATCCCCAAAGGTGCTCCCATGGATGACATAAGGGACAATGTCAGAAAATAGCAGCCCATTGGCACACCGGCATTACCTACAGCAGCAAATACTGCCACAAACAGCCACGTAATCATGGTTCCAAAGGAAAGCTCAAAGCCCGCATTCTGCATTACAAACAATGATGTAACCAGAATAAAAGCCGCACAACCATTCATGTTGATGGTAGTACAAATCGGCAATACAAAGCGTGACACCTTCTTGTTTACCTTCAAATTGTCCTCAGCCGAAGCCATGGTAACTGGCAGGGTAGCGGCAGAGCTTTTTGTAAATAACGCAACTGCCAATGCCGGAGACATTTTCTTAAAAACTGTAAATGGATTTAAGCCTCTTATCAATAAGAAAATTGGCAATACGATGAAGAACTGTAGTACATTTCCTCCCATAACAACAGCCACATATTTTCCAAGGGAGCCTACAATAACTCCTGCCTCAATTTGAGCAGCCAGCTGCCCAGCAAACGCCACGATGCCAATAGGCAGAACATACACAATACCTCTTATCAGGGTAAAGAGCAGCTCCTGAAGGCCATTAATAACCTTTAACAGCATCTGAACGTTTTCCGTTTTCGGCATACTAGCCAGACCAAAGCCTACAGCAAAAGCAATAAGCAATATTGACAAAACATTGCCGGCTAAAAACGGCTGGAACAAATTATTAGGGACAACTGATAAAAAATGGTCATAATAGGAAAGCTTCCCTAATTTATCAGGCACATCTGCTACCCCTGCACCAATTATTTCAGCCGGCAGATTCTCCGGGGCTATAAAAATAAATAATGCCAAGCCAACAGCTGCTGCAGCAAAGGTGGTAAGCAGGGTATATACCACAGCATGACCAAAAATGCGACCGGTTTCCTTCTTTGTACCCAAGGTTGCCAGGGTGGTAATAACTGCCAAAGCAATGGTTGGAACCGCTACAAATTGAAACAGTCTGGTAAATACCGTGGCCACAAAGTTAAACAAATCATTGAGCACTGGTATATTTAACCAACCCAAAATACCGCCAACCACCAGTGCCGAAAACCATAAAACCATTTGCTTTATCTGCCCCTTTTGGTCAGTTTGCTTTATGGCTTCCTGGGCCTTCCTTTGAACTTCATTTTCCGATGACATACACATCGCTTCTTTCTTTGAAAGTTTTACCTATTAGATAAATAGGTATAGAATTAATACTACTCTATTAAATATCCTGTGTCAATCATTAATTTCGTTTTACTTGATTATGTTTTTTATTTTGTTGGCGGCGAAGCGAAAAAAACCTCTTAATTATTCCTACACATTCATCCTCCAGCACTCCTGCTGTAACTTGGACCTGATGATTTAATCCTGGATTGGTAAGTACATTGAATATAGAATGAACCGCCCCTGCTTTCATATCCAAGCCACCATATACCACCCGCTGAATCCGGCTGTTGACTATGGCACCGGCACACATAGGGCAAGGCTCAATAGTCACATACAGTGTTGCGCCACTAAGGCGCCAACGGTTCAGACGTTTATTGGCGGCACGAATAACCTCTATTTCGGCATGGGCCGTTGCATCCCTGTTGGTTTCCCTCATATTATGTCCGGCACAAATAACTGTGCCGTCCTCGGCAACAAGGACGGCACCTATCGGAACCTCACCCAGCTCGTAAGCCTTTTCAGCTTCCGCCAGGGCGAGACGCATAAAGCTTTCGTCATCTGGTATCATTTATTCAGCCAACACCCCCACCAAAAAATCTCAAATCCACACCATTCATATAAAACAAGGACTGGGTAACCTTTTGGCAATCCAATACATAGGCTTCAGGAACCTGAACATCCCCATTCTGTTCCCTCATTTTCGCTACAAGCATCCTGTGAAATGGGGATTTGCCATTGTACTGATCATCACGAGTATTTTTCCGCAAAAATGGACTATTGACATCGCAGTCAACACCTTTTACTCTAGCTACTCTTTCAACTTTCTCCAACATGATGATCACCCCAATTCAAAACCAACTACAACATTTCTTTACCTCCAATTAATAAACAACCTTCTTGACAGATATATCGTAAAAAATAATAAACAGATTAACCCTTCGCCAAAAAATGCCAACCTACACTACCAAATAGATAAAACGCTATTAACAGATTACACCTTCCTTCTATGTCATTCGGTGCAAATGTCGGTGCAATACACTGATATTTCCCTTAGTCAATGACCTCCTAAAGACCACAAAGACCTGCAGCAGCGCTACAGGTCTCTATGCTCAAATAAAATATTCAGCTTTAAGAAGAATTACTTCTTCAGTGCATCGCCCAGGTTGTTCTGAGTGTTACGAGCTGCCTTTACGGACTCAGCAAAGCGCTCAGCCTCTACACCTTCAAGCTTCAGCTCTACAATCTTCTCAACGCCATTCTCACCGAGAATTACAGGAACACCGATGCACAGATCATCTTCGCCATACTCACCCTCAAGGTATACGCAGCAAGGAATGAGCTTCTTGCCGTCGGTGATGATGGACTTAACCAGCTCACCAGCAGCAGCGCCTGGAGCATACCAAGCAGAAGTGCCCAACAGACCGGTCAGTGTAGCGCCGCCAACCTTAGTCTTTGCAATCGCATCCTCCAGCTCAGCATCAGACAAGAACTGAGTAACAGGGATACCCTTGTATGTAGCGATAGATCCGAGTGGAACCATAGTCTTGTCGCTATGACCACCGATAACAATACCATCAATATCAGTAGGAGTAGCAGGATAGCCTTTTTCCTTCAAAGCAAGGGAAAGGAAATAACGGAAACGGGAGCTGTCCAGCATGCCACCCATACCGATAACCTTGTTCTTAGGAAGGCCGGAATTCTTGAATGCCAAATAGGTCATTGCATCCATAGGATTGGAAATAACAATGAAGATAGCATCAGGAGAATACTTAACAGCCTGCTCAATAACACTGCCTACGATACCAGCATTAACGCCGATAAGGTCTTCACGACTCATACCAGGCTTACGAGGAATACCGGAGGTAATAACAACAACCTTGGAACCTGCAGTAGCAGCGTAATCGTTGGTAACACCTGTGATAGTAGTATCAAAGTTAAGAATCTGAGAGGTCTGCATCATATCCATTGCCTTACCTTCAGCAATGCCCTCTTTAATATCGAGAAGAACCACTTCACTGGCATACCCTGCGCTTGCAATAACATTTGCTGCGGTTGCGCCTACATTACCTGCACCTACAACTGTAACCTTCATAACTTTACATTCCTCCTTTTATTTATCACAGGCTGTGATTTCCCCCACAGCCTGACCCTTGAACTTAGTTATATTATAACAAATATTTATCAGATAATCAACGAAATAGATAGTTCAATTTATAGTATATTATTTAGTTTATCGCGCCCAACTCTGTCCATTATCCTTTCAAAAAATTCATAGGGCACATTCATATTTCCCTCAAGGCCGGTACCCAGCTCAATCCCCTTGCGATTAGCACCATGAAAATCTGTACCTCCTGTAGGAAGCATATTGTATTTTTCAATCATATAACCGGCAAACTCCCGATCCTCATCTGAATAATTTGGGTAAAACCGTTCCATACCATCAAGGCCAAAGCTCATCAGCTCACCTATTGCCCGTTCCTGTTCATCCCTGCTCCAGCCCTTCATACCAATTTTTTTATGATAATGCGCCAGGGAGGTGACTCCCCCAGCAGCCTTGATAACTGGCAGAGCTTCCTCAGCCGATATATCACCATACACCCCTACTTCCTTTAAGGCGGGGTTGAGGTAATCATCCCACAGGGTAATCACCTCGCATGGAAGCTTCAGATCAACCAGGCAACGCATAACTGCATACCGGTCAAAATGGACCCCAATATGCTTTTTCATTTCGTCCATGGTGATGTTGATTCCTCTTGCCCGGATGCAATCCACCACCTTGTCCATGTCTTTTTCCTTTATGCCACGCAACCTATGGTAAAGTCGCAGAAAGCCATCAGCCTTCATGTCAAAGCCAAGACATACAATATGGAGCTTTCTTTCCCGATAGCTCATGGTCATTTCCATGCCGTTGATAAAATTAGCCTCTAATTTTTTTGCCTCATCGGCTGCCTCAAAATTCCCTTCAATAGATTCATGGTCAGTAAGGGTAACTGCTTCCAGTCCCTTTTCCTTGGCCAGGCGAATAATCTCCCGTGGTGTATAGCTACCATCCGATACTGTGGAATGAACATGCAAATCTATCATAATACCAATTCCTTTTTAACACATATCACCCGTCAGCTTCATTGCTGTCCCTCTCTACCATTTTATGTTCTGCTGAAAATAGTTATACACTGCTTCAGCTGATGGTGTATTCATCCCATCCAGGTCAGCCATTTCTGCCACAGATGCCTGCTTTATTTTTTCAATGTTGCCAAAATGCTCCAACAGAATTTTTCGTCGCTTGGGGCCAATGCCTTCCACGTTATCCAATATAGAAACCAGATTACGCTTATTGCGCAGCTTACGATGATAGGTTATGGCAAACCGGTGAGCTTCATCTCTTATCCGTTGAATGAGATACAGGGCCTGACTGCTCCGTGGCAAAATTACCGGATCGGATTCGCCCTCCCGATAAACCTCCTCGAAACGCTTTGCCAGACCCACTACCGGGACTGTTATGTGTCCGGCCCCGCGAATAATCTCACAGGCTGAGCTTAGCTGCCCCTTTCCCCCATCAATAATAATCAAATCCGGCATTTCAGCATCTGCCTTGCCATATCGGCGTTCCGTTACCTCCCGCATAGATTTAAAATCATCCGGCTTACCCTCAGCACTTCTTATTTTAAAGCGACGATAATCCGACTTTTTAGGAACGCCACCTTCAAATACCACCATAGAGGCCACCGTTTCAGAACCCTGTATATGGGAAATATCAAAGCATTCCATTCTGTAAGGTGGTCTGGAGAGTCCTAAATATTTGCCTAAATCCAGAACAGCCCCTATGGTCTGAGCCTCTGTCTGCTTTATGCGGGCACTCTCATCCTCCAGAGCCTTTTTCGCATTTCCAATAGCCATCTCCACAATGTCACGCTTGGTTCCCCGCTTAGGTACGGCTAAAATCACCTTGGCATTCTTCTGCTTTTCCAGCCATTCCTCCAGAAGCTCCTGCTCCAAAATTTCCATTGGCAACAATATTTCCCGTGGTATGAAGGTGGCCTGATTATAATACTGCTTTAAAAAGGCCCTGAGTAATGCTTCATCGGTTTCATCATCACTGCCGTCCAGAAGAAAATGATCCCTTCCTACCATCTTACCGCTACGAACATAGAAAATCTGCACGCAAACACCAATTCCGGAGCGAGCCATGCCAATGGCATCCTGGTCCCCTACTCCGGTCACAATACGTTGCTTTTCAGATATTTTTTGCACTGCCAACAGCTGATCCCGCAGCCTGCCGGCCTGCTCAAACTCCAATTTATCAGCCGCCTGCAGCATTCGCTGTTCCAGACTTTTTTCCACATGCTCGGTGCGGCCCTCCAAAAACATGACGATATCATCAATCATCACCATGTATTCCTCCCGAGATATTTTATCCGCACAGGGAGCCATACAGCGCTTTATATGATATTCCAAACAGGGGCGCTTTGACTCCATGGTTTTACAGCTTCTGATAGGAAACAATCTTTTCAACAGCTTCAGGGTTTCATGAAGTGCCGTGGCATTGGTATATGGTCCGAAATATTTGCCGCCATCCCGCTGAACCCGACGGGTGATATACACCCGTGGATATGTGTCCTGTAAAGTAACCTTCAGGTAAGGGTAGGTTTTGTCATCCTTTAAGCTGATATTGTATTTGGGCCGATGCTTTTTTATTAGATTACATTCTAAAATCAGCGCCTCAACCTCTGTACCAGTCAATATAGTTTCAAAATCCTCAATGCGGGCCACCATGGCCCTGACCTTGGCCGAGTGACTGCTGTTTTGGCGAAAATATTGAGTTACACGGTTTTTAAGACTGATTGCCTTGCCAACATAAATAATTTTTCCTTTGCCATCCTTCATAATATAGACGCCAGGATTATGGGGCAGCAAAGCAAGCTTTTCCTCAATATTGTTGTTCACTAAGTCACCCCCTATAATTACACCTCATCCGTCAACTTCGTTGACACCTTCCCCTCAAGGGGAAGGCATAACAGCTTCAAACCTTCGTAGCCTACGACAACAGGTTTGCATAAAAAACCTTCCCCTCAAGGGGAAGGCATAACAACTCCCCTTTACTTTATCCGATGCTAACGGGTGCTAAGACTCCTTCCTCTTAGGTAGGAGTTAAGCACCCGTAGCGGTCAGTGTCTACTGTTCAACTTCAACAAAGTCTTGATTCACAGGACACTTTCGCATAGGGCGCATTATCCAATCGGCTTTGCCTCTTGGATGCTTCCGTAGAGTCCTGGGTAAATTCAACTAGATTCGGGTGGAGTTAAAACTCCATCTGAATAAGTTATCATTTATTTAATGTTTTTCATCCAACAATGGCTTTAAGAACCGACCTGTATAGGACTTCTTGGTTTTGGCCACCTTTTCCGGTGTTCCCTGAACTACGATTGTTCCGCCCTGATCGCCACCTTCCGGGCCTAAGTCAATAATATGGTCAGCAGATTTTATCACATCCAGATTGTGTTCAATAACCACCACGGTGTCGCCGCCATCCACCAATCGTTGCAAAATCCCCAGCAAACGGTGAATATCGGCTGCATGAAGGCCTGTGGTTGGTTCATCAAGAATATACAAGGTCTTGCCAGTAGACCGTTTGGACAATTCCGTAGCCAGCTTTACCCGCTGGGCTTCACCACCAGACAAGGTGGTGGCCGCCTGTCCAAGCTTCACATAGCCAAGGCCAACATCCTTTAGAACCTGCAATTTATTTGCAATTCTGGGAACATTTTTAAAGAAGTCCACTGCTTCATCGATAATCATATCCAGCACATCAGCGATGGATTTTCCCTTGTACTTTACCTCCAGAGTTTCCGTGTTATACCGTGCCCCCTTACACACCTCGCAGGGAACATATACATCAGGCAAAAAATGCATTTCAATCTTTATTATGCCATCGCCCTTGCAGGATTCACACCGACCACCCTTTACATTAAAGCTGAACCGTCCCGGCTTATAGCCGCGTACCTTTGCCTCCGTGGCCTGGCTAAACAAAGTACGTATCATATCAAATACTCCGGTGTAGGTTGCCGGATTGGAGCGTGGAGTCCTACCTATAGGGGACTGGTCAATATTTATAATCTTGTCGATATTTTTTAAGCCCTTAATCTCCTTAAACCGCCCCGGTTTTCCCTTGGTGCGGTATAATTTTGAGGCGATTCCCTTATACAGTATTTCATTAATCAGGGTGCTTTTGCCGGACCCGGATACACCGGTTACCACAATAAAGGTTCCCAAAGGAAGCTTAACGGATATATTTTTAAGATTATTTTCACTGGCCCCGACTATTTCCAAAAACAGTCCATTGCCCTTGCGGCGTTCCTCAGGTACTGGTATATATTTCTGACGGCTTAGGTATTGGCCTGTAATGGATTCCTTGACCTTCATAATATCCCTGGCGGTGCCTTCAGCCACTACCTGCCCGCCGTTAGTGCCGGCTCCAGGACCAATATCAATAATATGGTCGGCCGCCAGCATGGTGTCCTCATCATGCTCCACAATCAACAATGTATTACCTAAATCGCGCAAATTTTTCAAGGCAGTGAGTAAACGTTCGTTGTCACGCTGATGTAAACCTATACTTGGTTCATCTAATATATATAATACCCCCATAAGGCCAGAGCCAATCTGGGTTGCCAGCCGTATACGCTGAGCCTCACCACCGGACAAGGTTCCTGCTGCCCGGGATAAGGTCAGATAATCCAGTCCCACTGTCACCAAAAATCCCAGTCTGGCATGGATTTCCTTTAAAATCTGCCTGGCTATTTTCTGCTCACGCTGACTAAGCTTCAGCTGTCTGAAAAACACATCACAATCCCTAACCGTCATTTCAGTAACCTCATGGATGTTTTTATCGCCGACGGTAACTGACAGGGATTCTGGCTTTAGCCTGGTTCCTTTGCAGACGGGACATTTGATAATACTCATATAATTTTCCATGTCCTCCCGCATGGCATCAGAGTCTGATTCCCGATAGCGACGATTTAAAAGGGGCATTATTCCTTCAAAGGGCCCGGTGTGGATTTTATAAATACCAAACATATTCTCATAACCAAAGCTGTATTTCTTTTCGCCTGTGCCATATAAAAGCTCCTCCTGAGCCTCAACACTCAAATCCTCCCATGGAGTATCTATGCTATACCCATGGGCCTCCAAGATTGCACTCATCTGACACATGGAATAAGACTTTGGATTGCTGCTTAATGGTACCACAGCGCCCTCTGACAAGCTTAGGGAAGTATCTGGCATCACCAGCTCCAAATCAAATTCAGTATGACTGCCCAGTCCACTACAGGCAGGACAGGCCCCAAAGGGATTGTTGAAGGAAAACATCCGTGGGGCAATTTCCGGTAAGCTGATGCCACAATCTATACAGGCAAAGTTTTGGCTGAACATCAGCATTTCCCCGTCCACAATCTGGACATATGCCACTCCTTCACCCAGTTTTAAGGCAGACTCCATGGACTCAGCAAGGCGCTGGCGAATTTCCTCCCGTATAATAAGCCGATCAATAACCACCTCTATAGTATGTTTTTTATTTTTTTCCAGATTGATTTCCTCACTGGCCTCCATTAATTCTCCATCAATGCGCAGGCGGACATATCCCTCCTTACGAATATGCTCCAGCAGCTTCTTATGCTCCCCTTTTTTTCCCCGCACCACCTGAGCAATGATTAAAAGCCTGGTCCGCTCCGGTAGCTGCAGCAGCTTATCCAACATCTGATCAATGGACTGCTGATTTACCGGCTTTCCGCATTTTGGGCAATGAGGACGCCCGGCTCTGGCAAACAACAATCGTAAATAATCGTATATCTCCGTTACAGTTCCCACCGTAGAGCGCGGATTACGGCTGGTGGTCTTCTGGTCAATGGAAATGGCCGGTGACAGCCCTTCAATATAATCTACATCCGGCTTATCCATCTGCCCCAAAAACATGCGGGCATAGGATGACAACGACTCCACGTAACGGCGTTGCCCCTCTGCATATACCGTATCAAAGGCCAGTGATGATTTTCCTGACCCGGACAGGCCAGTAACCACCACCATCTTGTCTCGGGGGATATCCACACTGATATTTTTCAGGTTATGGACTCGCGCCCCCTTGATTCTTATGTATTTCTCCATATATCTACCTCGTTGTCTTTTTACTTAGTGTATTGACACAATGATTTTTGAACAAAAACTTCTCCATAGGTACTGTCAAATAATTTCATCGTGTCAATGCTTTAGGCTGTCCTCCAGCTCGAAAATCATATCCCGCAGCTCCGCCGCCCGTTCAAATTCCAGTCCTCGTGAAGCATTCTGCATTTCCTTTGTCAGGGCCTTTATCAGCGCCTCAGTTTCCTTTTTAGTCATTTTTTTGCCTGGCCGCTTACCCTTTTTAGCAACAGCCTTGTAATCAGTACCGGCTTCAGCCACCAAGGTAGTCTCTATCAAATCCTTTACCGGCTTAATTATGGTCTGTGGTACAACACCATTAGCCCTGTTGTAATCAGCCTGTATCTGACGGCGACGCTTTGTCTCATCAATAGCGTTTTTCATGGAATCAGTCACTACATCAGCGTACATAATGACCCTTCCCTCGGCATTTCTGGCCGCCCGACCAATGGTCTGGATAAGGGAGGTTTCCGAACGAAGGAAGCCCTCCTTGTCAGCATCTAAAATAGCCACCAACGATACCTCAGGCATATCAAGGCCCTCTCTAAGCAGGTTAATCCCCACCAGCACGTCAAATTCCCCGGCCCGCAAATCCCTGATTATTTCTGCCCGTTCAAAGGTTGCAATATCAGAATGGAGATACCTCACCCTTATGCCGGCTTCCTTTAAATAATCGGTTAAATTTTCCGCCATCTTTTTTGTCAGGGTTGTTACCAACACCCGCTGATTTTTGCTAATGCAAAGCTTTATTTCACCAATTAAATCATCAATCTGCCCTGTCAACGGCCGGACCTCTACCTCTGGATCCAAAAGTCCCGTAGGACGAATAATCTGCTGCACCACCTGTTGGGCTAATCCCAGCTCATATTTAGCCGGTGTAGCCGATACAAATATAATCTGATTAATTCGACTGGTAAATTCATCAAATTTAAGTGGGCGGTTATCAAAAGCTGATGGAAGGCGAAAGCCGTTGTCAACCAAGGATTCCTTTCTGGAGCGATCCCCGGCATACATTGCCCTTAGCTGAGGCAAGGTCACATGTGATTCATCAATAACCATTAAGAAATCATCAGGAAAATAATCCAACAGCGTATAAGGAGCCTCCCCGGGAGCCCGCTGAGTAAGGTGTCTTGAATAGTTCTCTATACCGGAGCAATAGCCCATTTCCTGTATCATTTCCAAATCATAATTTGTCCGTTGTTCAATACGCTGAGCTTCAATAAGCTTTCCACCAGCCTTGAAGAAATCCACCTGCTGCTCCATTTCAGCTCTGATGGTTCCCATGGCGATCTCCAAATCCTCTTTTGGTGTAACATAATGGGACGCCGGGAAAATCATGGAATGAGTCCGCTGACCAAATATTTCACCGGTTAAAACGTCAAATTCAAGGATAGTTTCAATTTCATCGCCAAACATTTCTATTCGCACAGCCCGGTTATTGTACCCAGCTGGAAAAACCTCCACAACATCTCCACGAACCCTGAAATGCCCCCTTTCCAATACCAGGTCATTACGGTCGTATTGCATAGTAACCAGACGGCGAAGGATATCGTTTCGGTCAATCTCCTGGCCCTTATGAAGGGACAAAACCATCTCATGATAGCTTTCCGGCGAACCAAGTCCATAAATACAGGACACGCTGGCCACAATAATAACGTCCCGCCGTTCAAAAAGGGAGCAGGTAGCCGAATGACGCAGCTCATCTATTTCGTCATTTATGGACGCGTCCTTTTCAATATAGGTATCTGTAGACGGAATATAGGCCTCCGGTTGATAATAATCATAGTATGACACAAAATATCCTACATAGTTTTCCGGAAAGAAAGCCTTGAATTCACTGGCTAATTGGGCTGCCAACGTCTTGTTGTGAGCAATCACCAGCGTTGGTTTCTGCACTTTTTCAATGACCTTGGCAATGGTGAAGGTTTTGCCTGTGCCAGTAGCCCCCAAAAGGACCTGGGCCTCCTGTCCATTGTCAATGCCAGCCGCCAAATCCTTAATTGCCTCCGGCTGATCTCCCATGGGTTCATATGGTGCATGTACAGAAAACGGCTGACTATTGTTAAATTCAGTATTATTTAGTGTAGGAATTTTTGCCATGATTTTCGCTCCATAATATCGAACATAGTATCTACATTATACAGACATTGCCCTGTTTATACAAATTATTTTTTTAAATAAAAAGGACTGCAACATAACTGCCACAGTCCCGCATATTACCCTATACAATATCGAAGGACATACTAACCGTCACAATGGTTCCAATATTTACCGCACTATATACTGCTATATTTCCTCCAATTTTATCAAGTAACTGCTTAGCTACATAAAGTCCAAGCCCCTGACCATTTCCCCAATCATCTACCTGACGGTTTTCCTGAGTAAATGGCTCGAACATCTGCACCTGAAAATCCGGATCTATACCAATGCCCTCATCAGATACCTTATATTTGCAGGAAATTCGCCCTCCATGCTCCCGAACCTCTACCATACAATGGATTTCACTATCAGGCCGGCTATACTTTATGGCATTGTGAACGATGTTGAACAATATCCGTTTCACATACAGCATATTGCCATACACCTCAGAATCCGATACTCCCTCAAAGTCCTCATCCACAAAGAAATCAATATCCTTCAGCTCAGCAATATTTCGCCCAAAGTTTTCTATAACCTGAAGCAGTTGACGTATATCAAAGCCACTTTTATTTGCTTCTTCCTCCAATATCCGTAAATTGCTTACCTCCTTTATGTCAGCTGACAATTCCTCCAGGAGCCCTACATTGGCCCGAACCTTCTCAACTATATCGGGTGACACCTCATTACTGTCACCAAGAACATGATTTATCAGGCTCAACACAGCCGTTTCATTATCTGCCATGTTGTTTATAATAGCATTTCGTATAGCAGCCTCCTGCCTGGCTTCTTCCAAATCCAGCTTCAGTCTATCCTCGGACTGACTGTGCAAATGCATGACCCCATCTACGTTTTGGATAGTAAGAATCACCTTGTTTTTATCAGCCATATCAACGAGCCGCACCTGCATGAACATGGTTTTATTTTTACGGATTATCCTGTAGGTGTGGGAAAAGGCCGTGGTATGAGCTAAGGCATTTTTAATATTTTTTATACTAAGAACACGTTGTACAGCAATTTTATCATCAGGGTGAACATAATCCTTGATGTAATCCCTTAAAACATCATCAAAGGACATTGCCTCGCCTGCGTAATAATGAGACTGCACCTCTACTGATGAATCCTCCCCTATGTTCAGGACCTTGGCTTCTCCCGTAAGCAAATCAATCTTCAATACAGTAGAGTACTTCATGGTCAGGCTGGAGATTATTTCCTTCATCTCAGCTTCCTTTTCATTATCCACCACCATAGTGGCCGAACCAAAGGCCCGTATCGGCTTTCCATCCTTATCAAATTCTGTATTATACCTGACATGGAACGGTATTCTGTCCTTAGTCAATGGGATAATCGCCTGCATCCCGGATTCACCCTGCTCCAGCCGTTTATGCCAATGACGATACATATCAGCATAATCCTGTGGAAATATTCCCGCCTCAATGGCCGGTTCAGGATAATTTTCCACCAAAGGTGGCATATTTAAATCTCTCATACACCTTGAACATGGGCGCATTTCCCTGGTGGCAATATTATACTCCCAGGCATAAATGTTAGCATGCTCAGCAGCAGCCCTAAATATGCTTTCGCTATCAGACACTACCTTAAAGGAATGCCTCGCTTTAGTATTATTATGTATCAGGGCATAATAAAGACACTCCTCCTGATGTCTTGCCACCAGACGAATCTGAAATCTGATACAATAGGCCTGTAATCCACAGCACTGTGAAAAGGAACGGAACCATATCTCTCCATCAGACATACTTTTTCCGTCAGCTGCGGCAGCCAAAAGCTCCACAAATTTCTTTTCCTCCTGGTCATCGGAAAACTGCCAATTTCCTTCACTGGCCCCTACATCATCCAAGGACATATCAACCAATATTTCATCATTATATTTGGAATTAAATTTTTCCAGCTTCAGCAGACCCTTGTTAAATGTAAAATAGACGGCTGCGCCCCCCTGCATTTCAAATAAATAATTTGCCGTTTCATCTTTTCCAGCAAATATCACACTTTCCTGCTGATTGGTAAAATCATTCAGTCTGTCCAGCCAGATGGATTGTTTTTTTTCGGCAATACCAGATTCAAAGCTTGCATTATCCATTTTCGGTACTCCTGTTATGTGAAACATACTCTCACAAATTCTTCAACATTTCAAACAATACTTAAAGAGGATTTTCTACCACAAAAGTAGAAAATCCTCTTTTTAGATGTTTTATATTTTAAAATATCTTAAAATTTTACCTGTTCCCCCTGGGAAATTTTTTCACTAAATTCAGCAGTCGCCGCAAACAAGGCATCAGTAGATGAATTCAAAGCCGTCTCACAGGAGTCCTGGATTACTCCAATGATAAAGCCAACACCCACTGCCTGCATGGCAATGTCATTGGAAATGCCAAACAATGAGCAGGCCATTGGTATAAGCAGCAGCGAGCCACCTGCCACGCCGGATGCGCCACAGGCCCCAACTGTAGCCAGGGCAGAAAGCACAATGGCAGTTGGTATATCCACCTGAATCCCCAGGGTATAAGCTACAGCCATAGTCATAACCGTAATGGTAATAGCTGCCCCCTCCATATTAATGGTAGCTCCCAGCGGTACAGACACCGAATAAAAATCCTCGTCCAAGCCCAGCTTTTTGCAAAGCTCCATATTTACCGGAATATTTGCTGCCGAGCCGCGGGTGAAAAACGCTGTTACTCCGGACTCTCTGAGACACTGAATTACCAACGGATAAGGGTTACGCTTTAAGAACAAGAATACAATAAGCGGGTTTACAATAAACGCCATAACAAACATTGTACCCACCAGCACAATCAGCAGACGACCATAGTCAACAAAAATCGACACGCCACTTTCTGACACAGCTGAGAATACCAGGCCCATAATACCAAATGGAGCCAACTGAATAATCCAGTAAACAGCCTTAGAAACTATGGCAGCTATTTCAGCCACAAAGCCTCTGGTGGCTTCTGAGGCCAGACGCTTGAACCCCATACCGAAGATTATTGCCCAACACAAAATGCCAACGTAATTAGCATTCATAATGGCTGAAACCGGATTGGCCACCATGTTGGTGATAATCGTTTTTATTACATCACCGATTCCATTTGGCGGTGTGTTATTGGCTGCATCAGTAAGCACCATGCCAACTGGCATTGCATAACTAAACATAACAGCCGCTGCTGCGGCCAGCAACGTACCCAAAACATACAGAAACACTACCTTTTTAAATCTACCGCCAATATCCCCACTGGCATTGGCCAACGCACTGATTACCAGCACAAATACCAAAACCGGTGCGATTCCCTTCAATAATCCTACAAATACACTACCAAAAACCGGAATAACACCATTACCCGGAATGATGGTAGCCAAAACCACACCAAGCAACAAACCGCATACAATACGTAAAATCAGGCTGATACTCTGCCATTTCTTAAAAGTTGCACTCATATACCTAAGCTCCTCACATATTTTAATATATAGTGACTTACCACCTAGATAAACATTCTAGAGACAATGTATACCCATGTCAAGAAAAATCCTCTCCACGCGGACATTTATACTAAAAATCTTTTCTATGAGGATTTCATAAGTCTTATTTTACCCTAAACCAACGGGTGCTAAGACTCCCTCATCATCTTAGATAGGAGTTAAGCACCCGTAGGTTTAGGATTTATTCGACTAAATTCAGTGGGATTCTAAATCGCCCACTGAATGAGTCTTATTTTACAACCACATTTACCAGCTTATCAGGGACACAAATCATCTTTACAATGTTTTTATCTGCGGTAAGCTCCTGAACTCGTTTATTATTTTTGGCGGCCTCTTCCATTTCCTCGCGACTGATACCAGTAGCAATCATGATGCGGTCCCGGACTTTGCCATTAATCTGGAGTACAATCTCCACCTCAGCAGTAACAGTTGCACCTTCATCGCATACAGGCCATCTCTGAGCGTGAACACTGCCCTCGCCAATCAGCTGAGACCATAGCTCCTCCGTCATGTGTGGTGCAAATGGAGCCAACAGCTTAATGAGATTCAGGGAAACCTCACGCACTAAGCCGGCATTAACATCATTACTGTTCTGGAATTTGTAGAACTCGTTTACCAGCTCCATTATAGAGCTGATAGCGGTGTTGAACATAAATCGGTCACGAATATCCTCAGTAACCTTTCTGATAGTCGTATGAAGCACCCGACGAAGCTCTTTTTCAGCATCGGTCAGGCTGCTCTTATCATAATCATCAGCTGCCGATTTAATCTTTTCCTCAAAATTGCTAATAATACGCCATACCCGATTGAGAAATCTAAAGGACCCAGCAACCCCTTCGTCACTCCAGTCCAAATCACGCTCCACCGGGGCCGCAAACATTATGAAAAGACGAGCTGTGTCTGCCCCATATTCACCAATAATTTCCTCCGGTGAAACCACATTGCCCTTGGATTTTGACATCTTGCTGCCATCCTTAAGCACCATTCCCTGAGTCAACAGGTTGTTAAATGGTTCATCGAAATCAATCAGTCCCTCATCCCGAAGCACCTTGGTGAAGAAGCGGGAATACAGCAAATGTAAAATAGCGTGCTCAATACCACCGATATATTGATCAACCGGTGCCCAATAATTAGCTTTTTCCTTGTCAAAAGGCATTTTATCATTATGTGGGTCGGTATAACGCAAATAATACCAGGAAGAACAGATAAAGGTATCCATGGTATCAGTTTCCCGTTTGGCCGGCTTACCACACTTAGGACAGGTGCAATTCACAAACTCTTCACATTGGGCCAATGGGGAAACTGCTCCCTGCTCAAAATTCACATTTTCCGGCAACAAAACCGGCAGCTGCTCCTCTGGTACAAGCTGTTCACCACAATCCTCACAATAAATCACCGGAATCGGAGCACCCCAATAACGCTGACGGGAGATCAGCCAATCCCGCAGGCGGTAGTTTACACAACGCTTGCCAAAGCCTTCCTTTTCGGCCTTGTCCATGATACCCTTCATGGCAGTCTTTATATCCTGACCGTCAAACTCACCGGAATTTACCAGCACGCCAGCCTTATCCACATAGGCTTCAGTCATTTCCTCCAAGTGAAGCTCCTTGTCCTTTGGCTGCAAGGTAATAATAATATCTAAGTTATATTTCTTGGCAAACATCCAGTCACGCTGGTCCTCCGAAGGAACACCCATAACTGCTCCAGTACCATAGTCAGCCAAAACGTAATTAGTTACCCAAATTTCCGCCTTTTTACCGTTAAACGGATTAACTACATATACACCGGTACCAATGCCTTCCTTTTCTGATTCTGAGGAAGTACGCTCAATATCAGATTGGCTCTGTACCTTCTTTACAAAATCCTGAATAGCTTGGGCTTTTTCAGGATTGGCTGCACAGATTTTTTCAACCAAAGGGTGTTCAGCTGCCAAGGCTACAAAGGTTATACCATAAGCGGTGTCCGGTCTGGTAGTATATACCGGCAGGCTTTCATTTAGCTGCGGAATCTGTAAGCTGAATTCCAGACCTTCACTGCGGCCAATCCAGTTGTCCTGCATTATTTTTACCCGTTCTGGCCAGCCCTTTAGCTTATCAAGGTCTTTTAGCAAAACATCTGCATAATCCGTAATCTTAAGGAACCACTGGGACAAATCCTTCTTCACAACCACATTGTCACAGCGCCAGCATAGTCCATCAATTACCTGCTCATTGGCCAGCACAGTACCACAGGTATCACACCAATTTACATAGGCCTTTTTCTTGTAGGCAAGGCCCCGTTTATAAAACAGCTCAAAAAGCCACTGAGTCCATTTATAGTAATCAGGCCGACAGGTAGCAACCTCCCGGTCCCAATCATAGGACAAGCCCATTTCCCGCTGCTGACGCTTCATATTATCAATATTTGAATAGGTCCAATCAGACGGCTTTACCCCATTCTTTATTGCGGCATTTTCAGCTGGCATACCAAAAGCATCAAAGCCCATTGGGTGAATTACATTAAAGCCCTCCATTGTCTTATAACGGGCCAGCACATCACCAATTGAATAGTTGCGTACATGTCCCATATGGAGATTTCCAGAAGGATAAGGAAACATTTCCAAGGTGTAATACTTTGGCTTCTTTGAATCCATTTCCGTTTTGTATGCCTTGGCATCTAGCCATTTTTTTTGCCATTTTTTTTCTATGCTTTGTGGTACATATTTCTCCACGATAAAGCCCCCCACATTTTCCAACTTAACAACAAGTCATATTATATATTATGAATTTGTTTACCGTCAAATAAAAAGAGGATGGTATGGAATTAAATCATTCCGTCACCATCCTCCATATTTAGCCTTATTACATCAGATAACGCAAATATACATATGCCATACTCATAATAATGGACAAAATCATACATGGGAAGGCTACCTTCATGAAGCCAATAAAGGAAATCTGCTGTCCATGCTTGGCTGCCAGTGAAGCAACAACAACGTTTGCACTGGCACCGATGAGGGTACCATTACCACCAAGGCAGGCACCAAGAGCTAGTGACCACCACATTGGCTCCAGATTGCTGAGCCCCATAGCTCCCATGTCCTTTATCAATGGTATCATGGTAGCAACAAATGGTATGTTATCAACAAAGGCCGAAGCCAAGGCTGACATCCACAAAATCAAAAAGGCTGTGGCCTCTACAGAGCCCTGAGTTACTGCTATTGCTTCCTCGGCCAGCATCTTGATAACCCCTGTCTCCACCAGAGCACCTACCAAAATAAACAGACCGGCAAAGAAGAATATCGCTGTCCACTCAACCTTGCCAAGCACCTTGGCAATCATTTCCTCATCACGAGTAAAGGTTATAAGGAGCAGCAAACCTGCACCTGTCAAAGCAGCAGTAGCTGACTCCAGCCCCAAGGCACTATGAGCCACAAACAAGCTCATGGTCAATGCCAGCACCAGCAGGCACTTTCTCAAAAGCACCTTGTCACGAATCTGCTTTGAAGCATTTAGCTTCATTACCTGTTCCTGAAGCTCAGGCGTGGTATGGAGAGACTTTCCATAAATCATCTCCAATACGAAAACCGTTACAAGGAAAATAACAATGGCCGGTAATGTAAGATGCATTATAAAGTCCATAAAGCTCAGGCCAACTGCGGAGCCAATCATGATATTTGGCGGGTCACCAACCAAAGTAGCGGTACCACCAATGTTTGAAGCCAGTATTTGTGCCATCAAAAACGGCTTTACATCCACCTTAAGCTGGGCAGTTATGCTGAAGGTTACCGGAACTGTTAAAAGAACAGTGGTTACGTTATCCAGCAGAGCCGAGCAAACCGCCGTGAGAGTGGCCAGTGCAAGCAGCAGCTTCATTGGCTGTGCCTTTACCTTCTGAGCAGCCCAAATGGCCAAAAAATTAAACAAGCCAGTTTCTGCTGTAATGTTAACAATAGTCATCATACCAATCAACAGCCCCAAAGTGTTAAAATCGATATGATGAATTGCCACCTCCTGGGAGAGAATCCCACAGACAATCATCAGCATCGCACCAACGATACCTACAATGGTACGATGCACCTTCTCTGAAATAATCAGAGCGTATGCAGCAATAAAAATCACTACTGCAACAGTTGTTGTACTCACAATTTTTACCCCCCTAAAACGCAAAATTTGACTGACGAATTTTAATTACTCTTACATTACCACATAACGTCCAAAAAGTACACACTTTTATTTACTTGTATACATAATACTATTTATTTTACCGATTTTCCCTTAATTACAGGCGTAATGATAATATCCCAATTCTCCCGCTTTACCTTAAGGGTATAATTTTTTATTCCCTCTCTAAAAAGCTCCATTTTAAGTTCAAGAAGCTTTCGCCCAAGCTTATCCAGGGTTTCATCATCCAGCCCGGACATGGACAGGCTATTTCCCTTTTTACCAAAAAGCTTCTCCCGACGCTTTGTATCTTCAGCCGCTTCTGCCGCCAAAAACTGGGCCTCCATGGTTACATCTTCCACATATCCGTCCAACATATCCTTATCAGATAATCCCTTTGGTATTTTTCCCATAGCTGTTATCCTTTCTTAGCCTTCGCCCAGCTATCCTTCAGACCTACTACCCGGTTGAACACCAATTTCCCCGGAGTAGTGTCTTTATCTACAACAAAATATCCTGTACGCAAAAACTGATAATGAGTTCCTACAGCAGTAAATTTGGCACTAGGCTCTATAAGTGCATCATTAATAACCTCCAGTGAGTTTTTATTCACTGCTGCCAGAAAATCATCCGGCACCTCTCCATTTTCATCGGTCTCAATGAGGTAATCATACAGGCGGACCTCCGCCTTTATGGCATCATCCGCCGATACCCAATGAATAGTTCCCTTAACCTTGCGGTTAGCTGTAGCTCCCCCCGTTTTGGAATCAGGGTCATAGGTACAGTGGAGCTCCACTATATTACCGGCTTCATCCTTAACGACTTCTTCACACTTGATAATGTAACCGTGCTTTAACCGAACTTCACCATTAGGCTTCAAACGGAAGAATTTCTTTGGTGCCTCCTCCATGAAATCCTCCTGCTCAATATACAATTCCCTGGTGAATGGCACATACCGATGCGCCGAGGTGTTTGGGTTATTGTCGGCCAGCATGTACTCCTTCTGACCTTCAGGATAGTTGGTAATAACCACCTTCAGTGGATGCAAAACAGCCATAATCCGGTCGGCATTCCTGTTGAGATCATCACGAACACAGTGCTCCAGCATGGCTACATCTACCAGACTGTTGGCCTTGGCAACACCAATCTCCTCACAGAAGCTTCTGATGGAGCCTGGCGTAAAGCCCCGACGCCGCAGGCCGGAGATTGTTGGCATCCGAGGGTCATCCCAGCCGGAAACATAGCCTTCCTCCACCAGCTGACGCAGCTTTCGTTTGGAGGTAACAGTATTTGTTAAATTCAGGCGGGCAAACTCTATCTGACGGGGACGGGCACCTACCTTAAAATCCAAGGCATCAAGGAGCCAGTCATAAAAAGGACGATGATCCTCAAATTCCAGAGTGCATACAGAGTGGGTAATTTCTTCAATAGCATCAGACAGTGGATGGGCGAAATCATACATTGGATAGATACACCAGGCATCTCCCGTACGATGATGAGCCACATGGGCTATGCGGTAAATAACCGGGTCACGCATCACTATGTTAGGTGCTGCCATGTCAATTTTTGCCCGAAGCACCTTTTCACCATCACCAAATTCACCGGCCTTCATTTTCTGGAAAAGCTCCAGATTTTCCTCCACACTCCGGTTGCGATATGGGCTTTCCTTCCCCGGCTCAGTAAGCGTACCACGGTAGGCACGAATTTCATCAGCAGACAGGTCATCTACATAGGCCAGGCCCTTTTTTATAAGCGCTACAGCGTAATCATAAAGCTTTTCAAAATAATCAGACGCAAAAAACTTCCTATCATCCCAGCTAAAGCCCAGCCATTTTATATCTGCCTGAATAGAATCAACGTATTCAACATCCTCCTTAGTGGGATTTGTATCATCAAACCTTAGATTGCAGATACCGCCATTATTCTTTGCCAAACCAAAATTAAGGCAAATGGACTTGGCATGACCGATATGGAGATATCCGTTGGGCTCTGGTGGAAAGCGTGTATGTACCCCTTCAGGATAATACCCCCTTTTCAAATCATCATTTATTTCATTCTGTATAAAATTGGACACTACAGAAACATTTTCAGCCATAAAATCAATCGCTCCTCTAAATAATTTATTATGTTTTTTTAATGAGACTTATTCAGTAGGCGCTTTTAGCTCTCACTGAATATTAGTCGAATTAATCATGAGCCATATGGGCGCTTATCTCCCACCTACGAGGGGGAGCCTTAGCGCCCGTTAGCGTATGGTCAACGAAAATAAGTATAGCACAAATAAATCTGTTAGTACACCAAAGGCAAATCAGAGGAATTGCACTTCTTTTCTACATAATCGTTCAACAAAGCATATCCCCTTTTTACCTTCTCAATTTGAGGCAAATGCTCCATTACCCTTGGCAGATAACCCTTTTCCCTAATGCGAAGCATGGTCCAGGCAAAATTAATATCGTAGGCCCACATGAGACGTACCAATATTCGGTCATTATTGGTGCGGATTTCGTTGTAATCCACCTGCTCTCCCCGAACGAATTTATCAATAAACCCAGGCGCAAACATCATATTTTCATCCTCAAAGGGAATCTTTGAAAAGGTCTGGATTTTCTTTCCCGTAAGATACGGCTCCAAAACGCGAAAAATATCCAGCTTATCAGCATCACGAATAATTTTGGCAAAGAGCAGATGCTTTTGGGTGGGGGCCGGTGCTATATTTTTTTTGTTGTGATTTTCAATGGCAAACAGCAGCACGTCACGATCATCCTCAGACAGCTCCCGGAAAAACGGCAGCTCCACGATTACCTTTAGCCCAAGATTAGCATGATCCTCTGACAAAGCATCAGAAAACGTCCGATACAGCTTCCATTGACGAAACCTACCCACATCATGAAACAAGCCTACCAGCTCCGCCAGCAGCACATCATGCTCCGCCAGCTGGAGATGCATGGCCAATTCTCTGGCATAGGCCGTCACATACCCAGTATGAGTTTCTTTTGTTTTTATTCCAAGCATAACATTTTCGTCATCCTCATAAAATGACTTCATGTATTTATCCATCCAGATATGAGCTTTTTTTACGATTTCCTTCAAACCCTGATCACCACCATATAATAATAAAACAAAGGAGCTGTATCCACAGCCCCCTCACAAGTTCATTGCGTGTATTATATCACACTTTATTATTACCTTCTATTACTTTTTTCATAAATATGGTCCATATATGTGCTGGTAACGTACCTCCAGTCATTGTCCCCATCTGTTGATTATCATCACAGCCTATCCATACTCCCACAACCAAATCCGGTACATAGCCTACAAACCAGGCATCATGATAATCACTGGTAGTTCCTGTTTTCCCGGCCACTGTCTCATTAATATTGGCTGCCGTACCTGTCCCACGGGCAACTACCCCCCGCAGCATGGTATTTAGGTAATCCGCTGTTTTTTCCTTCAATACCTGTTTTGTCTTATCTGGCATAGGATACGCTTCCAATACATTGCCATTTCGATCAAGGACCTTGGCAATAGCCGTATGCTTTACATAACGCCCTTTGTTGGCAAAGGTACAATAGGCACTGGTCAGTTCAAGGGGAGTAACCCCCTTGGTCATTCCTCCTAAAGCCGTGGACAAATTAACATCGTTTTTATCTCCTTCCATAACAATGGTGGATATTCCCATTTCCCTGGCAAGATTAATCACCTTATCAATGCCTACGTCCTGGGCTACTCTGACCGTTGCCACATTTAACGACTGCTCACAGGCATATTGTAGTGGCACACTGCCACTAAAGCCACGGTTATAATTTTGGGGTGACCAGCCATAAATATTCAAGGGACTGTCATCCACCACAGTGGACGGGGTATACCCCGCCTCTAAGGCTGCAGCGAATACAAAGGGCTTAAAGGCTGACCCAGGCTGTCTTTCAGCCAATGCAGCCCGATTAAACATATCCGTTCCCCGGCCACCCACCATGGCCTTTATATATCCAGTATGGGGATCAATTGCCACCAGAGCACCTTGTGGCTGTTTAAGCCCATTTGCATCCTTCATTTCCGGCAAATTTTTCATTGCCTCCTCGGCTGCCTGCTGTGCATCCATATCCAAGGTGGTATAAATCTTTAATCCACCCTTATATAGTCCATCGGCCCCGTATTTGTCAATCATCGTCTGAATTACATAATCCACGAAATAGTTTGCTTTGCCTTCCTTAGGTACCGGCTTTGCCAGGTGGACCTCCTCAGCAGCCGTTTTTTGGGCTGTGGAGGCACTTATATAGCCATATTTGGCCATTTGATTTAAAACAACTGCTTTTCGCTCTTGGGCTGCCTCCATGTTATCCATAGGAGAATAATAATTGGGACTTTTAGGTATGCCAGCCAGCATGGCACATTCATTCAAATCCAAATCCTCAACATTTTTACCAAAATATGCCTTAGAAGCAGCCTGTACACCATAGGCCCCCCGGCCAAAATATATTTGATTTAAATATAGCTCCAGTATTTCATCCTTGGTATGGCGATGCTCAATTTTTAACGCCAAAAACATCTCCTGAATTTTTCGATGATAGCTTTGCTCCTGCGTCAAATAATAGTTTCTGGCCAACTGCTGTGTGATGGTAGACCCACCCTCCATAACCGACTGATGCCTTATATTTTCCCAAAGAGCCCGCATAATACCACGAACGTCAATACCAATATGCTGATAAAAGCGGGCATCCTCCACTGCCAAAAATGCATTTTTCAAATGATTCGGCACCTTGTCAATTGTGGCCGGCTCACGATCCTCCTCGGCATGAACAACCGCTATCTCGTTGCCTTTTATATCATAAATATGGGTAGTGTAGGACGGCTGAATATCCGGCAAATCTGTTCGTATATTTTCTGCCGCCAGAAGGTAGCCAAAGCCACCTCCTACCACCACGATACCAAGCATTGTTATTAATAATATTACATATCTCACTTTGTACCATCCAATTTTTTTATATTATTATAACTCGGTGAAACTATATAAACCTCCCCCGCGAGGCTGTCCCAAGAAGCCAAGTTGAAAACGCAGGCTGATTGGATGACAGCTACCGGGATTTATCGATTTAGCCAAAATACTCCTGCATTAAACTGTCAAATAAGGTTTGAGTTTTAGCCAGTGCCTTTTGAATGGCAAATTTTGATTTATCGACTTGTTCTACGAATAATAAAAACTCATCCTGCAACGCTCTTGGTGGGACAAACCCCTTCAATTTTGCAATTTTTCCCTGAAACAAATTTGCTTGTGACGAAGCAGTTTTAGATTTATCTATTTGCTTCTGTACATAATCAGAAGCAATCATGTATTCAGCAAAAACAGGATTTAATTCCTCTTTAAATCTCAAAATAGCCGTACTTCTGACCATTTGAAATTTAAGTCCATCTGGCACACAGCAACATCTACCTACAGTTCCTGAACAAGAAAGCAACACATCTCCTGCCTGAGGTATAATTCTCCTTGCTATCCGCTCATATTCTTCCTCGTCTATATAATCAACATCTTCTAATTGCAATGCATGATTAAGGACATTTCTTGCTGATAACAAATAAATCCCTTTGTCGCTTCTTCGAGGAGTAGAATGTTCACCATCTGTTATAAGATATGTAAGCTCATCAAAAGACTTTAACACCCATCCTTTGGGATTAATATTGAGATCCCCAAACATCTCGACAAATCGGGCTTTGATGAGGTTATCTAATTCAAGTAATTCAATCCTTCTACCATCTATAATCCCAGTCAATTTATCAAGGACAGAACTAATGCTCTGCTGCTCTTGATATGAATACTTTGGTACAAGAGCCGATCTAACAATCTTGTCACTAACCGCTGGATAGCTTGCGCCTGTAGCTTGTGACACCATATCATCTATAAACGGTTTTGATTTACAAAAGTTAAAAATGAATCTTGGATCAACATCATCTTTACTCTCTAAAACACAAAATCCAGTAGAAGCAACTGTTACATTCGGAGTATCCTCTTCGAGCAAAGCAACCGCATTAAGATTAGGTCGCACTGTTGAAACAAGAATATTCCCTCGTTTTACAACCTTACGCGCTCTACTCGGAGATTCTCCAAATATGATTGTCTGATATCCTGTAATCTTCTTGGTTTCATTGTCCACAGAGGAAATATCTATGTAATCTATGAGAGTATCTTCATCTTCTTTTATCTGTCCAGCACTGGGCTTACATAAATCTCCTAACTTTATTTTTGCCATCTTTCATCCCTACAAATCTCAATTATTACACCTCATCCGCCCCTTTGGGGCACCTTCCCCTCAAGGGGAAGGCTGATTCAGCATTATGAATTAGTATTACACCTCATCCGTCTGCCTATCGGCAGCCATCGACGGAGCTTTGATCCTAGTCCTTTAGGGGGTCTCCATAGAAGAAGGCTTTAACTCGCCTCCCCTAGGGGAGGTGGTTGCGCAGCAACCGGTGGGGGTTATTCAGCATTCCGAATTAGTATCGCACCGCATCTACCATCGTCACCACATTTATGAGCCGGAGGGAAATTTTCGTCTGGAGAACCGTAGCTCTTGCCGTAGGCGACCCATGGGCACCATCCTTATGTAAGCCACCATGTAAGAACGGCTTGCCGACACAGTAGCTGCTCT
>JAFVER010000209.1 GCA_017475925.1 Anaerovibrio sp. | reverse complement strand
TGATGTCAAAAAAATCAGATAGCCTTGTTCAATGGTTCATCTTTTATGTCAAATTTTTTATATTTCGTGTCCAATTTTTGTTGACAAGTGCAAAGGGAGGCAAGAAAAACAAAAGGTGCGCAACCACCTCCCCAAGGGAGGCAAGAAAAAGTAAAGGGATAGACGTTACAAAATAACGGAGGTAGCAGAAAATCCCCCGTTTTACCCTACGCTAACGGGCGCTAAGGCTCCCATCCTCTTAGGTGGGAGTTAAGCGCCCATAGCGGTCAGTGTCTACTGTTCAGCTTTGACTATCGTCTTGCTTCACAGGACACTTTCGCATAGGGCGCAGTATCCAATCGGCTTTGCCTCTCGGATGCTTCCGTAAAGCTCAGGATTTACTCTGCCAGCAGCTGCTTGGCTGTAAACTGGTCCGTAATAAACACATTGGCATATCTGCCCTTTAAGGCAGCCCGTATGGCAGGTATCTTTGCCTCACCACCAGACACCATAATACTATGCTCCTTTGTTTTTAGCTCATCCAGGGTTATCCCCACTGTCCGGGCATCCAAATCCTTGTTACAAATCCGCCCATCAGCATCAAAGAACCGTGAACAAATATCTCCCACTGCCGTCCTTTGAATTTTTGTTTTTTCATCTGCATCAGTATAGCCGAGACGGAAAAACAGCGCATTAGGCCGTACAGTTCCCACACTGAACACCGCAATATTAGCATGATTACCCAGCTCCAAAACCCGTTTTATATGCCGATCCTGGTCCACCATTTCCTTTACCTCCCGGCTGTCAAAAATAACCGGTAATGGCAAATACTGAGCAATGGTACTGTAATTACTGGAAAAATTTTCCAAAATATCCTTGGCGTAATTCTTCCACTTGGAATGGGTAACACCACCCTCCAGCTGGACTATCTGCCCACCCTTCAGCTCCTTTGGTATAAGGGAGCAGGACATATTATACAGTGTTGTCCCCCAACCAACACCAATAATATCTCCATCATGAACAATAGTATCTAAATACTCGGCAGCCTTTATACCTATGTATTTTTTTATTTCATCCTCGTCATTTAACGTGGAAGACGCTATCCGAACCTCCTGGAGATGATACTTCTCCACAAGCATCTGCTCCATGTTGGACATATCCTCCACCGGGTCCATAATCTTAATTTGCACATAGCCCTTATCCTTGGCATATTGCAGCAGTCGGGAAACTGATGGCCTTGATATGCCCAGCTCCTCGGCAATTCGCTGCTGACTGTATTCAGACCGATAATACAGCCTTGCCACATTAATGGACAGCTTATCCCTGTCACGGCTCATAATCCTCTCCCCCCCACACATAATGATATCAGTAATCATTATTTTAATTTTACACATTTTCATTATCTATGCTACAAATGTAAAAATCAAGATATACAGCTATAAAATTTTTTAAAAAATCATATTCACCTATATATCAACGCTTTTGTTAATCTATCTAAACTAATTTGTGATTTACAGTCAGCAATGTATATTTGAAATTTTGTTCAAAAATTCATTATGAAAAGCATTATTTTCAATTTCATGCGTGCTACAAACAAAAATTTTCATCATAAAAAAAATTTATTTTTTTATAAATTATCCTGTTTTTTATTGATAATTATTAATTGTGTATAATTGTCTAAGCTCAAATACAGCAAGGCTTTCAGCTTTTTTCATAATTCAGAATTGTGGCAAAATTCATTCTACTGTGGATAGTATCAACAGTCAGCTACGTTTTTAGCCTCTTGACATTTAAATTTTCAAAACCTATACTTAAGGCATAGCTTTATTTTAATAATCAAGCAGGAGGTATTATTAATGAAAATTTCAAAGAAACATGCTTTAGCAGCAGGCGTTTTGGCTGCAGTAGCAACTATGGGTATCCAGAGCTTCGTAGCTCCAGCACAGGTAGAGGCAAAGGCTGACCTCAATACTTATTTCGATTTTGAGCCACATCGTGGCGGTCGTGATGCTCGTCCAGAGAACACCCTTTATTCTTATGCATATGCAATTGAGATGGGTGCTACTTCCATCGAGTGCGACATGCAGCTCACTGCTGACAACAACATCGTAATGAGCCATAACCCTGTACTGAACCCAGACATCACTCGTTATAAGGGAACCAACAAGTATGTTGAGGCTGGCAAGTACGATCTCCGTACCATGACTGTTCCTGAAATCAAGAAGTTCGATGTTGGTGTTATGGACCCTATTACCAATCCAGATCATTACTACAATGGTCATGGTAAGTCCCAGGTAACTCCAGCTTCCGCTGAGATTCCTACTATTGATGAGTTTTTCCAGCTGATCAAGGATTCCGGTTATCAGGGCCTCGTAAACATCGAGACTAAGTCCTATCCAGATCCTGAGTATCCAGAGGGTTACAAGCATACTCCTGATGTCAAGAAATTCATTCAGGTATTCTATGACAAGGTTAAGAAGTACAACATGCAGGATCATGTAGTTCTTCAGTCCTTTGACTGGGCTACCCTCATTGAAATGAAGAAGGTTGATCCTAACATTTCTACTTCCGCTCTGTGGTGCGAGCAGCCTACTTGGGGCCGTGATTCTGAGTGCATCCGTATGTTCGAGCCAAACATTTCTCCATGGCTCGGTGGCTTGGATGTAAGACGCTTCCCTGGCAGCTCCGTAAACGCTAAGGTTATCAATGCAGCACATTCCATCGGTGCAGATGTTGTTTCTCCATATTATCCAGAAATCAGCAACGACGATGTTGATCTTGCTCACTCCCTTGGCATGAAGGTTGTTCCTTGGACTGTAAACAGCCTTGAAGCTATGGAACAGCTCTATGATATGGGCGTTGATGGTATGATTTCTGATAAGCCTTGGATTCTCCGCAAGTTCTTGGAGAAGAGAGGTGCTAAGCTCCGTCCTACCAAGAAGGTAGCAGTTCAGAAGTATCATCTCGAGCCAAACCATCGTGAGGTTGATACTCACAAGATGGCTGGCGGTACTGACGCAGCTTATTAATATCCTGCTTGGATTTATTAAGAGACCCAGCTCCTTTGGAGCTGGGTTTTTTTTGTTTATTTTTATCAATACATAATGTAGAACGGTTGCGGTGTATTAATTTTTGTGCTTAAATAAAATGCAGGGGTGAAACTATGGACAAAATTAACGACAATACAACAGATAATACGCCAAAAGCAGCTATAATAAATAATGATAATAACCAAAATACTGCTGTTGATATTAACAATACCGAAGATGTCAACACAGCTTCTGATGATATAAACAATAAGGTTATGGATAATATTTCCATAAAAAAGAATTTTATCAAAAAGAAACGGACCATAGGCAGCTATCTTCGCAAGCTTTTTATTTTGTGCTTTGGCGCCTGTCTTTATGCCGCCGGCCTGGAAACCTTCCTTATCCCAAATCAGATTATTGATGGTGGTGTAGTGGGTATTTCCATCATGGCGTCATATCTTACTAATATGCCATTCAGTTTATTCATGCTGGTTATTAATCTGCCATTTTTATATCTTGGCTATAAGCATATTGGAAAAACCTTTTCCATATCCACCATAATATCTATAGGTCTATTATCCCTGTGGACAGAATATTTTGAGCCCATAGCCCAGGTAACAGACGATTATTTTCTGGCAGCTATATTCGGTGGTATTGTGGCCGGCACCGGGGTAGGACTGATTATCCGAAACAGCGGCTCCCTTGATGGCACGGAAATTGTTGCCATTATTATGGACAAGCGCACCACCTTTTCCGTTGGTGAAGTAGTATTATTCTTCAATATATTTATATTAGGAGCTGCCGGCTTTGTTTTTGGCTGGGACAAGGCCATGTATTCCCTGGTGGCGTATTTTGTTATTTCTAAAATGATTGATGTAGTCATAAAGGGTCTGGATGAATCCTACGCCGTAATGATTGTATCTGATGAAAGTGATGAAATCGCCGATGCCCTTATGAGTCGTCTGGGACGTGGTGTAACCTTTATAAATGGAATGGGGGCCTATACCGGTGACCCTAAAAAGGTTATCTATTGCGTAGTTACCCGTCTGGAGGTAGACAAGCTAAAGGAAATCACCATCGACAAGGATGAAAATGCCTTTATTACCATTAACCCGGTTCATGACATTGTAGGTGGACGCTTCAAGAAAAGGTCCATACATTAATTATAAGCAGACCAAAAGTAAAATAAGATAAATTTGCACATAGGCTGTTACCAAAAAAAGACTAAATTCAGCAGGGGCTTTAGACTCCCACTGGATTTAGTCTTTTTAATATTTATATCCTACTGTTATTCAGTAAAATGAGACTTATTCAATGGGAGCTTTGGACTCCCACTGAATCATAGTCGAATAAATCCTAAGCTAATGTGAGCCTTAGCGCCCATTAGTATAGGGTAAACAAAGGGGTAGAGTAGTACCTATCTCCACTGTCAGGCAGCAGAGCCACAATAACCTTGCCCTTGTTCTCCGGCTTTTTGGCATATTCTATTGCTCCATGAAGGGCTGCACCGGAGGATATACCAACAGAAATACCCTCCTTATGGGCCAAAAGCTTGGCAGCGGCAAAGGAATCCTCATTGGCAGCAGTAAATACTTCATCATAAATTTTTGTATTTAACACCTCTGGTACAAATCCTGCACCAATTCCCTGAATTTTATGGGCACCGGCCTTTCCCTCGGAAAGCACTGGCGAATCCTTTGGCTCCAATGCCACAATTTTTATATTGCTGTTCTGCTTCTTCAGATATTCGCCAACACCGGTTACTGTTCCACCAGTACCTACACCGGCAATAAAAATATCTACTTTTCCATCTGTATCTCTCCAGATTTCCGGTCCAGTGGTTGCCCGATGGGTGGCTGGATTAACCCCGTTGACAAACTGACCTGGAATATAGCTGTCAGGAATCTCCTTAAGGAGCTCTTCTGCTTTGGCTATGGCTCCCTTCATTCCCTTGGAGCCCTCTGTAAGAACTATCTCAGCACCATATGCCTTTAATATATTGCGACGCTCCACACTCATGGTTTCCGGCATAGTAAGGATAATGCGATAGCCCTTGGCGGCTGCTATGGCTGCCAGGCCAATGCCTGTATTGCCGGATGTAGGCTCAATTATAACCGAGCCTTCTTTTAACAGACCCTTTTCCTCGGCGTTTTCAATCATGGCCTTGGCAATCCGGTCCTTTACACTGCCGGCAGGGTTAAAGTATTCCAGCTTTACCAATACAGTAGCCTCCAGCCCAAGGTCCTTTTCTATATTTACTACCTCTACAAGAGGTGTATTACCAACCAGGTCCAGTGTTCCTTTATATATTTTTGACATAGTAATTCCTCCTATCACTTACATATAAAACAATGATACAGATTTAAAAAATAACCCCCTCCGCCCTTCGGGCACCTCCCCCAAAGGGGAGGCAGGTAAAATGAGACTTATTCAGTGGGAGCTTTTGACTCCCACTGAATCATAGTCGAATAAATCCTATGCTTTACGGAAGCATCCAAGAGGCAAAGCCGATTGGATAATGCGCCCTATGCGAAAGTGTCCTGTGAAACAAGACTTTGTTGAAGTTGAACAGTAGACACTCACCGCT
>JAFVER010000208.1 GCA_017475925.1 Anaerovibrio sp. | reverse complement strand
TTGTTTCACAGGACACTTTCGCATAGGGCGCATTATCCAATCGGCTTTGCCTCTTGGATGCTTCCGTAAAGCTTAGGATTTATTCGACTATGATTCAGTGGGAGTTAAAAGCTCCCACTGAATAAGTCTCATTTTACAACCTCATTTTTTTGCAAATGAAAGTGTTTTTCACTTGACAAAGGAAGCTATTAAATGTATCATGAACTGTGCTAATGATAGTTATTATCATTTTCTTTGTATTGTATGAATTCATAATTTAATACATAATTGCTTATGAGGAGGTTTCTACATGACACTAAAGGAAGCTAAGCAGGGGATGACTCTGCGGGTGGACAGTATAGGTGAGTCTCTTTTAAAGGAGCGGCTCATGACCATGGGACTGATTCCAGGGGTACAGATAAAGGTGCTGCGCTCTGCCCCATTAGGTGACCCGATGGCAATCGGTATTCGTTCATACAATTTGGCGATGCGCCGGGATGATGCAGCAAAGATTGAAGTTACGCAGGTGGGATGATAATGGCAACAATGGCAATAAATGATAACATAATTAAGGTGGCTCTTACCGGTAATCCAAATACCGGTAAATCAACGATTTTCAATGAAATAACCGGAGCCAGACAGAAAATCGGTAACTGGCCAGGTGTTACAGTGGATAAGAAAGAAGGCCGGGTAACCTTTGATGGTAAAGAAATTCAGGTTATTGACCTTCCTGGTACTTATAGTGTAAATGCTAGAAGCCCAGAGGAAAAAATAGTAATAGACTACCTGATGCAGGAAAAGCTGGATTTGGTGGTAGATGTTATTGACTCATCCAATATCGAAAGAAATCTTTTCCTTACAGTACAACTTTTGGAAAAGGGTATTCCTCTTATGCTTGACCTTAACATGCAGGATGAGGCCAAGCGTCGTGGCATAAAGATAGATGTAAAGAAGCTGGAGAAAAAGCTGGGATATCCAGTTCTTTTAACTGTTGCAAGAGATGGTAAGAGTATAAAAAATCTGCTCAACGTGTTTACCTCTGTATCTATGGAGAGCTATGGCCCTAGTGATGAGCTTAAGGCCCATATTGCCAAGATTAAGGAGATTGAGGCAAGTGGCTTGGAAGGGATTGAACTCCAGGAGGCAATCATTAAGCAGAGATATGCCTTCATTGATGAGATATTGTCTGAGATAGCAGAATTTTCTAGTGTTGGCCCAAGCCTGACGGAAAAGCTGGACAGTGTTTTGGCAAACGGTGTTTTGGCTTTGCCTCTGTTTTTGGTTATATTGTATGCTGTATTCCAAATAACCTTTGAATGGATTGGGCAACCGATTGCTGACGCCCTGGAGGAGCTGATAACAGGCGACTTTACCGAATGGGTAGCTGGTTTATTGGAAGGTGCTGAAGTGGCTGACTGGATGCAGGCGCTTATTCTTGATGGTATAATCGGTGGAGTTGGCTCGGTAGTAATTTTCGTTCCACTTATTTTTATATTGTTCTTCTGTTTGAGATTTTTGGATGGAACAGGCTATATGGCTCGTGTGGCATTTATCATGGATCCTATCATGCGTAAGGCAGGCCTCAGTGGAAAGAGTGTAATGCCGTTGATGATGGGATTTGGTTGCGGTGTTCCGTCTATTATGGGGGCCCGGGCATTGGATAACGAAAAGGACCGTATGCTGTCGATTTTGGCAGCACCGTTTCTGACCTGTGGTGCTAAGTTGCCGATTATGGCCCTGTTTGCTGCAATGTTTTTTCCTGAAAATGCAGCAAATGTTGTATTCGCTATGTATATTGTTGGTGTAGTTATGGCTATTGTGTCTACAAAGCTATTGACGGCAACCAAGTACAAGTCTGAAACAGCCACCTTCCTGTTGGAGCTGCCTCCATACAGAATGCCAGACATGAAAACCGTTTTGCTTGAGACCTGGGACAAGGGTAAGGGCTATCTGGTAAAGGCTGGTACTATTATCTTTGCTGGCTGCGTTCTTATTTGGTTCCTGGGTGCCTTTAATTCCTCTGGCATGGTGGAGGAGCAGAGTGAGTCCTTCCTGGCATCTATTGGTGCTGTAGTAGGCGCTTTGTTTACCTTCCATGGCTTTGGCAATTGGGAAGCCGGTGCAGCAGTTATTTCCGGTATTTTGGCCAAGGAGTCCGTTATTTCTACTATTGGTGTACTTTATGGCTTGCCTGATATATCAGCTGAAGCTGAGGATGCTGTGGAGACCGCTGAAGCTCTTGGTACTACCGGTATGGCAGCAGCCTTTACCAGCCTGTCAGCATTTGCCTTTATGATTTTCTCGCAGCTGTATACTCCATGTGTTACTGCCTTGGGTACAATCAAAAAGGAAACCAACAGCTGGAAGATGATGTTCTTTGCCGCTGGCTACATGTTTGCTTTGGCCTGGGTGGTGTCCTTGATAGTATATCAAGGCGGCAAGCTGCTTGGGTTTGAATGAGGAGGCGCCTGCTATGGCAACTTATGTTATAGGATTGATACTGTTGGTACTATTTGGTCTGGCCTGCCATCATGTATGGAGTAATTTTAGGTCCGGCAAGCATGATTGCTGTGGTACCACTGATTGTGGCTGCGGATGTGGTTGCAACTGTGAAAGCAGGAAGTGACGTTTAATAGTATTTCTATTTTGAATTAATCCATTCAATATTAAAGGGATAGGACAGATATTGTGGTATCTGTTCTATCCCTTTTTCTGTGCTTTATCAAATTTACCCTACATGTCAATCAGCTGTGTTTTCTAAATCTGTTATATCAGCAATATAGGTAACACACAAAAATTCTTCTCCGTTAAATGCCCGACAGCCAATGGAGGCGAGACGACGAAGCTGACCATCCTGACGAAGGATATTAAAGCTGAACTGGTCAAGGCTGGCTTTACTTTCCTCGATATCAATTATTTTTGCCTCTACCACGTCTAGCTCGTGGGCTGGGACAATGTTTTTTATTGAACCCTTGGTGTAGTTTATAAATTCTTCGCTGTTGGTACACCCAACTATACGCTTTAGATTTTCATCGGCGTAAATTGTTTCCGCCTCTAAGGTCGGTCGGAAAATCAACTGACCGCAGCTTAAGCCCTTGGAGGTATATTTATCTTTGAATTTGTTCATTTCATAACTGCGGATAAAATAATCCTTATGACTCATAACTATTTCAATGGTGTGTAAAATCTCGTCCAAGTCAAAGGGCTTTGGTATATGGGCATTCATACCGGAGAAAAGTGCATTTCGCTTATCCTCATCAAAGGCATTGGCAGTCATGGCAATAATTGGAATATGGGAATGATACTGGTTTTGCATGCCACGAATCGTAACAGTAGCCTTGTAGCCATTCATATTAGGCATCTGTACATCCATAAGTATCAAATCATAGTACCCTGCCGGGGAATTGCCAAGCATATCGATACATTCTATTCCGTCATGGGCATGCTCTACCTTGAAGCCGTGGTCCTCAAGCAGCATTTGGGCAATTTCAGCATTAAAATCATTGTCCTCAGCCAATAAAATCCGCATGCTTGAAAAATTCTCCAGGTTAATTTCTGATTGCTCAGTACCATGGATTTGGTCTGACTCCTCTGGTGCTATTCGATGCTTCATGAGTATAGTGATATTTGTTCCACGCCCAGGCTCACTTTCTATAGTTATGGTGCCACCTAATAGGTCAACCAGCTTTTTTACAATGTGCATACCGAGTCCGGTGCCAAGAATACCGCTTTGAGTGGTGTTTCGTTCCCGGGCAAAGGCCTCATAAATATTGTCAAGAAAATCCTTTGCCATACCAATGCCAGTGTCGTTTATTGATATCCTATACGTGGCAGTATCAGGAGTATCGGAAGGCTCTTCTATGACACTATATGATACACAGCCACCAGTAGGAGTGTATTTGACGGCATTGCTGATAAGATTTAATACTATCTCTCTGGTTTTTGTAGCATCTAACATTACATACCGATGGGTCAGTTGGTGTGTACAGGTAAAGCTTATATTTTTTTCCTTCATTTGTGGTTCAAACACGGCTGCTATTTCGGAAATCATATTTTCTACGTCAACACGGGACTCATCAACCGTAGCCTTGCCACTTTCAATACGGGCCATCTCCAGTACATTATTAATAAGGGACAGGAGAAATTTATTGGAGGATTGGATTTTGTCAATATAATTCAGTGACAGCTCCTTGTTTTCGATGTTTTTCTCCAAAAGATTAGTAAAGCCGATGATGGCATTCATTGGTGTACGAATATCGTGAGACATGTTAAAGAGAAATGAGGTTTTGGCCTCATCCGCCATTTTGGCATCTTCAAGAGATTTTGTAAGCTGCCGCTGATATTCCTTCAGGGTGGCATTTTGTTCATCAATAAGCTTGTTTTGGACAGTAAGACGACGATTGCTTAGGGTCATAAACAAAACCACAAGAATAATTGATAAAATGGCGGCGACACCAAAGATGGAGGCTATCAGGTGAGTAGAAATAAATCGATGAATCGAGAAAGGAATCATAGGCTGGTGCCCGGCCATAATCGCTTCAATCTCACCAGCATTAATCAGTCCACGTCCTTTATCTAAAATGGAAATAAGTGGTACATTGGCTTTTGATGTAGCAAAGCAAAGGGGAACAGTTTCCATAAGGGGAGTGTATTCAAGATTAGGATAGGATTGGGCGTAAATAGCCAGGGTTGAGCCCAACCCAATAACACCAGTTGCCTCGCCTCTGTCAACTTCTTCCAAACAGTCTAACAGTGTATCGCATGGAATCAACGTTGTGTCTACATATTTATTCCATGCGTAGCCCTGACGGCTGCGCCTTTTCTGAAAGGTAAGCTTTGTAAAGGCTTCATCATAGGAGGTGCCTGCTTTGCGAAGTATACCTATTTGTGCATCGTATATGTTGGTGGTCAGCATAAGGCCATCCTGGGTTGCCTGGTCATAATCAAAATAATATTGGGAAATAATGTCTATTTCGCCATTCTTTATGCCGGCCAGTAATTCTTCCTGGGAATTATACATTACAAATTCCAGTTTTACATTATGAATGTTAAGGGCTTCCAAAATGTGATACATTATATCAATGGCAGCTCCCTTTATTTCTTTGGTAGAAGGGTCTTCATAGCTAAACGGTGGATCATCATTCAGACATCCCACCTTGATAATTGGATGCCTATCCAGCCACTCAAGCTCTGACAGGGAGAGGCTTTTTCGGATGGAGGCATAGGCAAAGTGGCGTTTGCTTATGTCGGTAATAAAATAAGGATTAATGGACATCATAAGACGGTGGGCATCGTTAAGCTCCTTTAAAATATCCGGTCGTTGTTTATTTACAACCAGGTAAAAATTGTCACTGCCTATACTGCCGAAGGCAATGAAATGCTTATCATTGTACCGGTTGGCAATGAGATTGAGGTCCACCTTGCCGGCCCAAAGGGCAGCCCGTCGCTCAGTACCGTTGGCATACTCGACGATTTCGGCATCAATATTATTTTTATTCAGCCATTCCTGTAGAATGGCGATTTGCTTTGTTCCCTTTGATACACCAATTTTTTTATGTTGAAGTGTATCAAGGTCGCCGGAAATAATGTCCTTATTGTTGTCAAGAAAATACAGATAATAGTTTTCTGCCCCCATTGGTTCATCAGGGAAAGCCAGATATTGGCCGCGTTCCTTGGTGTAGCTTACATCAAAGGCCAGGTCTGCTTCGCCGTTTTTTACCGCGTTAATGCTGGCCATAAATCCGGGATAAATGATGTATTCTAAATTCCAGCCGGCATATTTGGCTATGGTTTCTATGTATTCATAGGCATAGCCATTTTTTTTGTTTTTGTCATCCTTGACAACAAATATTTCGTCTGCATCATAGGCAGCAACCTTTACGGTCTTTTGTGGGGGAGAATCCCCATCATGTCCGGCGTAAGCCGGTGCTCCATAGCATGACACAAAATACATAGCCATGGACAGTAGACAGATTTTAAGAAGAAATAGCAAGCTGAGTGATTTTGTAAAATGATGATTCATATACAATTACTCCTGGTCATATCAATGAATACTTACATAACCGGCTAAAAACTTTTTAATATATTATAATTCGACCCCTATATGTAAATTTCCTGCGATAAATGGGCCTAATATTTTTCTTCAATGTATGGCTCAAGGCAGACAGCAACAATTTTTTGAATATGTTCAGGAGCCTTGTGATATGCTGCAATAAACTTTTTATCAATCTCATGGTCAGCGTCCGGGTCAGCTGGGGCCGGGGAAATAATGTCAATAGCCGGATTGTTTTTTGATTTGCCGGTGATGTAATTCATATCTACCTTGAAAAATTTGGCGAAAATATCCAATACCTCAAGAGTAGGCTCCCGTTGGCCACTTTCATACATAGATATGGCACTTTGGCTGATTTTTAAAAGGTCGGAAAATTCCTTTTGGGTTAAATCCTTGGCTAATCGCAGCTCCTTTAATCTATGGGCAAAATCAGTAGACATAATATCCACTCCTTATTACCAAAGTTTAGTTTATATTATTATAACCCAAACTGCCCTTATAAATACATATACTAATAAAACTTCCCCATAGATATACTGATGAAAGAAAGGTTTATATCCAAGCAGATATTGACCCCCTCTGTCACTTCGTGACATCTCCCCCAAGGGAGACAGGTAAGCTTACTGGATACTTACTTACAAGTGTCCACACGCCCTTACATGAAATCTAAGCTCATACTGCGCTGTTGGCTTGTACTCGCTAAGATTTCATAGTAAACTTACTGGACACTTACTTACAAGTGTCCACACGCCCTTACATGAAATCTAAGCTCATACTGCGCCGTTGGCTTGTACTCGCTAAGATTTCATAGTAAAATAAATAAATATGATTTTCGGAAATAAAGCGGAGGGAGAGTATATATATGGTAGAACTTTTGGCGCCGGCTGGCAGCAGGGAATCCCTCATTGCGGCCATTGAAGGTGGAGCGAATGCAGTATACCTGGCAGGTACCATGTATGGTGCCAGAGCCTATGCTGATAATTTTGATGAAGCAGGCCTTCGTGAGGCAGTTAAAATGGCTCATTTGCGTAATGTTCTTATTAACGTTACGGTAAACACCATTATTGATGATAAAGAGCTGCCAGAATTGGCGGATTATTTGCGATTTTTATATAAAATAGGTGTAGATGCTATTTTGGTACAGGATTTAGGTGTTGCCAAGGTGGCAAAGAAGGTTGCTCCGGGACTTCCGATTCATGCCAGCACTCAAATGACAGTACATAATCTGGATGGAGTATTGGCACTGGAGAAATTGGGCTTTAGCCGGGTGGTTTTGTCGAGAGAGGTTTCATTGGAGACCATCAAGCATATAACAGCCAATTGTAACGTAGAAATCGAAGTGTTTGTTCATGGGGCCCTTTGTGTTTGTTATTCAGGGCAATGCCTGATGAGCAGTCTTATAGGCGGACGCTCTGGTAATCGGGGACGGTGTGCACAGCCCTGTCGGCTGCCATATACCCTTGTTGACGAGCAGGATAATGATTTGCTGAAGAAAACGGCTGGTAAGTATTTGCTGAGTCCACGGGATTTAAAAACCATTGAGCTGTTACCGGAGCTTATAGAGGCAGGCGTTGCTTCGCTGAAAATTGAAGGCCGAATGAAGCGACCGGAGTATGTAGCTATTGTGGTAAATAACTATAGACAGGCTATTGACAGCTATTATGCCAATGCCTTTCAGGTTACTGACAGGAATAATCATGACCTGGCCCAGATTTTTAATCGGGATTTTACCACAGCTTATCTGCTGGGTAAACAGGGCCGCAACATGATGAGTGATCGTCGACCAAATAATCGGGGCGTTATGGTTGGCAGGGTTGCAGAATATGACCGCAGTCAGGGAATGGTTACAATGAGGCTGAGTGGTAGCCTGGCTGTAGGTGACCAGGTTGACTTTTGGGTTAAGGTCGGTGGACGGGTAACTGCTACAGTGAAAGAGCTTACGCTGGTGAAGGATGGCAAAAATCATAATCTTGTGCCGGTGGAGCAGGCCGACGCCGGTATGCTGGTCACTTTTCCCGTGGAATCGCCGGTATATGCCCATGACCGGGTTTTTAAGGTTTATGATTATAAGCTGATGAATTGGGCAAAGAAATTTTACAATACTGGTGCCCCGGTGCGGCGGATAGGGGTTAATGTAGCCATAAGGGCCGCAGTTGGTGAGCCACTGACCGTTACCATGGTTGATGAGGAGGGCTACACCGGAGTTGCCCGCACTGATTTTATTGGTGAGGAAGCTCAAAAGCGCCCGCTTAGCAGGGACATAATCGAAAAACAGGTAGCCAGACTGGGGACCACGGTGTTTGAGCTGAATGAATTTACCTGCGACATAGTTGGCAACGTCATGGTGCCAATGAGTGAAATAAATGAAGCCCGACGGCGGGCGGTAGATATGTTGGAGTCCAATCGGCTTGCCAGGTATGAACGCCCGAAGCTGACAGCGTCAGCGCATATTGTTACAGAAGCCAATGAAATGCGCACATCAAATACCGGTACTGGTATTGCCGTGGTGGTGGATACACTGGAAAAGCTTCAGGAGGCCCTGTTTGCCGGTGCTGACTGGATAGTTTTTGGTGGGGAATCCTACAGCCATGAAGCAATCATTCCAATGCAATACGAAAAGGCTTCATACACAGTACATAAAGCCGGCAGAAAAATTGATTTTAATACGCCGCGAATCATCAGAGATGGGGAACAGGAGGCGTTTCATAGTTGGCTAAAAACCGTGGCCCGTTACAAGCCGGATGGGATTAATGTTCATAATATCGGCTCTTTGGCAGCGGCGAGGGAGCTTATTGATATCCCTATACATACTGATTATTCATTGATAGCATATAATAACAAGGCATTGGAATATTTAAAGGATATGGGGGCAGCCGGGGTGGTATTGTCACCGGAGCTTAATTTGCCACAAATTGAGGCTTTAGCGCAGACTTCCCCATTGCCATTGGCCTGTGTAGTTGAAGGGAATCTAGAGCTTATGGTATCGGAGTATTGTGTTACAGGTAGCTTTCTTGGAGCTCTCCACACCGGAAAATGCGCAGCTCCCTGTGTAAACAGTGGGAAAAAATTCTATCTTAAGGACCGTAAGGATATGAGGTTTCCGTTGGTAATGGACCAGTATTGTCATATGCATTTGTTAAACAGCAACAGACTGAGTATGCTGCCCCATGTTATGAAGCTAAGGGATATGGGAATAAGCCAGATTAGAATTGAAGGCCGCTACATGGAGCCACGTCAGCTGAAGGAAACAATTGCTAATTATAAGGAATATTTACAGCTTAATGGAGAGCTGTCTGAGGAAAAAAAGAGTAAAGCGATGCTTATTGAAGGAAGCGATATTACCCGTGGGCATTATTTCCGAGGGGTTTTGTAGGGGAATTATAGCTTTACCCTACGCTAACGGGCGCTAAGGCTCCCATCCTCTTAGGTGGGAGTTAAACGCCCATAGCGGTCAGTGTCTGCTGTTCAACTTAAACATAGTTTTGTTTCACAGGACACTTTCGCATAGGGCGCATTATCC
>JAFVER010000207.1 GCA_017475925.1 Anaerovibrio sp. | reverse complement strand
GTTGTTTTATCACATATTTTGTCCCTTTGGGAAGCCGAATGCGCAACTGATCAGTATTGGATGTATATTTTTTGTCTGCTCTTTTCTGAGCTTCCGTATAACCTGCCCTTGACATAAGTAACTTGCCCTCCTCATGGTATAGTGTCACTATATCATACTTAATCAAATAAATCAACATATGTTCGCTAATTGTTATAAAGTTTGAACATTATAACGAGTCAGGGGATGATATTTTACAATGAAAAATATCAGCCCCTGACACTCATACACCAATTACTCGTTTTTTTATTCTTCATCCTTAGGTCGGCCACGGCCTATGAGATATAGTGGTCTATTTTTAACTTCCTCATAAATACGGGATATATATTCTCCCATGATACCCAGCACTGTGAGCTGCACACCACCAAAAAACAGTATACAGGCGGTTATGGTAGCCCAGCCGGCCACTGCATCGTTAAACACATACTTAGATACCAGCACATGAAGGAATAACAGGAAGCTTAGGAAGCCACAGCATACACCTATGTATAATCCCATGCGGAGAGGCAAGGTTGAGAAGGCCATCACCCCATCCACTGCCAGATGAAGCATCTTCCGCGGAGAGAATTTTGAAACTCCCGCAAACCGCTTTGGTGCCACAAACTCAATGTAGGTCTGCTTGAAGCCCATGGAACCTATCATACCACGAATAAAACGGGCATGTTCACGATAACGACGGAAGGCCTTTACCACCTTCTGATCCATCAGGCGGAAATCAGCTCCGCCCTCCTGAATATGAACGGTGGACAAGGTATTTAAAATCTTATAATAATAAGCTGAGGTAAGCTTCTTAAAGGCCGAAACTCCTTCAGTATTCTTGCGGATGGTATGAACCACCTCATAGCCTTCCTCCCATTTGGCAATAAGGGTAGGAATCAGCTCAGGTGGATGCTGCATATCCCCGTCCATCATTATTACTGCATCTCCATCTGCATGGTCAAGACCACAGGTGAGAGCCAGCTGATGGCCGGAATTTTTTGCAAGGAAAATAGATTGAACCCTGGAATCGTTTTTCTCCAGCTCCCGCAGTATTTCACGGCTGCGGTCCTTGGAGCCGTCATCCACAAAATCCAGCTCAAACTCATAATCCAGCTTGTCAAACACCTCAACAATGGACTTATAAAAATGCTCTATATTATCTTCTTCATTGTATACAGGAACAACAACTGATATAATCTTCATGGTTATCTCTTTTCTCAATTTTTTATCCAATATAAAATACTATAATATTATACGCGTTGGGGAATTTTTTCTCAATACTAAATTCCAAAGGGGAACATAATGAATTTAATAGAAAAAACTAAACATCACTTTTTAACGAAGGAATTCCTTCTTTTTTTGGTTATTGGCTGTATCAACACCTTTAACTGCACCTTTATGGCCTGGCTCTGTTCCTTCTTTATAGCAGATGCCAATCTCACCTTCAACATTGGCTACATTCTGGCCAATCTCTGTGCCTGCTGGATGAACAGCCGCTTTGTATTCCACGATACATTGTCTGTGAGCCGCTTCATGAAATTCTTTGTGTCATATATTCCAAACTATATCATTCAAAATATTATCGTTATTATATTCTACAACTGGCTGGGGTATCCTCCAATAGTAAGCTACCTGATAGCAGCGATTTTAGGCATTCCGATAACTTTTCTTTTGGTAAAGATATTCGCCTTTGGCAAAAAATAAAAACAGGCACAAAAATACGGGACTGTATTTGCAGTCCCGCTTTTAATTTACCTTTATTTACCTCAGTCTGTTGCGTCTTGCCTTTGGCTTTCCCAATATCTCCGCCCAGATTATCGCCTGGGCCAGACCACTCAAAGGCTTTCTTTTATGCTCAATGGTATAGGACGGATCCTGTGGCGGCTCCTCATGCTTTTCCTCATAATCATCCGTATGACGGGTAAGATACTCCTGATAGGGATTATGGACCTGTGCATATTCATC
>JAFVER010000206.1 GCA_017475925.1 Anaerovibrio sp. | reverse complement strand
TGATCCCCCTAAAAAAATTACACACGAAATATAAATATAATCATTAAATATATTTTACCATATAAATTTCAATTTTCATAAGTATTGTGGTAAAATAACAGTTGAATTTTTTTTAGAATATCATTCGGAAGGGATGACTTGGTTGAATGACGTTTTGGATTTCCAGGAAGGCTATGTGTCAACCCTGATTGGCATAATGCTGCTACTGGTTATAATACAAAATAATCGTTGGCGGTTTAATGATAACCGACGGGAAAACACACTTCTACTGTCACTGGTGGTATCAGTTTTCCTGGCCTGCATTTTGGACTGCATGGTTTTTTACCTTGATGGTAAGCCAGGAGCCTTTAACTGGTGGTTCCTGTATGTGGCCAACTCATTTATGTATGTTATTAATATTGCATTATGCTGTTGCTGGCTGGCCTTTACTATGGAGTTTTTGGTTGCTCATGTATCCAAGCTTCAGATAAGGGTTATGGGGGTAGTGGTATTTATTACTGCTATTACAATGCTGTACAATTTTTATGATGGTTCAATTTTTTATATTAACGAATACAATCAGTATGTCCGTGGACCCAATAACAGTGTATTGTTCTGGTTGGCAATAGGGTTGATTGGGTATTTTCTCTGTGTATATGAATATATTGTTTATAAAACCGGCGGCATTCAGCTTTTTCCGATATCCAGCGTTGTAGGCCCACTTTTGGTTGGAATTGTGGTTCAGATGTTTAATTATGGGGTATTGGTCATATGGGCTGCGGCTGCGGTGTCAATCACCGGAGTAATTCTGGGACTGCAAAATGAGATGATATTCCGGGACAATCTGACAGGCGTATACAACCGGCATTTTTTTGATAATATAAACAACATAATAAAGAAAAAGCACCCCTTCGGCCTGATGTTCCTGGATTTAAATGAGTTTAAATTCATAAACGACCAGTACGGCCACGAGGCCGGTGATGAGGTGCTGAAAACCGTGGTAAAGCTTATGCGTAAGGTAGTAGGCTTTTCCGGTACAATTATCCGCTATGGTGGCGATGAATTTATAATATTGATAAATTCTGAGGATGAGCAGGAGATGAAGGAGTACGTCCAAAATGTAAAGGACGAAATCATTGATTATAATCTGGAAAGTGGTAAGCCATATAATATATCCGTGGCAGCAGGATACTGTATAACCTCATTAGAGCCGGATAAATTGATGGAGGCAGTGAATGTGGCGGATAAGTACATGTATATTGACAAGGAAAATGACAAATTAAGCTTTTACTGATGAAGCACACCTTTTGACATTGCCCCTTACATAACCAGGGTGTCCTTGCCGACCTCTACGGCTTTTTCCCTGCCGGCCAGCAGCTCGATTATTTTTAAAGCAAAGGCGATGGCAGTACCGGGCCCTCTGGAGGTAATCACCTTGCCATCTACAACTACTTCATCCGTTGATGTCTCGCCACCGGTGAGATGGTTTTCAAAGCCTGGGTAACAGGTACATTTTTTACCATTTACCAATCCATTGTCCCCCAGAACTGAAGGAGCAGCGCAAATAGCCGCCAGCCATTTGTTTTCGGCGGCAAACTTTTTCAACAGCTCCACAACAGCTTTGCTTTTACCCAGGTTTAAGGTCCCATCCATACCACCAGGTAATATAACAATATCGTAGTCATCGGTGTTGGTATCTGACAGCAGAGCATCGGCCTCCACAACAATATTGTGGGCACCGGTAATCCGTTTTGTTTCATGGATAGAGGCAGCAGTAACCTTTATACCGCCCCGACGTAAAAAGTCAACCTGGGTAAGGCCTTCTACCTCTTCAAAGCCATTGGCCAATAATACTAATGCGTTCATGAATATCACTCCTTATATTAAATTTAGAATATTATACCATGAGGTTTTATTATGACAAAGATTTTTATTTTACTGTTGCTTTTCGTAAATATGATGGTTTTTTCATCAGTTAATATGGCCTTTGCCAAGGGAACCATATTGTTTGTTCCTCACGACAATCGTCCAACCTCCTGTGAGCAATCCGCTGAAGCACCCAGGCTTTTGGGGTATGATGTTTTAATGCCTCCAAAGGAGCTTTTGGGGGGACTTCATAAAAAGGGGAATGTTACAGAGCTGTGGAACTGGGTTAATGACAATATAAAGAAGGCTGATGCCGCAGTGGTATCGGCTGACAGCATGATTTACGGTGGCCTGGTAGCTTCCAGAAAGCATGAATTGTCCAGTCAGGAGCTCAACCAGCAGGTAAAACGATTTTCGGAGATTAAGAAAAATAATCCCAAGGTCCAGCTATATACCTTTTCATCGCTGATGCGCACTCCAAAGAACGGTGAAAATGCCGGTACCGAGGAGCCGGAATATTATCAGGTTTATGGTGAAAAGATATTTAAGGCTTCGGCGTTGCTGGACAAAAGTGAGCTGAGAAAGCTTACCGAGGATGAACGACAGCAGCTGGAAATGTATAGGAATGGCGTTCCAAAGAAAAATTGGAATGACTATTTTGATCGGAGAAAAAAGAACCTGACTGTAACCAAGAAGCTTATTGACCTGGTATCAGGTAAAGCCATAGATTATATGGTGGTGGGAAAGGATGATAATGCTCCGTACTGTGCTACGCATAAGGAAGCCCGGGACTTAAAAAAATATTCTAAAGGATTAACCAAAAATAAATTTTTGGTTGCAACAGGCATTGATGAATTCAGTATGCTGCTTTTAGCAAGGGCAGTAAACAAGCTGGAGAAAACCCAGTATAAGGTTAATATTCAGTACAACATTGGTACGGGTGGAGATACTGTACCGGCTTTTTCTGATGAAAAAATCAGTGCTTCAATCCATGATGAACTGGCAATTGTGGGAGCGCGGTCAACGGATTTCCCGGATATTGCTGATTTGGTACTGCTGGTAAATACCAATCCTGATGGACGGACTCAGGATGGAGCACCATTGGCAAATGATCCTGACCCTATTCACAATGATGGTAATCCCCGGTATGGCACCTGGGAATTTTTGCATATGGTTCAGGACAATCTGGCCCAGAACCGGCCGGTGTCGGTGGCCGATATATCCTTTGCCAATGGCAGTGACAATGCCTTGATGAAGCTGATGAAAAAGAAAAATCTATTGTTTAAGCTTCGTTCTTATTCCGGCTGGAATACAGCTACTAACAGCTGTGGCTTTGCCCTGGGCCAGGGGCTGGTTTCTTTGAAGCTGAGTCAAAATCAGTGCAATAGCATGGTGATAAGGCGCTATTTGGATGACTGGGGCTATCAGTCCAATGTGCGTGGTAAGCTGACAGAAACCTTCCCATCAGGAAAATATTACTTTGATTTAGGGGATTATGAGGAAACTGCAAAAAGCTTTACTCAGAGGGAATTAAGAAGCTTTGCCGGAGCAAATTTCCCTGAATATCCCGGACTGGAGAATTTGAAGGTATATTTCCCATGGCATTTGCCATTTATTGGTGGTATACAGATACCGGAAGCAAAATTCATAGATGACAAAACCGGCTTTTATGGCCGCTGGAATGTGGGCATGGAAAAGGCTGAGTGTGGTCAGGGGGCGACCTATATCAGGGCCAGGTTTAAAGGCAGCCGTATCGGGGTAAAAATGCAGGATAAAAATATCTGGTGGCGGTATGAGATTGATGGAAAGCAATATCCACGGCTGAAATTTACTGAGCCTGTTACAATATTGGCCGATGGACTTTCCCCAGCGGAGCACACAATACGACTTGTTCGTTCGGTAGAAGGTGAAGCGGGCATCAGTACATTTTATGGATTTGTCGTGGGTGATGATGGTGAGCTGCTTGATTTACAGGAGCCTAAGCGTCTGAAGCTGGAATTCGTGGGGGATTCTATTCTGGCCGGAGGCTTTAATGACGGCATACCTCATAAGGAGCCTTATTATGAAATAGAGGATAATGATATGTCCTTTGGGCCGCAATTGGCCCGAATGCTTGATGCAGATTACAGTGTTGTAGCAAAATCCGGTGAGGGAATTTGCCATAATTATGGGGAAACATGGCCAGGTCATGAGGTACACACTGCTGACCGCTATCCTTGGACCTTCTATTCCTTTGATATGGACAAAAGTCATCTTTTATGGAATTTCAGGCTTAATCCATCGGATGCAGTAATCATTTCCATAGGTACCAATGATTTTACTGATAAAAACCGAAAGCCGACGGAGAAGGAGTTTGTAGCTGCCTACAGGCATTTATTGGAGGTTGTCCGCAGCAATAATCCATCTGTGCCAATTATCTGTGTTGAGCCAGTGCCAACCATGATTGGACCTTATGCAGCCAAATGGACTGAAAGGGCAGTGAAGGAACTAAAACGG
>JAFVER010000205.1 GCA_017475925.1 Anaerovibrio sp. | reverse complement strand
TAGCGGTGAGTGTCTACTGTTCAACTTCAACAAAGTCTTGTTTCACAGGACACTTTCGCATAGGGCGCATTATCCAATCGGCTTTGCCTCTTGGATGCTTCCGTAAAGCTTAGGATTTATTCTACTATGATTCAGTGGGAGTTTAAAGCTCCCACTGAATGAGTTTCATTTTACAACTCATCAGCAAAGCCAAAGCCTGCTGCAAACATATCCGTCAAAGCCTGTGCCACTTCAACCTCATCCGGTCCATCAATCTTCAGATTAACCTCTGCACCCTGCTTTGCCCCTAATGACATAACTGTCATCATGCTTTTAATATTTGCACTTTTACCATTATAGCTGATTGTAACCTGGGATTTAATGCCACGGCTGTATTTAACCAGTTCCTTGGCTGGTCTAGCATGTAATCCCACCTTATTTAATACCTTTAAGTTTAACTCTTGCATAAAAAACTCCTTTTTTCATCTACCAAACTTTGCATAAAACAGCTTAATATAGTACAATATGCTGTGAGCAATATGTTGCCAAACAGATATTTTTCCAAATAAATCTATTCGACATAATCATATATTTCCCTGCTAAATTGTATGATATTTACATAAAATATAATATTCGCAGGATAAATCAACCAATATGTCGAATACTGTACTAGTTACAAATATTTTGCAGCATTTTGTTACCTACCTTTTTACATAGTGGTGATGTTGTTTGATTTTTTTCTTAATGACAGCCCTTATTATGACTGTCGCTATATTGGCAATATATAAAATATCCAATATGTTTCAGATGCAGTTAAAGCTTTCATCCCTGGTGTTTTGTGGTATATTTGCCTTAATCATAAATTTTTTGTCCATTACTGTATCGCCATTCCTGGATCAGTTCCGGTTTGTCGTACTGGGTGTTATGATTCTCATATCTGCTTTGATAACAACCGGCTACAACAAATACATGATTCATCGGCGGGCACAGGCAGAGGCACAAAATACAGATGAGGCCACCCTTACCTCTGTAATTACAAATTATTATAATGATTACATGAGTCGCCGAAAAAGGGCTATTGAACAAAAACGCCAGGAAGCTGAGGCTATGGCAGCAGCCAAGGCCGAAGCTACAGCTTCAATTGAAGAGGCTGCCTTGGAAATCAACGAAGAACCCGTTGCCATGCCATCATCTGAACCAATACCGGAATTGTTATATGAGCCGATTGCGGAGGATGAACCAGCTGAAGTGTTGGAGCCTGAACCTCTGACTTCCGATATAATGATGGAAGCTGAGCCAGTCTCTATGGCCGAGACAGAACGAGAAAGCAGTATGGAACCAGAGTTTGAGCCTGAAGCTGATGAGGCTGAACCTGAAGCAGAGCCTGAGTCCAGGCCAGAAACTGCAGCTGAATACGAAGAGGTTCTTCAACCTGAGGAGGCTTTGGAAGCTGAAGAACCAGCAGAGCTGACAGCTACAGCTGCTGAGCCTGCAGAGTCAGCGCCGGAAGCCGAAGAGATATCCGAAGAAGCACCAGAGCCAGAGGCTGAAACGGTATCCGAAGATGCTCCAGAGCCAGAGGCCGAAGCGGTATCTGAAGAAACACCAGCGCCAGAAGCCGAAGCGGTATCTGAAGAAACACCAGAGCCAGAGGCCGAAGCGGTATCCGAAGAAGCTCCAGAGCCAGTGGACGAAGCGGTATCTGAAGAAGTACCAGAGCCAGAACCAGAAACTATATCCGAAGAAGCTCCGGAGCCAGTGGCTGATGAGAAAACAGAAGAGCCTATTGCAGAGTCAGATGAAGCTTCTGCTGAGCCTGATGCAGCTGACGAAACAGCCGTTCAGGACGAAATCATGGATAAGCTTGTGGGCTTCACCAACCTCGATGATATGCTGGATTTCGCCTTTGAGCTAAAGGGGACCAATGATTGGACAAAGGCATTAGCTACCTATGAATATGCCCTTAAGGAATACGCAGATGATGCCTATGCACCAATGCTGGTAATAGAAATGTGTAATATTCACAAGGATAGTGGCCAATACCAAAAGGCTATTGATTGCTTCAAAGAGGCGTTGACCCTGCCTGCTGTAGCTGAAAGTCCTGATATGATGGCAGAATTTGAAGACAGTATTGCCTATTTGGAGGCAACCTATTCCGTTCTTCAGGAAAACAATCAGGGAGAAATCCCGTTCTATGATATTCCACAGGAATATATGTCAAAAATCGAGTCTATCTACAACAACAGAAAGTCTCGTTGAATTTGATAAATTTTTAGGAGGAATTTTCCATGAAAAAAAGTGTTGAAATCATCGGCCTGCCGATAATCAGTATTACCGAGGGCCGGGAATTAGGCATGAGCAAGAGTTTGCTCATTGATGCAAAAAATGGTGCCATTGCTGCCATAATTATCGAAGATGATGATTGGTATAGAGGCGTAAAGCTACTGCCATATTCTTCAGTAGTTGCCATTGGTGCCGATGCTGTAACGGTAATAAACAGTGAAACCATTCTTACCCTTGAGGATGCTGGTGACTATGAAGGCATGATGGATGAAAATGTCAGAGTCATTAACACCAAGGCCATTACAAAATCCGGTACTATCCAGGGTAAAGTTGTGGAAATCTACGTTGGTGAAGGCGGAAAGATTGAAAAGTGCGAAATCGAATCCTCTGATGGCAGCCTGTCTGAAATCTCCTCTGAGCAGATTTCCATTTTTGGTAAGCAGGTAACCATTATTGATTCCGATACTGACTCGGAAAAAAAAACTGAAAAATTAGACGTTGAGGCACCGGCACCGGTTGAAACTGTAGCTGAGCCTGTGGCAGAACCAGAGCCTGAGCCTGAACCGGTAGCTGAAGAGGCTGTTGCCGAGCCTGAGGAGGAGGCAGTACCTGAACCAGAGGTGGAAGCTGAGCCAGAAGCTGATGTGACTGAGGAAGCCCAGCCGGAGGTTGAAGAGCCTACCGTAGAGCCAGCAGAGGAGCCTGAGGCTGCCCCAGAGCCTGAGATTGAAGCCGAACCTGAACCTGAGCCTGAAGCTCCGGCAGAAGAAAAGCCAGGTGACAATCTCCATCAGGCAGCTGACAAGGCCACCAGTGACCGTCAGCGTCGGTTTGTTTTAGGCAAGACTGCCCGTCGCACATTGACCTCACCAACCGGTGTAGTTATTGTAAATGAAGGTGACGTCATCACTGATGAAGTTATCCAGCGGGCTAACCTGTCCCAGATGTTCGTACAGCTCACTCTTAACGTTCAATAAGAGAAAAAAGCGTTGGCACTTTACTTGTTGCCAACGCTTTTTTAGTTCATTCAATTTCCTTCAAGAAGCTTTCCCAAAACAAAAAATGTTCCACTTCCCTTACAAAACACTTTTCCTTCTTCATTTACAAACTCTGTTTCACAAACCATAGTCCGTGAGCCATTGTGCACCACCGTGCCTGTGGCCTCAAGCTTGGTTCCTAACGGCACCCCTTTTATAAAATTCATGTTAAAGGAAAGCGTGACCACCTTTTTATTGCAGGACAGACAGGCAGCCCCCATGGCAGTGTCTGCCAAGCTCATCAGGGCACCGCCATGGCTCATTTCATAGAAATTTGTGTGCAGCTTTTCTATATCCATTTTCAGAACAACCCGGCCTTCCTTTATATCATCAATCCGAATTTTCAGAAGCTCCACATAGGGATTTTGCCGATAAAAAAGCTGTAAATGACTGGTGAGTTTTTCGATTATATCTTCGGACATTTCTTTTCCACCTCTGTAATATATGTTATTGTTCAAACCTCCCATATAGAAATTACTGATAGCCACGTGAATATATATTGTATATATGGAAAGTTTAAGTTATTATTGATTATACCCCAAGCATTCAAATTTTTCATTTTTTACATCATCCAGGGAGAATTACTATGAAATATAAATATTATTTTTTTGACTTCGATTATACTCTGGCAAATTCCGAAAAGGGAATAGTTGTCTGCTTTCAAAAAACCGTGGAAAAGCTCAATATTCCACAAAAAGGTGAGGAAGAAATAAAAAAGACCATTGGAATGCCTATGATGGATGCCATTACACACCTTACCGGAATAAAAAATCCTGCCGAACAACAGCTTTTCCTAAAAACATATAAAAAATTTGCCGATGAGCTGATGACACCAAACACTGTGTTTTTCCCAGATACTATTGCAGCCCTGGAAAAAATAAAGGCTGATGGCTGTACAACTGCCATTATTTCAACAAAAACCCGGCACCGCATAAGCGAAAAATTTCAGCTGGATGGTTATTCCCACCTAATAGACCTGATTATAGGCAGCGAGGACACCACCGCCTACAAGCCAAATCCAGAGGGCATCAACATGGCTCTTAATTTAACCCATGCCAACAAGCAGCAGGTAATTTACGTAGGTGACAGCATCTATGACGCCGGTGCCGCTCAAAATGCCGGTATTGATTTTGCCGGTGTATTAACAGGTACCACCACGGCCCAGGAGCTGGCTGCCTTTCCATCAGTACAAATTATCCATTGTCTCAGCGAACTACTTTGACCCTTAACTAACAGGTGCTCAGGATTTATTCTACTACATTCAGTGAAAGGTTAAATTTCCAACTCAAAAAGTCTCATTTTACCGGAGGAATACCATGCTAAAAACAATTTCCCGACGGGCTTTTCTAAGGCTTTCCGCCTTCAGCTTTTTTTCTGCCATAATGGGAAAATTTTCCTTTGCTGGCGCTGCACCAGCTGCTGAGGATATATTTTATCCCCGCCAAATCATAACAACTGACCCCGCCACATCACGGGTTATTATGTGGCAATCCCGAAATTATCACAACAGCTGCGAAATAGTATTGAAAACCAGCTCTGGGGAAGAAAAAATACAAAAGGCAAATTGCCATGCCTTAGAGGATGATGGTGAAAAAATATTTATTTACCAGGTACGATTAGAAAATCTTCAGCCTTCACTTCAATACACATACCAAATCATCCAGGACGGAGTCAAAACAGCCTGGTATCCACTTAATACCACAGGTTTAAGCTCCATAAAGGCGATTATTTTCCCGGACTCCCAGTGTTCAGATGAATATGTAACCTGGCATAATGTCGCAGCCAGTGCCTTTGAAGCCAATCCGGACACTAGGCTTTTCATAAACATGGGGGATTTGGTTGACAACGGTGAAGCAGCCTATCAATGGCGACAATGGTTTGATGCTATTTCTGATTACATGCCGGGACGTACCTTTATACCAGTAATGGGCAATCACGAAACCTATGATTTAAATTGGAAATGCCGTCTGCCAAAGGCTTATCTTGGTTATTTCACTGTGCCTGAAAACGGCAGCAGTAAATTTAATGGCTATTATTATTCCTTTGACTGCGGACCGGTTCATTTCTGTGTCCTTAACACCCAATTTGAAGAAATTGACCCTATACAGTCCGGGTTGATTCCAGAACAGCTCCAATGGCTGGAAAATGATATTAAGGAATCCGCTCAGCCATGGAAGGTTATTTTAATGCACAAGGACATAATAAACTATGACAGCCTTGACAGCAATGAGCCCCTTGCAGATATTGACATTGTAGGAAGGACCTTTATGCCATATTTTGACCAGCTGAATATTGACCTGGTATTCACCGCCCATCAGCATACATATAGACGGCATGGCCATATTTTCAACTTTTCTCCCTCAGACCATGGCCCGGTTTATATAGATACCGGTGTAGCTGGTAATTGCCGTTACAATGTGCCCCGTACCAAGCGCTTTGATAAAATTATGCTGCCCCAGCCGGAAACTGATAATTATCTTACCTTTGAGGCTACTATGTCTACCCTGACAGTAAAATGCTTCCTGCCAGATGGAAAATTAATGGACAGCTTTGTAGCAACCAATAATAAACAATAAAAACATAATACGAAAAGTAGTCCTTATATCCTATTAGTTTTTCTAATAATTTTTTAATTTTATTACTTGACAGCGACTTTTGATAGCCTTATAATGTACTCAATAAGGTCAAGGGTGGCCTCGTCGTTTTGTAGCACTTATATATTGATTACGGCGGACGTCACAGACCTTCAGGAAGGCGGTTATTAGCCGCCTTTTTTCTTGTTATTTATTAATCGCAGAACAATTCAAAACAATAAATTAAATATCTCCCATACTTCCCCAAAAGTCCTTATTTCCCTTAGAGATATGGTTTTTTTACATAATTTTTAAAGCTTGCTCATAGCAAGGAAATTAAAAAATCATCTGACAAAAAACAGTCAGATGATTTTTTTACATCATTTCTGGCACTCTGCCCAGGCTTTCTGAATAATCTCGTTATTTGGATATGCCTTAGCCAGCTTTTTCAGTTCAGCAGAGCCTTGTTCAGCATTCCCCAAGGCCACCAGGAGACAGGCACGGTTATACAGTGCAATACTGTCATCCGGCTTGGAGGCCAATATTTTATCATAAAGCTCAAGGGCCTGCTGCCTATATCCATTAGCGGCCAACAGATAGGCCTTGCCATTTAATGCATCATATTTTTTCGGCCTTAAGGCCAAGGCGGCATCATAAGCTGCCAGGGCTTCTTCGTTTTTTCCCCATTCTCTGAGTATATCACCACAATTAATAAAGGCAACTACGTTGTACTTGTCCAGCCGGGTAATCTCATTACAGGCCCGTACAGCCTCCTTGTAATTACCCATCTGACGGGCTGTAATATATACCCGCTGCCAGGCTGAAATATCATCAGGGTTAGCCTCTGCCTCCTTAAGGTCATTGTTTAACGGACTATCACCATAGCGGTCCGACTGGGCCTCCCGCCACAACCGAATAATATCCTGACCGTAGGTGGTTCCCGGTACTGCCCATTTACCGTTTAAATCTGTCCAATAAACCGCCGTACCATGGAATTGAGGATATTTCGTTACCAAGACCTCATATCTTGGATCAATAAGCTCCTGCTTAGGCAAATTCTTTGAAGCATAGCCTATCAGGTGCTGGATATGGGCCCGCACTCCCCGCTGAGGGGTAAAGAAGCTAAAGCCCGGTGCCTTGTTGCCGGTGGCTCCAAGGCCACAGAAATTATTCTGCTGATAGCTGACATCATTGCCATACATGAAGAAGCCGGTTTCCTTCAACGCCTGACACAGCGCTACATCTGGCCGGATGCCCTCAATATCTCCTTCTTTATAGTAGGCCGCCACCAGCTCCTCAATGGAGCAGTTGATTTTAGGCTCCGGATTGCGCGCCAATATAAAACTTATCATTTGCTCCTGAGAAACAGTTGCCGGGCCAAATAAAGTGACCAAATCAGCCTCAGCTACCTTATCCCAGGTAACCACCGGCCGATAGCTTGTTATAGCCTTGGCTTCCAACACATTTATATTGAGTGAAACCATGGCCAGCATGATTAATAAAAATCTTACCCATTTCATATAAAAAAGCCTCCTGTAATTCACTTCAACATGTATTTTAACAAATAAAGGCTTTCTTGTGAATTAGTAAACTACTCCATCTCCATCACCTGTTGGGTCGTGACCCTGGGGAATATCCCCAAACCGAAAGCCCTGCCATGATTTCTGGAGCAGCTCCCATGTCGCGTCCTTTCCAAGATCAATGGCCTGCTGAAGCTCCCCAATGGAAATCCAAAGGAATGTGGCCTCTGTTTTCTCCGCGTTCACGATATAACCCTCTGCCGAATGCTCAAAGGTGTCCCTGTCGATTTCCACACCATTTGGGTCCTTGTACTTTTCTGGCATAAAATCCTGCATTCCTGGTCTAGTTTCGGAGCCCTTGATTATCCCCTGCTCTGTGGCGGCAAGATATGTAAACAGCATATGGTTCGACTTGTTTATAAGCTGCCGTGCCACAATATATTCCCCGTCCTTAAGCCAAGGAATGCTATTTTTTCTGTATAACGTATCAATATGATAATAACGCTCTTCGAGATTATTTTCGTCAATTACACGATAAGCCGTCAATCTGTTTTCTCCCGCCATCCCGGCGAACCTTGGCTTGAACCCGGCCTCCGGTGGCCGGAGCTCCACTGGACTTAACACGTTCTCATTTGCCGGTTCATATTCATAGCACACATAATCCAGATACATCCCTGTCCCATCCATTTTCGCGATGGTGAATTCCAGCCATCCGTTGCCGTCCATGTCACTGATACAGAAGCAGGCCTTTTTCGCTTTCGCCTCCTCAAAGTCGATGTTATTTACGACGGGGCTGTTTTGCAGACCGACAAGCTCCAGTCCATATTCGTACGGCTTCGCAAAAACCGTGTTTGAAACGGCTATAACAACCGCCACGAAAAGCAAAATATTTCCTGCAAGCTTCATTTCCTGCCTCCTCATATTAAAAATATTACAAAAATGGCTCTTTGGTGGTATCATGGATAAAATCCGCCCATAACCCCGAAGAGCCAAATTATTCTCACATATCAGTTGTCTTTCACCCTACGCTAACGGGCGCTAAGGATTAATTCGACTGTCATTCACAAACCCCTGGGCAAACTCCCTACATTGGGCAAGGCCATCATCGTCAGGAGTGTTATTAATCATCAGGCCATCCTTGTACACCTTGGCACCTGCTTTTTTTGACCGCTCCTGCCAATCCTGCAGCCACTCACCACTACCCCAGCCATAAGAACCAAACAGCCCCACCGGTATTCCATTAAGATGAGCCTCGGCCTCAGTAAAAAACGGCTCAAACTCACTTTCCTCCAGAACCTCACAGCCCATAGCCGGACAGCCAAATAAAAAGCCCTGGTAATCCTTCATCTTATCAACACCAAAGGCATCAACAGAAAATATCTCTGTCTCGGCTCCGGCAGCCTGTGCCCCCTCCACCATAGCCTCAGCCATGGCCTGAGTGTTACCTGTACCAGACCAATACACAACAGCAAGCTTCATTTTATCAACTTCCTTTCAATATTATAACTCTATTGTTCAAATTTTTCTTCTAAAATAAGAAAAATTTTCCAAATAAAGGGCTATGCAGCCCTTATTACCTCCTGCAAGCTTTCCCCCGCCAGCAGCCGCCTACACATTCGGTGTATACATTCATTGTAGCACCGAAACAATCTCTTCACAGCTGTACCATTGGCATAAACCTTCCAAAATCCACAAAACAGAAAATTATGTCCCTTATGCCGGATAAAGCCCTGTACATCCTGGGGAGGATAGCCTAAAAACAGGCCTATTTCATGGGGAAAGCCAGAACAACTATCAATTCTTTTCTGTAAATGGTTTAGCATGGCCTTAAGACTGTCATTCACCGGATACCCATAGCTGTCCAGAATGTCCCTTGCCATAGGACGACGCAGCATTCTGCTTAGCATATCAGGACGATAAATAAGCACCAGAACATGCTGCTTTTGCTCCGTCAGCTTCATATATTCAATACCATGTACCTTGAAGCATTCCTGATATTCTGCAAAAAAATCCTCTATGGATTTGTGACTGCTTACCCTCATAGCTACCATGCTGCCAGCCTTTATTCCCTTTAAGGTTGGCGCACAATGGTAAACCATTTGCTCTTCGTAGTTGCTGATTAACATATATGACCCCTACCAAATTGATAATTATTTTCAATACATTCACATTATAGCATATTGAAAATAATTATCAATATATTTTATTTTTCAGCCATAAAAAACAGGAGCTGAAACGATTTGCTACACGTCAGCTCCTTACAGCATATCAAGTTATTATTCAAATATTCACCACATTCTTCTTACCATCACCGAAGCAGTAATATCCTTATCATGACTGCCCTTTTGCAGCATCACATCTCCTGCCAGCTGCCAGCCAGGGGCAAATTCCGTATCAGCAGCCAAGCTCATCAAAAAATGAGTCTTATCCTGACTGTTTTTCAGCATGTATCGATTGGTATCATCCCCCTCGTAGTGAAAGGCCAGGCTTGGGTCAACACCACTAAGCCCATGCTTCACCCCAAGGCGCACAGAATAGCTTCCACGTCCTAAATAACGCTTACATTCCACTCCAGTCTGTAACGCAAAATAGGTGTTATTCAACCCATGAGTATGCTGATTGTAAATACCGGCTCCCGTCTCGCCATATCCTCCCTGAGTAAGATAGGACAGCTGCCAGCCGACGTAAGGGCTGACGTGCCAGGTTTTACCATCCATGGCATGGAGATCATATTTATATTCGCCTCCCAGTTCCCAAAGATTACTCCGATAATCGGCATTCGCCGTATATCCCATAACGTTTCGTCTCAGGCTGTTTCTTTGACTGCCATAGTCCAAATATAAATATCCTAAACCGGCTCCCCTTTGATAGCCGCCATAAAGGCCAATCCGTGTATCGTAGATATTTCCCCCTGCTGTTTCAGCACCATATCCAGTGGAGTTATAGCTTATAAAGGCACCAACCCGCCAGTTTGCACCCAAGGCATAATCATAGCCTCCGCTGATGCCTTGGCTGTGATAGTTGGCATCATTGCTCAGATTGCCCCAATGCTTGGTGTACTTTACCCAGGCATTGTTATCAACCTCCAGCGGCAGCTTCATTGGTGCCACCAAGCCCTTCTGCTGGCTTCCATCACTGTCCAAATGACTGGCTGGTAACGGCACCTGTACATTGGCAGTAGCAAAGGCCGTGTTCAGTCTTTCGCCAATAACCTGGGATACAATACTGCTATGCTGGGAAAAGCTGGCCAGCTGTGAAGCATCCACCGATGATATATCTGACAGTGCTTCCTTTGCTCCGTCCGCATCCAGCTGATACAGAGAATACATTTCTCCCCGCTTATCCTCAGGCAGGCTGCGATACATTCTCGCCATTGCCTGCATGGCCTCCTGCTGTTGACTGCTGACTTCCCCCAGATTATCACTGAATACGGTATTTACATATACATTATTATCAACTACCTTGCTGTATTCACTCATAAGGCCGGAATACACCGACGGATTGCTTTCGATATTGCTTGGCGTACCAGAAATGCTTCCAGCCGCAACTACCTTATAGCTGGTCTCCGGCATAGCCTTATCCACCAGAACAGTAGCATCAGTTACATTAGCCAGATTGTTTACCAAAAAGCTTGTATTGCCTCCAGCTTCATCAGTCACCGCCATCAGGGTTCCACCAGTGCTGTCCAATGCGTTGACAGAAAGTGTGCCGATATCCTCATAGCCAGCCACAGCGTTGCCGTGGTTATAAAGTGTACCGCCTATCTGCCCCTTGCCGCCAAGTGTCCCCTTATCTGTGACGCTGACATCGGCAGCGATACTGCCATTGACTGTAAGCCAACCCTCTTTTACCGTGGTCGTTCCTGTATAGGTGTTATCACCTGTCAGGATTAAGCTTCCTGCGCCGGCCTTTGTCACACCACCCTCACCGGTAATAGTTCCACCATATTGGTCTACAAAGCTTTCATCTATGTCTACAGTCATATTGGACAGGGTTTTCCGGTTAGGGTCAGCAGCATCCCTGCCATATAATTCACTTTTCTTGCCAAGATAAATAACTGATGAATTATCACTGGTGCTGTCATCCAGACAACCTACAGTAAAATCTCCACCATTAGCTGATGATGTCTCCTTACCTCTTGCCACAAGAAATATCTGGACCTCATCCAGCTTTGCATCATCCTCGTCCACAACTATAACGCCAGTTCCATGCTTTTCATCACCAGTTATGTTATATTTATCCAATGAGGTGAATTTTTGGTTTTCAATATCAGCGTTGCTTACCCACCTATCCTCGTCGAAATCGTAATAATAACTGGCTCCATTTCCTTCATAGCTATATGTATCCCCATTTTCCTTCACCTGAAAAGCTGTTTCAACAGCACGTCCATCTGTACTGATGGTAGTTACCTCCACAGTATACTGCTGTCCCTTAGGTAAAAGCACATACTTATCCAAATCTATCGTACGAAAGCCGGCATATTTAACCAGACCATTTTCACCAAAGGTTCCTGACTGAGTATAAAGAACATTTCCTGTCCCCGGGGTCGCACCATTTCTTACATTTATCTCATACTTCATACCCTCCCCGGAGACATAAAACATCACAGCCTTTAGAAAATGATTTTGGGAGGCCTCAAAGGAGGCTGCTATAGGCTGCTCAGTATACAGCTTATCATCATCACCAACTTGCCCCAAGGTATATTCAACAACAGGGGCATGATTGGCATTTATGGTATATCGGGCTCCATCCAGTTCAGCCTCGTGAAAATATAAGTCCGTAATTGTTGGGTCCTTATAGGAAATCATACCATAACCCTTGGATATCGGATAATATTCCGTTCCCCAGCTATTACGCATGATAAATCCACCCTTTAAAGCATTTCCATTTTCATCTTTTATCTTAAAGCTATAATTATCATCCCAGCCCACTAGGGTTTCAGCATGATTAACAGCATTGGTTGCATACCATTCGCCATATCTTTCATATACCGAGACTGCCTGAGGATCGGCACAGTGGGCTATAGAAACTCCCCCCCTGTCAACAATCATTTCTTTTATTTTTTTTAGCTCAGCGTCTGTCAATTCCCCTGAGTGATTTGTAAAATTACTGTAGGTATCATGAAGTAGCCCTACTGGAGTAATGGAGGTGGTAACAGCAGCATAGTCTTCTTCAAATTGATACTTCTTCCATAATTGTGCAGCCACCTGGTTTCTTAAAAATTCTCCCTTTCCCTGGTCCGTGTCCGTTATACCGGAATCCTTCACGATTGAGTCGGCTTCATTATTCATTTTCTCAAAGGCCATCATTACATCAGCATAGGGTGAATCAGCATTATTCACAACCCCTTTGTTTAACGCTGTCATTGTAGATGACTGAATATACCCGCCAGAATTATATATAGGCTTTGATGTCTCATAGCGGGCTACCTTATCCGTGTTTTTCTCTTTGGTAGCAGTAGCATAGGTCATCCAAGCCAAATACCGCTCAGAAAAATTGGGCATCTGTGGAGTCACATTTACCCCGTTGTTCTTTGCCTCCTTTAGCTGTCGCATCCAGCTGGACTCATAGGTTCCAACAGCCGAAAATGCCCAACAGGTATTTAAAGGCCCCTGATCCTTTATCCCAGGCACAATGCTGAGACTATCTGTACCAGAATCCCGCTGGGTTGGATTGTTAAGCCGCCAGTCAAAAAAGCTGGGCTGCTCTGCCGCCCAAGCCACGGAAAAATGCCCTAATAAGGCACTGGTCAGAGCCACTGCTATCCCACAGGCCAAGCTTCTGTTAAGTTTTTTTCCTATTTTTCTCAAATCATCCACCTGCCCTCCACAAATCTACATACCGACCTTCTTCAAATAGCCTTTAGCCTACATCAGGCTGAATATCATCTGAGAAAGCCTCCGATAATCTGCTCCTCGGCTTCGGCCTCGGTAAGCCCCAAGGACATAAGCTTTATCAGCTGATCACCGGCGATTTTTCCAATGGCAGCCTCGTGAATAAGGGCAGCATCCACATTTTTGGCATCCAGCTTTGGCACAGCTACCACATGGGCGTTATCCATAATAATTGCATCACATTCTGCATGACCGTTACAAACCGTATTTCCCACAATAGCCGCTTCAAAAACCTGTTCAGAGCTGTCCTTGGCTACTGAGCGGGAAATCACATCTGTGCTTGAGCCTTCGCCGTTCAGCTCCACCTCATAGACACTTGTGGCCGTCTGCTGTCCATGGGTCATAAGCCGTTCATGAACCACCATGGTAGCTCCCTGGGCCAATTCAGCCTTGGTGGTGCGGTAGGTATTGTCTACCCCCTTTATCTGCACCATCTCCATGTCAACATAGCTGTTTTCCTTCTGATAAACCTCAGTTACCGGATTCAGTATCCGCTTTCCGTTACCGTCACCCTCACCATAATGCTTTTCCACATAACGGATTTTGGAATTTTTGCCCACGAAAAACCGATGCACACCATCATGCTGAGAGTCTTGGGGCCCACAGTTGTGAATACCACAGCCGGCAACAATGGTCACATCACAATTTTCGCCAATATAAAAGTCATTGTACACCACTTCCTTAATGCCGCTTTCACTGAGCACCACCGGAATATGTACGCTTTCATTCCTGGTGCCGTCCTTGATGATAATATCTATTCCCGGCTTATCCGTCTTTGTTACAATATCAATATTTTCCGTGGTGTTACGGGCAGCCTTTTCACCATTGGCCCGAATGTTATAGGCGCCCTTGGGCATGGCATAAAGATCTGCCACCTCAGTCAAAAGCTGCTTTTGTATTTTATCTAACATTAATAGTGCCTCCTAATTCAATTAGCCATTTTGCTGCAGGAAATATTTACTGCCGATGCAGTTCCTAGAAGTTCAGGCAATATTTCTTCCTTCGCTCCGTGCCGATTTACCTTTCCATTCTCTATGACAATTATTTCATCGGCAATATTCAAAATACGCTCCTGATGGGAGATGATAAGCACCGTTCCCTGAACAGTATTTCGAATGTTTTCAAACACCTGAATAAGATTTTGGAAGCTCCAAATATCTATCCCGGCCTCCGGCTCATCAAAAATGGAAAACTTGGTTCCTCTGGCCAATACAGTAGCTATTTCAATACGCTTCAATTCACCACCGGAAAGGGATGCGTTTACCTCCCGGTCAATGTATTCCTTGGCACAAAGCCCTACCTTGGACAAATAATCACAGGCCTTATTGACAGAAATATTGCTGCCTGTAGCCAATCTAAGCAAATCCAGCACCTTTATTCCTTTAAAATGCACTGGCTGCTGAAAGGCAAAGCTTATGCCCTTTTTTGCCCGGTCAGTAATCGAACAGTCTGTAATATCCTCTCCATCAAAAAGCATTTTACCGGAGGTAGGCGCCTTTACCCCCATGATAAGCTTCGCCAGGGTGGATTTGCCCCCACCATTAGGCCCGGTGATAACGATAAATTTTCCGTCATCAATACTCAAATCCAGATGGTCAATAATTTTCTTTATTTCATTATTTTCCTCCACCTGATAGGTTATATCCTTTAGCTCTAACATTTTTCTCTCCTTAACACAGCACACAACATATCCAGCTCCACCGGATAACTCTCGTTTCATTAACTCTCGTTTCATTATACCCTTTCACAAAATACCATGCAAATTCACCCCACCTGTGGCGAAAGGGGACAGCTTTCCCCCGTTATATGGGCCTTATTGCATCCATAAATATCCCATTAAAGCCAGAAACACGGCAAAAGCTAAAAGCTTCAGGACGGTATGCTTCCGTTCCCAGGCAGCTATTTCCGCTCTTTCCGCTGGTGTTTCAATCCTTCCTATAGCTTTCAGCTCTTCCTCCATAGCCATTCTGACACAGGCAGGACAGCTGTCCGTACTGTAGGGAATATGTTTCCTGTCCTGTTCTAAAGCCATAAAATCACCCAGACTTTATTTTCAAATCAAATCATTAATGGCTGCCATCAGCTTATCAACATCTATAGGCTTGCTTATATGGCACTGCATACCTGCTTCAATACAATTTTGGATATCCTCCGCGTAGGCATCAGCTGATATGGCTATAATAGGCACAATTGAGGCATCCACCCGATGCAGGCGCCGGATTTCTCTGGTAGCAGTCAGACCATCCATTACCGGCATCCGCAAATCCATAATAATCAGCCGATAATGAGATGGCTCACTTGCGCTGTACATTTCCAGGGCCTCCTGACCGTTATGAGCCCAATCGATTATATTGGCCCCATAGTCAGTAATTATCAGCTTAGTCAGCTCAGCATTTATTTCATTATCCTCCACCAGCAAAACAGGAATATCCTTTAAAATATCCTTGGCTACAGATGGCTTCTCGACCGCATTTATCTGCGGCATAGATTCATTATCTGCGGTGGAATCCCAGCTTATTTTTATCGGAATTTGGAAGTCAAACACAGTGCCTTCATTCAGCTGACTTTTAACCTCAATGGTTCCCCCTAGGAGATTGATGAATTTATGTACCAGAGACAGACCTAAACCAGTTCCCCGAAGTCCTGTGACTTCCCGACGGTTTTCCTGAGTAAAGATTTCAAACATATGCTTTTGAAATTCTTCACTCATACCTATACCATCATCCTGAACCCGCTCAATCAATAGGGGCTCCTCACCGGAAATATCTACTCTTACCTCCCATACCACATGACCACCGGCCGGAGTATATTTTACGGCATTACTCAACAAATTCATAGCTATCTGCTGGAGCCGCAGCCGATCGGAATGTACTATCAGATTTTCCGGTGCATGAAGAGTAGCTTTAAAATCTACATGCTGGGTATCAGCATTCATGCTTATGGCTGATTTAATAATACCAAACAGCTCCGCCGGTATGATTTTGTCATCGCGAATTTCCATTTTACCACTGGCCAGCTTGGATAAATCCAGCACATCATTCACCAATGCCAGCATAAGCTTACCGGAGCTGTCAATACGATCAAGATATTTATGGATTTCCTCCATATCAAAGGACCCCTTGGCCAGTCTTGTATAACCAAGGATGCCGTTTAACGGGGTACGCATATCATGGCTCATGGTAGACAAAAAATTAGATTCTGCCTTACGGGCCTGCTCTGAGGCCTCCAGCGCTGCCTGTTTAGCATTAAGCTCTGCACCAACCTGCTTTTGGTGGGATACATAAAACATATAGCCAACTATTATGGTAACCAGCAGCAACACCGCGAAAAAACCGGCTACCAGCCTTGCCGGAATAGACCGCAAATAATCCATGATAGTAGGCTCAGTATAAATGTTACGGCTGACGATGCTCGTTACATCTATACTGTTTCCCTGGACAGTCTTACTAAGAATGGAATTTAACAAATTATTTTCCGGTAACAGCTGCCCACTGCATTCTGTATATAAATTTTCTACGCTCTCTACCACCAATTCGCCGATCCCCCGTTTTACGGAAAGCCAATTCAACTGAGCCATGTTACAAAACATGGCATCCACCTGCCTGTCCATCAGGGCATCATAACATTCATCAAAGCTGTTGTATGCCTGAAACTCCACTCCCTCAAAATTTTCGCGCAACAGCTGCTCTACATTGCGTGGTGCCCTGCCCATAAAGGCCGCAGTATGAATTTCCGTAACATCAGGACGCTTTAGGGAAACTATGTTTAGGGTAAAATAAGTTTTGGTAAGGGCCAGATTTTTCTCCTCACTGGCAATGATGTCCTGGGTAGTTACCCCATAAACATCTACTTCACCTTCATGAAGGGCTTCTGCCACCTCCTGACGGGTTTTATAAAATTTAAATTCCACCTGCCAATTGAGCTCCCTGGCAATAACCTGATATAAATCCGGAGCTATACCACTGGCTGTACCATCACTTTTCTTATAGGAAAAGGGCTCCTGCTTTTCCAAAAGAGCCACCTTCAAAACGGGATGATTGGAAATATAAGCCTTTTCCTCTACTGACAGAGGCAGATTTCCTCTAATCTGATAATGACGATATTTATCGAAGAGCTTCTCCGGGTAAAGAGAGTCCTCAAAAAGGATGCGATTCATAGCCGCATCTACAGCATTTTTCAGCTCCAGCTGATTTCTGGCAAAAATCGGATAATAGGTATTGGTGGCAATGTTAAAGGATGAACGGTAGCTGTTGGTAAACTTTGAACCAATGGCTATAACCCCATCCAGTTTTCCTTCATCCATATCCTTATAAAGCTGCGTATCATCCTCATATAGTACAAAAACAGGGTAAATATTGCTTTGCTCAGCCCATTCCCTGGCCCGGGTATACATAATGGAGGAGCCAACCACCCCTAAGCGTTTACCATTATATTCCATTGGATTTCCATAGCTGAACCGGCTATCATCACTACGCACCCGAATACTGGCCTGCCCAGTAAAGAACCCATTACTGGCAAATAAAAACTCTTTCTGCCGCTCCTTGGTAGGGGCGATGCCCAGGGCCATTTGGATTTCACCATTTCTTATACCGTTAAACAGCTCTGTGTAATTGGGATATGCATGATATGTCACCTTTAGATTGGCATATTGTGCAATCTTATACATGTATTCCGCATCAAAGCCTATATACACGCCAGTGTCCGTAGGCATGGCAATGCCCGCCTGGGGAACCACCCCTACAGCTACCGGTTGCCTGTCATCAGGCACTTTATCAGCATAAAGCACATGATACGGCAACAGGAAAAAACAGATGGCTGTAACTATATAAACACGAAGGAACGAGGATAAACGCATTTCCATAAACCTTCCTCCCTAGGAAAAATAAACTTATTAGCTGTATTGCAATAATTCGACATTTGTAATTTTTATCCTCTTAATATAAAAACAGGGGCAGCGGATAAAAATAACTTTTTCCGCAGCCCCTGCTGATATGTTTAGTTTTAGTTATTTATTTAAACAAATCCTTGGCCAAAATAATTGTCTGATCGCGGTTAGGCCCCACGGACACAATTCCCAGGTCAATCCCCGTTACCTCAGCAAGCCGCTCCAAATATTTTCTGGCCTTTTCCGGCAGCTTTTCATAGCTTCTGATACCACTGATGTCCGTCTGCCACCCCTCAAAGGTCTCATATACCGGCTCAACCTCTGCCAAAACCTTTAGAGAAGCCGGAATTTCATTTATTACCTCACCCTTGTATTTGTAGCCAACGCACATTTTTATCTCCGGCAGGGTATCCAAAATATCCAGCCTGGTTATAGCCATGTAATCTATACCTGACAGAAGCCCGGCATACCGCACTACGCAGGCATCCAACCAACCAGTACGACGTGGCCGCCCGGTAACTGTCCCAAATTCATGACCTAACTCACGGATTTTATCCCCAACCTCATTCAACTGCTCAGTAGGGAACGGACCCTCTCCTACGCGAGTGCAGTAGGCCTTTACTACACCTACCACCTTGTCAATATCCCGGGGAGCCACCCCGGCACCAACACACACTCCGCCAGACACCGGATGAGAGGAAGTAACATATGGATATGTTCCGTAGTCTATATCCAGCATGGTAGCCTGTGCCCCTTCAAAGAGCACCTTTTTCCCTTTTTTTAGCTCCTCATGCAGGAGAGCAATGGTGTCACATACATATGGCCGCAGCCTGTCGGCATAGCCCTCATATTCCTTCAGAATAGCTTCGTAATCAAATGGCTTCTTGCCGTACATACCCACAATCTGTTTGTTTTTTATTGCAAGATTTTCCTTTAGCCGCTTGGCAAATTCTTCCTTGTCAATAAAATCACAAACCCGAATACCAATGCGATCATCACGGTCAACATAGCATGGACCAATACCATTTTTGGTGGTTCCAACCTTGTTGGAGCCCTTTAATTCCTCAAGGTAAACGTCCATTTCACAATGATATGGCAAAACCACGTGGGCACGGTTGCTTATCCGTATACCACTGACATCTATTCCCTTTTCCACCATGCTGTCCATTTCCTGTAGCATAATCTTCGGATTAAAGGCTACACCGTTGCCAATAACATTCAAGGTTCCCTTGAACAAAATGCCCGATGGCATAAGCCGCAGCTTGTAAGCCACTCCATCTACAGATACGGTATGACCAGCGTTACTGCCCCCCTGGGATCGTACCACTGTCTCGGCCTGTTGGGCCAGATAATCTACGATTTTTCCTTTACCCTCATCGCCCCATTGGGTTCCCAATACTACTACTGAAGCCATAACGGTCTCTCCCCTCAAAAAATCTTAAATCAAAGTCCAAAGCGTGCCATTATCATGTCCACATGACGAAGGAAATAATCCACCTTGAAGCATTCATCAATCTCATCCTGAGACAGATATTTGATAACATCCTCGTCCTTACTGATATTGGTCTTAAAATCCTCCTTCTCCAGCCACCGTTTCATGGCATTGCGCTGTACCCACTTATAGGCATCCTCCCGGAGGACTCCCTTGCTAACAAGTGCAATAAGTATACGCTGGCTGAAAATAAGGCCGCCGGTCTTATTGAGGTTTTCCATCATTGCTTCAGGATAAACCAGCAGCTTATCAATGATATTTGTAAACTTCTTTATGCAATAATCCACATTTATGGTTGAATCAGGCAAAATAACCCGCTCAACGGAAGAATGTGAAATATCCCTTTCATGCCAAAGGGCAATATTCTCCATGGAGGCCAGGGCATTTCCCCGTACCAGTCTGGCCATTCCGGCAATCCTCTCACAGGTTATTGGATTGCGCTTATGAGGCATTGCCGAAGACCCCTTCTGGCCTGGGCTAAAATATTCCTCAGCCTCACGAATATCAGTGCGTTGAAGATTTCTTATCTCTGTGGCAAATTTCTCAAAGGAGCTGGCTACAATGGCCAGAGTTGTCATGTATTCGGCATGACGATCCCGCTGGATTACCTGAGTTGCCAATGGTGCCGGTGTTATTCCCAGCTTCCTGCATACCAATTCCTCAATCTTCGGATTGATGTTTGAATAGGTTCCTACAGCACCGGACAGCTTGCCAACGGAAACAATCTTTTTGGCGTGCTCAACCCGCTCAATATCACGGTCAATCTCACTCATCCACAGCGCCAGCTTCAAACCGAAGGTCATAGGCTCTGCATGAATACCATGAGTACGACCGATACAAACGGTATGCTTAAACTCTGCTGCCCGCCGCTTTAAAACCTCACGGAATTTTTTTAAATCATCAATAATCAGCTCGGCGGATTTTTTCATCATAATACCAAGAGCTGTATCCTTCACATCACTTGATGTTAAGCCCTTGTGGATATATTTGGAATCATCACCCACATATTCAGCCACATTGGTCAGGAAGGCAATAATATCGTGGTTGGTTTCCTTTTCAATCTCCTTCACCCGGTCCAGCTCAAAATGAGCCTTTTCCCGAATATTGACCGCTGCTTCCCTAGGGATTTCACCCAGCTCAGCCATAGCTTCACAGGCAGCAATTTCCACATCCAGCATTACTTCAAACTCATGCTGTAGAGTCCAAATATTTCCCATCTCTGGATTGGTATACCGTTCGATCATTGATGCACATCCTCCTTAAAACTAACCTTCACGGCAAAGAGTATTACAATACACCTCAAACCTACCACATGCATAATTGATATATCTATGCCATGTGTAATGCCTATAAGCAGACATTACACCTGGCTTTCACCAATATATCTACGTGGGAAGTTTAAGGATACACCCTTAAACAAGCCCCAAAAACCATGAACAGCAGGCACATTTCTGTCATTACCCACCAACTATAATGATAGCATTTGCCACAAAATACTGTCAACCGTTATGACAGGTATCAAACTGCTTCAAAAAAAGCCTCACATTACACTTGTATCCAAATGATCAAAGCCTGCCACCAGCTCCTTGGCAATTTGTGTCAGCTCATCGCAGTCCCCAGGCTGTTTTCCTTCAATATTCATCGGCATATTTGGATCATGAAGGGATAATCGCAGAAGAATCCAGCCTTTATTAGGAAATACCAGCCGAACTCCCTCATAAGACGGCGAGGCTATGCGGATACCCTTCTTCGCCGCCCGCTCCTTGAACTTTTCCAGCACATCATTCCCATAGGCTTTAAAATCCTCCACCCCGCGGATATAAAGGCGGTATTCCTTTGCCTCAGCCGGATAATCCAGGTCAGCAATAAGACTGGCCAAGGAGCCCCCATTTTTAAAGGCCTGGGCTGCGGCAATTATCAGCTTTACCGCCAAATAAGCCCCATCATCCAAATAATAATTTTCACTTAAGGCACCATGACCGGAGGTTTCAATGGCTAATGGTGAAACAGTTCCACTATTGTTTAATCGTATGCACTCATTTATGACATTTTTATATCCCCGCATAAATCGATGATGCTTCATGGACAGGTGCTTTTCCAAAAAATCCGTCAGCTCATCAGAGGTAACCGAATCAGTAACAATGGTGCTTCCCGGATAATCGGCCCTTAATATGGCCGCCATCATGGCAATAAGGGCATTGCGGCTGATGTCTTTGCCGTCCGGCAGCACTGCACTCATGCGGTCCACATCTGTATCAAAGATGATACCTAAATCCGCTTTACTGGACAGCACAGCTCCCTTAATGGCAGCCATGGCTTCCTTATTTTCCGGATTTGGAATATGGTTAGGAAAATGACCATCCGGCTCTAAAAAACAGCTTCCCTCTGTATCAGCCCCCAGGGGCTTTAATACCCTATCAGCAAAAAATCCCCCTGCCCCATTGCCGGCATCTACTACAATGTGCATTCCCAGCAGTGGCCTGTCATAATTTTCCCTGTTATTGACCCCACTCTGTATTTTTTCCCGCAGGTGTCTTGCATAAATTTCAATCAAATCCAGCTTTGGTGCCCCGGCAATATCGGCTTTAGCTGCGTCAATTGTTGCAGCCATCTGCAAAAGCGCTGTAATGTCCTTTTTTTCCAGTCCTCCCTTTGCCGTGAAAAACTTCATTCCATTACGGTTAAAGGGCAAATGACTGGCAGTAATCATAATGGCACCGTCCATCCTGGTTTCATCAAATATAATAGACATAAACATGGCCGGAGTAGAGGCCATGGAGCAATCCACTGCCATGGCCCCCTGTCCCATAATACCCTTTATGGAAGCCTCCTTTAGGGATTGAGCACTAAGACGGGAGTCATGCCCTATTGCTATTTTCAATGCAGAAGGTGTCTTTCCCGTTTCCTTTGCCAAAAATCTCACAAAGGCCCCTGCAATAACATTAACTGCCTCCGGCTGCAGATTGACCTCTTCCCCCTCTATACCTTCCATGGCTATGCCCCGAACATCACTGCCATTTTGCAGCCTCAACAAAAGCTTTTCATCCATCTTCATACCTCCGTCCAATTCGCCTAATTATTTTTCTGTATTTAATTTTATATCAATTTCCTTCAAATACAAACTATAATTTATATAACACGTTATAGATTTACCCCCACCGGTTGCCAAGGCAACCACCTCCCCCAGGGGAGGCAGGAAATAGTTGGTAAAGCAACTAGCACGTTATATATAAATCATGCACAAATTCTCACCAGGGCGGGTTGATTAAATGAGTTCGTCCATATTTGCAGTGATTGGTTGTCAATGACGCAAGGACGGTCAGGACCTGTGAAGATGGACGGATGGAATTAATCAACACGCTCTGGTAGCATGTTATTTTATAAAATGGTATAATGTCATATTGATGTGGGGTGAAGCCCATATCGGCTGATAAATAAATTATTTATTCAATAAGAGCCTTAACACCAGTTAGCGTATGGTAAGGAGTGTCAACATGGCTGATGTAAAAATAAAATCCATGACCGAAAGCGGCCTTCTGGCAGCTATTACGGTTATCACCGCTTTAATTGGCGTCTATGTCCCTGTTCTGGGAACAATCGCCATTCTCTTGTGGCCACTGCCTATTTTGGTGCTGGAGGTGCGTCACGGTATCAAATGGGCCTTATTGAGTATTTTGGCGGCTGGCATCATAATGAGCATTCTCATTGAGCCTATGGCCGCTGTACGAATGGTTATAGGCTTTGCCCCTCCAGCTATTGCCTTGGGCTATGGCTTCAGAAACGGGCTGCCAGCTGCAAAAAATCTCATGCTTTCTCTGGTGTCAGCGATTTTTTCCATGCTTCTGGCCATGGCAATGCTGTTTTATATCACAGATATAAATCCCTTCGATATGCAGCTTGACATGCTGAAGGAAACCATAGCAGCCACCCTGTCGGCCTATGAGGCAATGGGCATGTCCCAGGAGCAGATTACCGAGACTCAGCAGCAGTTTGATACCGTTTTTAAAATGGTATCCCTGCTGATGCCATTGGTTATTATCTGCTCAGGTATTGTTACAACATGGATAAATTTTGTAATCGGTACCAAGGTTTTACGGCGTCTTGGCTATGAAACAGCCTCTTTGCCGGATTTTGACGAATGGCGGCTGCCAAGGATTATTATTTATCTGTTTGTCCTTTCCCTGGTTGGACTTTATTGGGGAAGCACCCGACAGATTGCCCCCTTGTATCAGGCAGCATTAAACGTCAACATACTGGCCACCTTCGCTGGACTTATCCAGGGAATTGCCATCATGAGCAGCGTTCTTCGCCATCGGGTCTCTCGTTGGGTGTTTTGGTTAATTGCAGCATTTGTTTTTTTAAACGGTTTTATGGCGCAAATTGTGGCCTTTGTTGGGCTTTTTGATATGATATTTGATTATCGCAGACGATTTGCCAAAAAAAGATAAGCATATACATTAGAAACGAGGTATTAAAATGCCAAGAAATCTAAATGCCTGGATTGATATTTTGGTTATCCACCTGGCTACTTTATTGCTATTAGCTGTACTGTTTTGCTACAACACATACATTGCTGCGGCCGCTTTAATGGTGTGGTTTACCACCCTGTTTTTTGGTTATGAACGCTGCCGCTACCGCACTGAAGAATTTGACCACTATTGCCATACGGTTATCAGCAATGTGAATGATGCTTCCAACTACGCTATTGACAATTTGCCCCAAATTGTCATTTTGGTGGACAGAAGCGGACGTCTACAATGGTTTAACAAGGAGCTGGAAAAACACATAACAGAAATCCCTGAATATGGTATATCGGTTAACAAGGGGGACAATGCCTTTTGGCCGGAGCTGGATTTGGAGCCTATATGGGGCAAAACCGGCGAAACAGTATTTATTCACGAAAATATTTACTTCAAAATGAAGTACAGACCTATAGCCACCAAGGAGGATTCCTGTGGCTTGATGGCCCTTTATATCATAGATGATTCCCCATATCAGCTTTTGAAGCGGATTCACACCAATTCCCGTTCTGTACTCATGTATATCCAGATAGACAATTACAACGACGTATTGAAGGGGCTTAACGACGCCGAAAAAAACAGTCTTGTCTTTGAAGCCAACAAGTTTATTGACGAATGGATAGTCCATCTGGACGGCTATATGCGGCATATCAGCAATGATATGTACATTGCGGTAATCGAGCGGCGCAGCCTTGATGTGGCCATAGAGGAAAAATTCTCCATTCTGGACAAAATACATAACCTGTTTAACACCACCAGCAAGCTGCCTATTACATTAAGTATGGGAATATCAGTAGCGGATCGGCAAAATTATATAGAATGGGGCCAGCAGGCTCAATCCATGCTTGATTTAGCTCTCAGCCGCGGTGGTGACCAGGCAGCTATTATGATGAACAATCAGACCAGCTTCTTTGGCGGCAAAACCAAGGCTATGGAAAAACAGAACCGCGTAAAGGCCAGAGTAATGGCCTCCAACATCAAAGCCCTTATGCAGACCTCAGATGAAATATTTGTCATGGGCCATCACAATGAGGACTTTGATGCCTTAGGCGCCTCCATGGGAATTGCCCGTATGGCCAAGAGCCTTGATAAGCCTGTTCATATAATTTTAAGTGATATGAACGAGGGCATCAGCAAAATCATTGAAATGCTTTCCACCCGGGAAGAATACAGTGGATTGTTTATTTCCAATGATCAGCTGCTGAATATCACCGCCAAAAATCCGATTCTTTTTGTAGTTGATACCTTTATTCCACACCTTACCGCCGCCCCTGAGATGCTGAACCGGATTGAACAGATTGTGGTTATTGACCATCACCGCCGCAGTGAAAACAGCATAAAAAATCCTAAAATCACCTATCTGGAAACCGCCACCAGCTCCACCTGCGAACTGGTAACGGAGCTGCTGATGTATTTCAGTGAGGATTTGAAGCTGAGCCGTATAGAGGCCATAGCACTGTATTCCGGCATACTGGTTGATACCAAAAACTTTGCTGTCCAGGTAGGGGTCCGTACCTTTGAAGCAGCCGCATACCTGCGCCGCTGGGGAGCTGACCTTGTAGCAGTGAGACAGCTTTTCCGCACCGACTTTGATACAGAGGTAGCCGAAGCAAAGGCCATCGCCTCAGCAACCATGTTTCCTAACGGCCTCATAATAACCAAGTGCCCTGACACCATGCCAAACATTCAGGTGGTAGCCGCTCAGGTGGCCGACTCCATGCTTCGCATCGAAAATGTTCGGGTAAGCATGGTAATTTTCCAGCTAACGTCAAACACGGTAGGGGTCAGTGCCCGCTCCAACTGTGAAATAAATGTTCAGGTTATTATGGAGAATTTCGGCGGTGGTGGCCATCAGAATGTGGCAGGTACCCAATTAAAGGATAGCAGTATTGATGATATATACAATCAGGTATTGGAATATACCCAAAACTTTATAGAGGAGTATGATAACAATGAAAGTAATATTGCAGAAGGACATTAAGAACCTGGGAAAAAAGGGTGATATAGTAACTGTTTCAGATGGCTATGGCCGTAACTTCCTGTTACCTAAAAAGGCTGCCGTAGAAGCCAATTCCAACAATATAAATGTCGCCAAGGCACAGGCTGGCTCTGCTGCCCGTAAAAAGGCCCAGGACACTGATGAGGCTAAGCTTATGGCCGCCCAGCTATCACAGGTAACAGTAAAAATTCCAGTAAAAATCGGTGATAATGGCCGTCTTTTTGGCTCAGTAACCGGCAAGGATATTTCCGATGTTCTGAAGCAGCAGCATAACATTGATATGGATAAACGAAAGATTTCCTTAAAGGAGGATGTAACCGGCCCTGGTACTTACGAGGCAGTAATCAAGGTTCATCCTGAAATCACCAGCACCATTAAGGTGGAAGTAGTAAAGGGCTAAAAGAGGTATCTATGAAAGATTTTTTCTCAAAACTGCTTAACCTTCATCCTCAGGACAAGGTGGAAAATCAAGCCCCGGAAGCAAAGCCAGAGGATGACACCACGGAGGATGCCACAACTGATGAAATGCCCCCAAGAGATGAAATTGACCGGCGAATAGATGCCCTGTTCAGTCTACTGGTGGATTATTACGGTTCAGACAAGCTGGTAATAAAGGCTGGCAAAATGGATGCTCTGCAATATATACGCTCACCTAAACGGGGTGAGCGTGTGCTGGCTTTACAACGGATTATTCACGACAATCCTACTATCAAGGATATACCGGCTGATGAAGAAATAGCCGATATCCTCGACATACTTACGGAGCATTTTTCTGATATTCTGGCCCGCCGGTCCATTGAGGATGATTTGGAAAAAAAGGTGGCTGAACGGCTGGAAGAAAATCATCAGGATTATGTAAAGGATATAAAAATGCAAATCCTGAAGGAAGATAAGAAAACCGTTGAGTCACCCCTGGAAAAGAAAAAGCTGGAGCAGTTGGAGGAGCTGGAGAAAATCCATCTTACCCAATCAGTAATGGAGCTCCTGCGGCCAGCCTCCACAGATGAAATAGTTGGACAGACAAGAGCTGTACACTCCCTTTTGGCCAAGCTAAGCTCTCCCTATCCTCAGCATCTCATTCTATATGGGCCACCAGGGGTAGGAAAAACCACCGCCGCCCGTTTGGTGCTTGAGGAAGCCAAAAAACGTAAGGTTTCACCCTTTGCCACAGAGGCCCCTTTCGTGGAAACCGACGGTACAACTCTGCGGTGGGATCCCCGGGACATGACCAATCCCCTTTTAGGCTCGGTCCATGACCCAATCTATCAGGGAGCCCGAAAGGATTTGGCTGATGTTGGAATACCAGAGCCAAAGCCGGGACTGGTTACCGATGCCCATGGGGGGATTCTGTTTATTGATGAAATCGGTGAAATGGACTTAATGCTGCAAAACAAGCTGCTGAAGGTTCTGGAGGATAAGCGGGCTTTTTTTGAGTCGGCGTATTATGATCCTACCGATGAAAAAATTCCACCCTATATAAAAAAGCTATTTGATGAAGGGGCACCGGCGGATTTTGTTCTTATTGGTGCCACAACCAGAGAGGCGTCCCATATAAACCCAGCTCTTCGGTCCAGGTGTGCCGAAATTTATTTTGAGCCCCTTACTCCGGCTAATATTCAGGAAATAGTAAGCAATGCTGCCAGGAAGCTGTCAGCCAAGCTGGGGGATGGTGTGCCGGAGCTCATAAGCGAATACACCATTGAAGGCAGAAAGGCCATAAACATTTTGGCAGATGCCTACAGCCTGGCCCTGGAGCGGGAGGCTGACGACATTATCATCGAAAAGGCCGATATCTACAAGGTAGCCCAGGTAAGCCGTCTTAGTCCCTACGTCACAAAAAAGGCCTCTCACCGTATGGAGGTGGGACACATTTTTGGCCTGGGAGTATCCGGCTTTTTGGGTTCAGTAATTGAAATTGAGGCTATTGCCTTTAAGGCCAGGGAGGAAGGCAAGGGCACCGTGCGCTTCAATGAAACTGCCGGCAGCATGGCCAAGGACTCGGTGTTTAACGCCGCCTCGGTGGTGCGTATGCTTACCGGGAAGGATATGCATGATTATGATATACATATCAATGTTATCGGCGGTGGAAATATCGATGGACCAAGTGCCGGCACAGCCATTTTGGCTGCTATAATATCAGCCATTACCAAACGGCCGATTCGACAGGACGCAGCTGTCACCGGAGAAATATCCCTACAGGGAAAGGTTCGCCCGGTAGGCGGCGTATTTGAAAAGGCTTATGGAGCCAAGCAGGCCGGTATAGAAATCCTTATTATACCAAAAGAAAACGAAAAGGATATTCCACAGCACCATCTTGGTCTTGATATAAAAACCGTGACCTGTGCCAAGGAGGCCTTGGATATTCTGCTGGGCCCTGAACCAGAGCAACAGGAGGACTAATATATGCCCACAATCGACCGACTGCCACCTCAAAATATTGATGCTGAACAGGCTGTTTTAGGTGCAATGCTGATAAAAAAGGAAGCTATTGCGGAGGTCTCCCAGCTTCTGCGCCCGGAGGACTTTTACCGTGATGCCCACAAAATCATCTACGAGGCCATGCTGACGCTGTTTAACCGCAACGAGCCAGCAGATATTGTTACTGTAACCAATTATCTGAATAATGAAAGCAAGCTGGACAAGGTGGGTGGCATCGCCTTTGTAACGGCTTTGGCCAATGTTGTACCTACGGCGGCTAACGTAATCTATCATGCCAATATTGTTCGGGAAAAGGCTGATTTACGGCATCTGATAAATACTGCCACCGACATAGCCGGAATGGCCTATGAGGCAGCCGATGACGTGGCAGATGTTATTGACAAATCAGAAAAAATGATAATGGAGGTTGCCAACCGCCAAAATGTAAGTGCCTTTACTCCCATGAAGGATATTGTCATTGAAACCTTCGATAAAATAAATCTTCTCTACGAATCAAAGGGAGGGCTTACAGGTATTCCAAGCGGCTTCCGGGATTTGGATGCTCTTACATCAGGCTTACAGGCATCAGATCTGATTTTGGTGGCCGCCCGGCCAAGTATGGGAAAAACCGCCTTTACCCTGAATATTGCCGCCAATGTGGCACTGAAATCCAAAAAAACCGTTGCCTTTTTCTCCCTGGAAATGTCCAAGCAGCAGCTGGTACAGCGTATGCTGTGCTCAGAAGGGGGCATTGACTCCCAAAAGCTGAAAAACGGCGATTTAAGCAACGAGGATTGGGATAAGCTGGTAAGGACTACTGACCGGGTTTCCTCTGCCCCCCTATACATTGATGATACCGCGGGAATAACCGTTATGGAGCTTCGCTCCAAAGCCCGTCGGCTAAAGGCCGAGCATGGTCTTGACCTTATAATCATTGACTATCTCCAGCTCATGCAGGGTCGGGGAAGGGGAGGCAGTGACAATCGTCAGCAGGAAATCTCCGAAATATCCCGCTCCCTAAAGGCTGTGGCCCGGGAGCTTAACGTACCGGTCATCGCTCTTTCCCAGCTGAGCCGCAGCGTGGAAAGCCGACAGATAAAACGGCCTATGCTCAGTGACCTTAGAGAGTCCGGCTCCCTGGAGCAGGATGCGGATATAGTGATGTTCCTATACCGTGAGGATTATTATGACCCGGAAACGACCAACAAAAACATTACTGAGGTTATTGTGGCAAAGCACCGCAACGGGCCAGTTGATACCATAAAGATGTTCTTCACCAAGCAATTTACCCGCTTTAATGATTTATCAAAAATGCAATAAAATTGATGCAAAAGCTCTCAGGAAGCAACCATTTCCCTGAGGGCTTTTTAAAAACTCACCATCAAATATTTTCCTAAGCAGGAAAATTTATCTATTATCACGAATACCTACACTAATTAGACGCAAAATTTAATGCACAAATTGGACGGAGCGAGTAACATGAAAAAAAGTATTCTTTTGATAAACAAGGGAAAGTCATTTATGGCCGGTACCATAATAAAAAATCTTACTGAAAATAATTATGAGGTAATTGCTGTACAGCCCACCATGGACGAAATAAGTGCCCACAAGGATGAAGCAAGCCTAATAATAATGTATTTGGGAGAATATGTTGATGATGTTACCAACACATTGGTATATCTAAAGGATATATGTACTGAGGAGGATAAGCTGCTTATTCTTATTGGTACAGCCGCTGAAATCGATACTGCCAGCCGAAGCATCCCCCAGGCCTTGGTATCGGCTTCCTTTGAGCGGCCTTTTGACATGAAAAAACTGGTGGCTCAGGCGGATTGGCTACTGGAGGCTAATGATGATCTGGCCAAGCGTAAGAGTATTTTGCTGGTGGACGATGACAGCACCTTCTTGAAAATGGTCAAGGACTGGCTTTCCACCAAGTATCGGGTAACCATTGTTACCTCCGGCACCCAGGCCCTTATGTACATTGCCGACAACACCCCGGATTTAATCCTGCTGGATTATGAAATGCCCGTTACCTCCGGCCCTCAGGTGCTGGAAATGATAAGAAGCGAATCCAAGGTTGACTCCATACCAGTTATTTTCCTCACCGGAAAGGATGACCAGGAAAGTGTTATGAAGGTATTAGCCCTAAAGCCTGATGGCTACCTTCTGAAAAACATGGAACGAACCCGTCTGCTGGCTGCAGTAGATGATTTCTTTGAAAAACAAAAATTCAAAAAGCTCCATGAGTCAAAGGTTTTATGATTATTCGCCCTTGTGTTACGCAGGGGCGTTTTCAAAATCAATGCTTATGTAAGAACACCAGGGAGGCGGCACGAAATGCTCCAACGAAAATATATTGTATATAAAGAAGCCATTCAGGAAAAGGATGAAAAATGGCATGATTTGAATATTGTCCTGGCTGATGTAGAGGAACGTCTTAAAAAACAGGCGACAGGTGAACACTTACAGCAAGGTGACAATACAACACTACTCAGTGTTGTAAACCGCGTACGAGAACAGGTTCTAAAGGACACCCCTAACAAACAGGAAATAATTGAAAATTTTGACAGAGTTATGTCTGATGTTAGAGATCGTTTTTTCAGAGAAAAGCTTAACCGGGAAAAGTGGTGGAAGGAATTAAATGATAACCTAACTGACATAAAAAATCTGTCCAACACCGTTAGCGTAAAGACATTATACCTCCATATTATATTTCACGGCATGAATCGGGCCCTGGCTGAGCACATACTCAGACTGGTGAAAGAGGTACTGCCTCAGGCTGTTGTAACCGGTATGACAGAAACCATTTTTGAATATGCCGATGAATCAGAATTTTTAGTAATAAGCGCCAATTTTTTCATGAAATCAGAAGTAAAGCTGTTTCAATTAGAGGGTGCTCCCACTGATTACGAGCTGGAGGGGAACAATTTGGGGGAATTAATTGCCTCATGTCCTAATGCCAAAGCAGCTGCTGTTTATTGCAGTTGTTTAGGAACAAAATTTCCCCTGCTTTTTAACAATATGGTAAACAAAAATAGGGATATTGTGTTTTTTGGTGCTTCTGCCGGAGCCTTTGGAAAAATAAATGAGGTTAAGACATCGGGAAGAAACCTTCTTCTGATGGATATGCATAACAAGCAGGAAAACCAATTTATTATGGGAAACAGGGTTATTCCTCTTGGAATTGTTATTGCCGTTTTCTGTGGTGAAGATTTACACGCTCAGGGAGATTATGTGCTTGGCTGGAAGCCTTTAGGCAAAGAGCTGACTATTACTGAAACAGTAGGAATAAACTGTATTGCCCGCCTGGATGATATTCCTGCCACCGATGTATACTACCATTATTTAAAGGTTGTCCCTGATGATAACTTCATATTCAATATTGCTGAATTTCCATTAGCCATTGAGCGAAACGGCTGTCTCATTGGCCGAGTGCCGCCTGTCCATGATGACCGGGGACGAATATATTTCAATGGAGATGTTTATAAAGGAGAAAAGGTTCGTCTTACCTATGGGGTACCGGCTGAGCTTCTGCAAAAAACCGCCAAATACAGCGATAAAATGTGTGGTTTTGCCCCAGAGGGGATATTTCTGACTATCTGTGGCAACCGAACCATGTTTCTGCATAAAGCCGCCGATGAAGAGATTGGCTTTTATAGACGATTTGTACCACAATTGATAACAAATTATGGTACATCAGAAATTTATTTTAATCATGGCCAGGGAGGAATACTTAACAGCGCCTTTATTGCCATCGGTTTTCGGGAAGGTAATGCTTCGGAGCATTGCGTCTGTCATCCATTGATTCAACAGAAGGAGCAGCATAATGTCATTCCATTGGCTACAAGAATGGCAACCTTTCTGGATGCCATGACCCAGGAGCTTACCCAGTCCAATAAGGATTTAAAGGATATGGCCGAACAGGCCAAGGCTGCCAATCAGGCTAAAAGTGATTTTCTTTCCAACATGAGTCATGAAATCCGTACGCCAATAAATGCCATTCTCGGCATGGATGAAATGATTCTTCGGGAATGTACCGATGAAACTATCCGAAACTATGCGGAAAATATCCGTACCGCCGGTAATACTCTTTTAGGGCTTATCAACGATATTTTGGACTTCTCCAAAATTGAAGCCGGCAAGCTGGAATTAATATCTGCCGAATATGCCACCAGCTCCCTGCTGAATGATTTGGTCAATATGATAGCCAACAGGGCTGCCAAAAAGGGGCTGGAGCTTCATGTGAGGGCTGATGAAAATCTGCCAAGCACCCTACAGGGAGATGAGCTGAGACTACGCCAGATTATCACCAACATCCTCACCAATGCTGTAAAATACACCGAGCACGGCAGTGTGACCCTCAGCATGAGCTGGCAAAAAGCCAGTGAGTACGAAATTGACCTGAAGGTTTCTGTGACCGATACCGGCATAGGCATAAAGGAGGAGGACATCCACAAGCTCTTTAAGGCCTTTGAGCGAATTGAAGAAAGGCGAAACCGGACCATTGAGGGTACTGGACTTGGTATGAATATCACCCAAAAGCTACTCTCCCTGATGGGCAGCCAGCTTGAGGTCACAAGCACCTACGGTGAGGGCTCCTGCTTCTTCTTTACCGTGCGGCAAAAGGTACTGAACTGGTCAGCTATGGGCAATTTTGAGGAAGCCTACCGACGGACTCAGGCGGAGCGCCACCAGGCAGGAACCTCCTTTATCGCCCCAGAGGCTAAAATACTGGTGGTTGACGATACAGATATTAATCTTACCGTGGTCAAGGGGCTGTTGAAGCGCACCAAAATACAGATTGATACCGCAGTCAGCGGCTTTGAGTGTCTAAAGCTGACCAATGAAGCAGTCTATGATGCCATTTTCCTGGATCATCGGATGCCTGGTATGGATGGTATGGAAACTCTGGCAAAATTAAAAAAACGTACTGACAGTCCAAATATCAATACGCCAATCATAGCCCTTACCGCCAATGCGGTTGCCGGGGCCAGGGAGCTATATTTTAAGGCCGGCTTTGATGATTATCTGACCAAGCCTATCGACAGCCGACAGCTGGAGCAATGTCTGTTGAAATATTTGCCAAAGGACAAGGTCATTGAACAGGAAGCATCGGAGCAAGCGGATGAACCAAAAGCAGAAAACCTGATACCGGACTGGCTCCGCTCTGTACCTGGTTTAGATGTTGATAGCGGCATTAAGCACTGCGGCAGTGAAGAAGCCTATCTGAACGCCCTTACTGTTTTTGCCGAATCACTTCAAAGCACCGCCGATGAAATACAGCAATATCATAATACCTGCGATTGTCACAATTACACTACCAAGGTTCATGCCTTAAAGAGCACCGCACGAGTGGCCGGCTTTGAGGAATTGTCTGAACGGGCCCGGCGGCTGGAGGATGCCGGCAATAACTGCTATCTGGATGAGCTTATGACCGATACCCCAATAATGCTGGCCCTGTGTCATGAATGTGCTAAGGCATTGGCCCCACTGGTAGAAAAACCAGCCACCGATGAAGACAGCAAATCACCAATATCGGCCGAAGAGCTGGCCGAGGCCTGGCAGACCATGGCTGACATCGTTCATTCCTTTGATTATGACAGCCTGGTTTATATGCTGGAGGAATTAGATGGGTACAAGCTGGCGGAAAAGGATAAAGAAAAATTAACCGCCCTACAGCAGGCTGCTAAAATTCCTGATTGGGATAAGCTAAAGGAAATATTGGCCTGATGTAGCATGATGTCATAGTTCCAAAAGCCTGAACATAAAACACAGCAGGGCACTAATAGCGAAAAAGGGGCCGTAAGGAAAAAAGTCCTTTCGGTTCCTCTTTTTCCCTATAAGCAGCCCAAGGGCCCCAAGCCCTCCCAATAGAATGCCTAACACCACGGTCCTTAACAACAGGTCACTGCCCAGCCACAGGCCAAGAACCGCTAACAGCTTTATATCTCCACCGCCGAAGCCACCTCTGGTCGCTATTGCCAAAAGGAAAAAAATAAAACCTACAAACAAGCCTGCACCAATATGGTCCACCAGATTATAATCCCCCAGTAATACCCGAATCAGCCCCAGTACCGCAAGCAACGCCAGCTGTTTATCAAAAATAAGCTGCCAAAGCAAATCAGATATGACCACTTGCCAAAGGAAAAGGGCAATTACATAAATCGAAAAAATTAATGGCCAATCCAGTTGCTTATTCGTAAATACAACCGTTGCCGGCAGCAGCGGCAAAAGCCCGGATGCCGCCACCAAAAAATTGGATTTAACAACCGGATTAGAGAGCTTAATAAAGGGCTCTGCCTCCTGGGGGTATTCCTGACTGAGATAATAGGACCAGCTCACCATTCCCTTACCTAACAGTAGCGATATTACTGCAATTATAAAATATATAATCAAAAATTTTTCATCTGACATACATAAGGACCCTCCCTCGCAAAAAAATGTATAATAGTTATAGGTAAAATATTATCATTTATT
>JAFVER010000204.1 GCA_017475925.1 Anaerovibrio sp. | reverse complement strand
TGTTCTTTCGTATACTTCATGGCAAACCTCCTGTCCAATGAGGGAACGTTTCTGTCCAACGATATTTCATACTGTCTATACAGTATACACCGTTTGCCCAAAAACTACCCCCTCTGTGTCCAATTTTAGTTTACCACTTCAGCTTATAGATATTTGCACCTTGATATCACCGATATATATGTGTGGAAAGTTTGAATACATAATATAATACGGCGAAGGGGTGGATTTATGGGAGAAGGGAAAATGAATGCTATGAATTATGATACAGTAGCCCTTGATGAGGCAAAGCAGGCCCTGGTTATCATTGATCAGACCAAATTGCCAAATGCCATCGAGGTGATATCCCTTACAAGTCTAAAAGAAATCTGGGATGCCATATATCTTTTAAAGGTGCGGGGGGCTCCGGCCATTGGAGTGGCTGCCGGTATTGGCATTTATCTTGAAGCCCTCCGTATAGCTGATACAGCCAATAATTTTGATGAGTTTTATCAAAGATTTTTAAAAGCCAAGGATTATCTGAATTCCTCCCGTCCTACTGCTGTAAATTTATCCTGGTCCTTAAATCGTATGGAGCAGGTAGTTCTTCAAAATAAAGATAAGACAATAGATGAAATAGTAGCACTGCTTCATGAGGAAGCTATGGAAATTCGGGCGGAGGATATTCGGGTTTGTCGGGCTATTGGCGAATTTGGCCTTACATTGATAAAGGATGGGGATGGATTGCTGACCCATTGCAATGCCGGTAAATTGGCAGCTATAAAATATGGGACGGCCACAGCACCTATGTATGTGGGGCAGGAAAAGGGATATAAGCTTAGAATATTTGCTGATGAAACACGGCCTCTGCTGCAGGGAGCCCGGCTTACTGCCTTTGAGCTTCAACAGGCAGGCTTTGATGTAACGCTTATTTGTGACAATATGGCTGGAGCGGTCATGCGAAATGGTTGGATAAATGCTGTTTTTGTAGGCTGTGACCGAGTGGCAGCCAATGGAGATGTGGCTAATAAAATTGGAACCTCTATGGTGGCTACGCTGGCCAAACGCTATAATATACCATTCTATGTGTGTGCGCCTACTGCTACTGTGGATATGGCAACAGCTACCGGTAATGATATTGTTATTGAGCAGCGTAAAGCAGCGGAGATAACCTCCATGTGGTATGAAAGGCCTATGGCCCCCTTGGGTGTAAAGGTATATAATCCGGCCTTTGATGTAACGGATAATGAGCTTATTACAGCTATAATAACTGAATATGGTATTGTAAGGGCACCATATGATGAAGGCTTTAGGGAAATTTTTTCCCGGAAAGCACGATGAAAACCGATAGGTAAATGACAAAATTAAGCTGAAGTTGTTATTAATAGTTGACAAAGAGGTTTTTATCTCGTATAATAACAATCGTCGTCAAACGATGACTACTTGTGGCCCGGTAGTTTAGTGGGTTAGAATGCCGCCCTGTCACGGCGGAGGTCAGGGGGTCAAGTCCCCTTCGGGTCGCCATTGTGCGGAAATAGCTCAGTTGGTAGAGCATCACCTTGCCAAGGTGGGGGTCGCGAGTTCGAGTCTCGTTTTCCGCTCCAAAATTGGTGCCATCGCCAAGTGGTAAGGCCAAGGTCTGCAAAACCTTTATTCCCCAGTTCGAATCTGGGTGGCACCTCCATAGATTATTTTCCCGGATTATATCCGGGTTTTTTGTTGCATGTTTTTTTCTAACTTCATACTGCGCTTTTGGCTTGTATTCACTAAGATTTCATAGTAGAATTAACGGGTGATTAATGAGTGATTATTTATTTATGTGAATGTGGAGGAATCTAATTTGTCACAATTGACTGACGAAATAAAACGACGAAGAACCTTTGCCATTATTTCCCATCCGGATGCTGGTAAGACGACTCTTACGGAAAAGCTTCTGTTGTATGGTGGGGCTATCCATTTGGCTGGTTCCGTAAAATCCCGCAAGACAGCCCATCATGCTGTATCAGACTGGATGGAAATAGAGAAGCAGCGTGGTATTTCTGTTACATCATCTGTTTTGCAATTTAATTATGGCGATTATTGCATAAATATTCTTGATACCCCAGGTCATCAGGATTTTTCTGAGGATACCTACCGCACGCTGATGGCAGTGGACAGTGCTGTTATGATAATAGATGTGGCAAAGGGCGTAGAGGCTCAGACCAAAAAGCTGTTTAAGGTATGTAAGCAGCGTGGCATTCCGATTTTCACCTTTGTTAATAAGCTGGACCGGTTTGGTAAGGCTCCCATTGATTTAATGGATGAGCTTGAAAATGTTTTGGGTATACGTTCTTATCCTATGAATTGGCCTATTGGCACTGACGGTAAGTATTTCGGGGTGTATGACCGACAAAAAAAGCAGATAGAGCTGTTTGAGGATGATACCTCCCACGGTCAGAATACCCGGGCGTCTGTTACCGGTTCGCTGGATGACCCTGAATTTACTGAAATGCTGGGACAGGAAGCCCATCAAACGCTGATGGATGACATAGAGCTTCTGGATATGGCCGGTGAAAAATTTGATTTGGATAAGGTAGCTAAAGGTGAGCTGACACCAATGTTCTTTGGTTCTGCTATGACAAATTTTGGTGTACAGAACTTTTTGGAGGAATATTTGAAATTAGCACCGGAGCCGCAGGCAAGAAATTCCTCCCAGGGATTAATAAAACCGGAGGATGAAAAATTTTCGGCCTTTGTGTTTAAGATTCAGGCTAATATGAATCCGGCTCACCGGGACAGATTGGCGTTTATTCGGATTTGCTCCGGTAAATTCCAGCGTGGCATGAGTGTTTATCACAGTCGTTCCGGCAAACCAATCAAGCTGGCTCAGCCGCAGCAGTTTATGGCTCAGGACCGTCAGATTGTGGAAGAAGCCTATCCAGGGGATATTGTTGGACTGTTTGATCCCGGGATTTTTGGCATTGGTGATACTCTGTGTGACATATCGTCAAAATTTGATTATGAGGCGTTCCCTGTATTCCCACCAGAAAAGTTTGCCCGTATTCAGGCAAAGGATACCATGAAGCGCAAGCAGTTTGTAAAGGGTGTAGAGCAGCTTACTCAGGAGGGGGCTATTCAGCTTTTTCAGCAGGCCGGAGCCGGTACAGAATCCTTTATTGTGGGGACTGTAGGCACATTGCAGTTTGAGGTGCTGGAATATCGCTTGAAAAATGAATACGGAGTAGATATTATAATGAATATGCAGCCTTATGAGGTGGCTCGGTGGCTTACTTATCAGGATGGACGTGAAGTGACGCCTGCCAGCCTGCGGGGAGCTGACCGCGGAATGTTTGTTTATGACAGGCGGGAAAATCCTGTGCTGTTGGTAAACAATGAATGGGCCCTGGGCTGGATTACGGATAACAATCCGGATTTGGAGCTGCACACTGTACCAGTGGACAGAAAAGAAGCATAATTTTTAGTTGCAGGAATAGGAAGGTAACAAGTGGCAAATTTTTATATTGATTATGAAAACGTACATAACGAAGGCCTAAATGGAATTGAAAATCTTACATCAGCCGATAATATATACCTCTTTTACAGTGACAAGGCTGATACCCTAAAGATAGAAGTGGTACAAAAAATCATGGCTACCCAGGGGATTATTAAGTTTATGAAAATCGAAAATGGCGTGGAAAATGCCTTGGATTTTCAGCTTATTACTGCCCTTATATGTGATTATTCCGCTGACAACAATTATTATATTATCAGTCGGGATAAGGGGTATGATGCAGCTATTTCTATGGCACAAAAAAGGGATCGTAAGACTATTTTCCGTTGCAGGGATATAAATATGGCCTTAAAGCACCAAAATAATGAGGCTATAGATGAAAGTGATCAGGATGTTATTATTGAAATTAATACTGATGATGAAGCTGTAGCAGGTGATTTACCGGCATTGGAGGCTGAAGCAGCTGTAAATGCTGATGGCAGCTCATTAGGGCTACAGGTAAATGCTGAAGAAATAACAGATATTTCCGGGGACGAAAAAACCAAGCGGGCATATCAGTCTATATGTACAAAAATCCTTAATACTGTTAAGCTTAACCATAAAATCATGATTAACTATCATGAGGCTGAGCAGATTTATAAAGCCTTGCAGGGCTCCACTACCAAGATGGAATTTTATCATATGCTTAACAAGCTGATGGGACGTAAGGATGGCAGTGAGGTTTATAAAAAGGTCAAGGCTATATATAAGGTGCTGCGGGGCATTTACAAGGCCTCAGTGACGGCTAAGGAGTTAGCTGATGGTGAAGCCAAGGCGGTAGATTTGGCTAATCAGCCAGCTGATGTCCGTGAAATAAATCTTGAAGGAGTGGATTGTGAACGGGACATGATAGAAATTGTCATGGAGGCTCTGTCAGAGGAAGCACTTTCCGGTGAAGATGTGGAGGCGGAAGCTGCTGCCATAGTGACGGCGGTAAAGCTTGAAACTGCCGGACAGACAGTTGATGCATCTGATGAAGAAAAAGCTGTAGCTACAGAGCCGGATGCAGAGCAGGATGACAGCGATAACAAAGCTGGCAAGCAGACTCGTAGAGGCAGGGGAGCAAGAACAAAAACAGCTTATTCAAAGGGACGCAGCACTAACACCCGTACCAAGAGTACAGCTGGCCGCAATGCTGCAACAAGAGCTGCCGGCAGCCATGATGAAAATAAACGTAGCAGCTCTACCCGTGATCAGGGTACCCGTGTTACAAAATATCCACGTCGTGGCCGTCCACGGAAAAAGCCGTTGGAAACAATAGAGAATTAAAATAAAATCATTTGGAGGTGCAGGGATGGAAATAAAAAAAGTTGGTTTTATCGGCACTGGTGTTATGGGCAGTAGTATGGCTCGTCATTTAAAGGCTGCCGGGTTTGATGTAATGGTATACAATCGAACAAAAGCCAAGGCACAGCCGCTTATTGATGAAGGCATGGGATGGAGTGAATCTCCTGCTGAGCTGGCAGCTTCGGTGGATGTGATTATTTCCATTGTTGGCTATCCAAAGGATGTGGAGGAGATTTATCTCGGCGAAAAAGGAGTTTTGTCCAGTAAAAATGGCGGTATAATCATTGATATGACTACATCCAGTCCAAGACTGGCCAAAAAGCTTTATGAGGAGGCAGGGGCAAAGGGGATTGGTTCCTTGGATGCACCGGTATCCGGTGGGGATCTTGGTGCTAAGAATGCCACTCTGGCAATAATGGTGGGTGGTGACGAAGCCACATTTGCTGCTGCTAAGCCTTTATTTGAAGCCATGGGGAAAACCATAAATTATTTTGGCCCGGCCGGTAGCGGTCAATATACCAAAATGGCCAATCAGATTGCTATAGCTTCTGGTATGTTAGGCGTGGCAGAGTCTCTTTTTTACGCTAAGAAAATGGGTTTGGAGCCTGAAAAGGTATTGTCTACCATTGAGACGGGAGCAGCCGGCTCCTGGTCCTTGTCCAACCTTGGCCGGAGAATGTTAAAGGGTGACTACGCACCAGGGTTCTATATCAAGCATTTCATCAAGGATATGCGGATTGCCATTGAGTCGGCTGAGGAGGCCGGACTGGATTTGCCAGGACTTCAAAAAACCAAGGAGCTTTATGATATGCTTTCAGCCAATGGTATGGATGATGATGGCACTCAGGCTATAATAAAATGGTATCAACTGCATTGACACGATGATATTTTGACAAACTTCACCATATATACAGCCAACTGCTTTGTTGTCGTCAATCGACATAGCCACCGCTATGCCTCATTCCTCCGCCTCGCATTTGACAGCATCTCTGGCGAAGTTTTTGTTCAAAAATCA
>JAFVER010000203.1 GCA_017475925.1 Anaerovibrio sp. | reverse complement strand
CCACATAATGACGTTGCTTTTCAGGAGTTTTGGCAATGCCATCCAGAATGCCGCTGGCATAGCCCTTCATGGAGGTAAGTGGGGTGGATAGGTCATGTGAAATTCCGGCTATGAGCTCCTTGCGGTTTTCCTCGTATTTCTCTTGCTGTTCACGGGCTGCCTTTAGTTCCAACCGCATGGCCTCAAAATCACGACACGCATCACCAAATTCATCCTGGGTTTGGATATCTATAGGTGTATCAAGGTTACCCTGACGGATTTCTGCTGAGGCCTTACGGAGAGCGGACAGCGGCTCCAGAATTTGTCGTGACAGTAGTCGGGAAAAATATAGTCCCAGCAGGATAATGGTTATGATGGCTACAATGATAATTACAGTAATAATATCATCCCAGTATAGAAGAGGGTTAGGCTTTGGCGGAGCATCCGGTGTAATAAGTGGTGCCTTTCCATAAGAATAGATTTGGGTACGTTGGTCAGAGGACTGATATTTAAATAAAAATATATCATCGTCCCAAAGCATAATGGAGCTTCCGTTACTACGTGAGGATACCTTTTGTATTATTTCCTGTGAGTCAGCCTCAGGGGATATATAGGTTATATTATTGTCCTGGGTCAATACACTTTGGATTCCCAGCTGCTCTAAATCGTGAAGTTCTTTTTCTATATTTGTGTCAAAGGGCATATTGAGTCCGGGACCTTGATTCATGCCCTTGCGCATACCACGACCATGATGGTGTCTTCCCATGCCTGGACCGGGCATAGGATCATTGCTGTTCTCCAGCTTTACCTTAATAGAGCTGATGGCAAACTGTATGGAAGGAGCCGGACCCTTTTCGGGCCACATAGAATTAATCTTGTCCTGGTTGGAGCCGTTTATCAGCTTCATCCCCAACATAAGACTGCTGCTGATAATAACTAGTACGCAGAACGGAATAAACACCATCATAAAATTAGTTATAAGTAAACGCTTTCTCACGGAAATATCCCGTAATCGCATGGAAACACCCTCTTTATACTTAATAGTATTTAATTTCAATAATAGTATACGCCTTAATTCTAACAAATATTTAAACAAGTAAAAATCCGTATTTGTGAAAATATTAAAGTACAGTTTATATTTTGTTTAGATTTAGAATTTATACTTCAGGTGTACCCAATAAGGATACACAAAATACAAGATGATAAATTCAAGGAGGAATTTACTATGGATAACAAAATTATTTCTAAAAAAACCATGAAGAAGGCAGGGGCTGCGTTGGTTGTATGTGTTGTGGCATTAGGTGGACTTGGCTGGTACGGCCATCAACAGAAAATCAATCAATTCCATAATGTTGCACAGGCCAACAGCAAAATCGTGGAGACAAAATTAGCGGAAAATAATGTTGAAGTAATAGACGAGGCTCAGGTAAAGGCAGCAGCCGCTAAAGCTATGGGGGTAGATGAGTCCAGCATTTCCTGGAGGGAAATCATACTTTGTGACGGTTCTGGCGGTCACTTCATGGCCCGTGGTAGAAATTTTGATGGTAGCCAGGGCGTTTACAACGACAGATGCTATGGCCCTAATCATGATATAAACGACCAT
>JAFVER010000202.1 GCA_017475925.1 Anaerovibrio sp. | reverse complement strand
TGGTGAAATTATCTGGGTAGCAGGAGTAAGACAGACCAAAGTAGCTTTGGTCGATGAAAATACAAAGGAATATCTCATTCTTTCATACAAACCAAAGGAGTAGAACAAAATGTTAAATGACTTGGAAAGAGTAATGTTTGATGAAAAAACCATTGCTGAAAGGATAGCTGAGCTGGGGCAGGAAATTACCAGGGATTATGCGGGAAAGGATATTGTTGTTGTTGGCATATTGAAGGGCTCAGTGGTCTTTTTTTCCGATTTGATAAGGCAGATAAAGCTGCCACTGAACATTGATTTTATTGTTGCCTCCAGCTATGGCGATGGAGCAGAAACCAGCGGCAGAGTGAATATTAAAAAGGATTTGGAAAAGGATATTGCCGGAAGGGATGTTCTTTTGGTGGAGGATATTATCGATTCCGGTGTAACCATGAATTGCCTTATGGATATTTTAAACAAGCGCCAGCCAGCCAGCGTAAAGCTGTGTGCTCTTTTGACCAAGGAGCCGCGGCGCCAGATACCAGTAAAAATCGATTACTGTGGGTTTGATGTGCCAGATGAATTTTTAGTGGGCTATGGCCTTGATTATGCGGAAAAATATCGAAATTTACCGGTTATCGGTGTTTTGAAGCGGGAAATCTATTCATAATATTTCTTTATTTGTAAGAAAACTGTTATGATGGTATAATTACCCGTTGTAATAAAAAATATATATTACCTTTTTTGGGAGGTTACATATTGGTCAAGTTTATTAGAAATGTAGGCTTTTACCTGCTGATTATTTTTGTTGCCATTACCCTGATAGATTATTTTACCAACAGGGCTCCAACCCGCATGGAGATGAACTATTCATCCTTTATGCAGCAGGTAAACGACGGCAAGGTTGCCAAGGTTGTTATTGTTGAGAATAACATTAGAGGTACCCTTAGTGATGGTACGGAATTTAATACCGTGTTGCCAACCTATCCGGGGCAGGATGGGGATATTATTAAGACCCTGCAGGGAAAGAATGTGGAGATAAAGGCAGAGAATCCACCAGAGCCACCTTGGTGGTCCACTTTGCTGTCCTCATTGCTGCCTATATTACTGTTGATTGGTGTTTGGGTATTTTTCATGCAGCAAAGCCAGGGTGGCGGTGGAAAGGTAATGTCCTTTGGCAAGAGCCGGGCCAGAATGAGCGGCGGCGACAAGGTAAAGGTTTCCTTCGGCGACGTTGCCGGGGCCGACGAGGCGAAGCAGGAATTAGAAGAGGTAGTGGAGTTTTTAAAGCACCCTGCCAAGTTCAATGAGCTGGGAGCAAAGATTCCTAAGGGGGTTCTTTTGTTTGGCCCTCCTGGTACTGGTAAGACCCTGTTGGCCAAGGCTGTAGCTGGTGAGGCCGGTGTACCGTTTTTTTCCATAAGTGGCTCTGATTTTGTGGAGATGTTTGTGGGTGTAGGTGCGTCCCGCGTCCGTGACCTGTTTGATCAGGCCAAAAAGAATTCCCCTTGTATTGTATTTATTGATGAAATTGATGCTGTTGGCCGTCAGCGTGGTGCTGGATTGGGCGGCGGACATGATGAGCGCGAGCAGACCTTAAATCAGATGCTGGTAGAAATGGATGGCTTTGCAGCCAATGAGGGCATCATAATTATTGCAGCAACTAACCGTCCTGATATTTTGGATCCGGCCCTGCTTCGCCCTGGCCGTTTTGACCGCCAGATTGTGGTTGATAAGCCGGATGTGAAGGGCCGAGAGGCAATTTTGAAGGTTCATACCAAGGGCAAGCCTGTAGACAAGGACGTTGACCTTAATGTACTGGCTCGGCGTACCCCGGGATTTACCGGTGCTGACTTAAGCAATCTGGTAAATGAGGCAGCACTGCTTTCGGCCCGTCGTAACAAAAAAACTATTGCCATGCTGGAAATGGAGGAGTCCATTGAGCGGGTAATGGCAGGACCGGAGCGCAAGTCAAAGGTGATGAGCGACAAGGAGAAGAGGCTTACGGCTTATCACGAGGGCGGACATACCTTGGTTGGTATGCTGCTGCCAAATGCCGACCCGGTGCACAAGGTTACTATTATTCCGCGGGGACGGGCTGGCGGCTATACTCTTATGCTGCCAAAGGAGGATAGGTCATATGCCACCAGGGGTGAATTGATGGATCAGCTACGGACCCTGTTGGCTGGTCGGGTTGCCGAGGAAGTTGTGCTTCATGAAATCAGTACAGGAGCTCAGAACGATATTCAACGGGCCTCTCAGCTGGTGCGGAACATGATTACCCAATATGGCATGAGCAACGTACTTGGCCCAGTGGCCTACGGCGAGGACAAGAACCATCAGGTATTTTTGGGGCGTGACTTCAATAACCAGCGGAATTATTCGGAAGAGATTGCCAGTGAAATTGACAAGGAAGTACGTCATTATATTGAGGAAGCCTATGAGGATTGCCGCCGGCTGTTGACTGAAAATGTTGACAAGCTGCATCTTATTGCTGAGGCCCTCATTGAAAAGGAAACCCTGGAGGCTGCTGAGCTAAAGGAATTGGTGGGCTTTGGTAATGTAACGGAAAAAGAGGAGCCGACAGATGACGACTCAGGTCATGACGACCATGATGACAACGAACCGAAGCTTATTCCGGTGGAGCCGGTACGGGCTGATTCAGGCCAGGAACGACAGGCAGTTGAAAATGATGATACTGAGGTGGAGGTTCCATTTACTGAGCCGGAACCAAAACTAAATACCACTACTGATTCAAACCTTCCACATGTATAATATGTGTATTTATGCTAGGTGAATGTCTAACGTGGAGCGCTTTCGCTCAAAACATTTTGCCTACTGGAACTAAGTTCAATCTACGCATAACTTGATTTCACTAGGGTGTGTTGATTAAATGAATTCGTCCATATTTGCGGTGATTGACTGTCTATTGCTAGGCGACAAACCACAGTCATAGTGGTACTATGTCGAGGATTTGTCAACGACGCAAGGACAGTCAAGACCTGTGAAGATGGA
>JAFVER010000201.1 GCA_017475925.1 Anaerovibrio sp. | reverse complement strand
TCCATCTTCACAGGTCTTGACTGTCCTTGCGTCGTTGACAAATCCTCGACATAGTACCACTATGACTGTGGTTTGTCGCCTAGCAATAGACAGTCAATCACCGCAAATATGGACGAATTCATTTAATCAACACACCCTAGTATTTATGGTGAGAGGTAATAAATGGCAAATAAAATAATGTGCATGGGCACATCATCCCATGTAGGAAAAAGCATTTTGGCTACAGCCCTATGCCGAATTTTTTATCGTCAGGGAAAGCGGGTTGTACCATTTAAGGCGCAAAATATGGCCCTTAATTCCTATGTCACCAGAGATGGTGGGGAAATGGGCCGGGCACAGGTGGCCCAGGCGGAGGCAGCTGGTCTGGAGCCTATGGTGGATATGAATCCGGTGCTACTTAAGCCCACAGGCAATTCCTGTTCCCAGGTTGTAATTATGGGAAAACCGGTTGGCAACATGTCAGCCAGGGAATACCATAATGGATACTCCTTAAAGGCCTTTGAGGCCGTAAAGGAAGCTTTGCTGCGGCTGGAGAAGGAGTATGACATAATTGTAATTGAGGGAGCCGGCAGTCCCGCCGAGGTTAATTTAAAGGCCAACGATATTGTAAATATGCGGGTAGCGAAGCATCTAAATGCTCCGGTGCTCCTTATTGCTGATATTGACCGGGGAGGCGCTTTGGCTTCTCTGGTGGGGACGCTGGAGCTTCTGGATGAAGATGAGCGGGCCCTTGTTAAGGGGCTGATAATTAATAAATTCCGTGGTGATGTAAGCCTATTGACGCCGGCCATTGATTTTTTGGAGGAAAAAACCGGTAAGCCGGTGCTGGGGATTATTCCACATATTGAAAAAATGGGCATTGATGATGAGGATTCGGTATCATTACAGGAAAAGGCCTTTGCAAGGGAAAAGGCCGATATACAGATTGCTGTTATTCAGACTCCTAAAATATCCAATTTTACGGATTTTGATGCCTTGTCAAACGAGGCAGATGTTTCCCTGTACTACGTAAAGGAAACATCTGAATTTGGTGAGCCGGATATTGTTATATTGCCTGGCAGCAAGAACACCGTGGAGGATATGCGTTATCTGGCGGAGTCGGGCCTTAAAGAGCTGATTAAGCAGCACAGCAATCATGGAAAGGCAGTTATTGGTATATGTGGTGGCTATCAGATGTTGGGCAGAGAAATAAGAGATCCATATCACAGTGAATCGGAATTGAATGGGACAGAAGGCTTGGCTCTGTTGGATATAATAACGGTTTTTGCCCAGGATAAGCTTACCAATCAGGTGAAGGCCGACTGTAATAACCTTTGCTTTATGGGACAAAAAATCAATGCAAGAGGGTTGGCAGGTTATGAAATTCACATGGGTAAAACCGAGTTTTTAGGTAAAAATGACAGTCACCCATTTATAATCAAGGAGCGTAGCCGGCAGCTCTGCCAAGCTGTAGAGGGGACTGTTTGTGCTGATGGAACCGTGTTTGGCACATATATTCATGGGATTTTTGACAATGATGAATTTAGGCGGCAGGTTATAAATAGTGTACGAATAAGGAAGGGCTTGCTGGCACTGCCTAACACCCGTAATGTACTGGCTGAAAAGCAGCGTAATTATGAACGATTGGCGGATATTGTCGAACAGCATCTTGATATGGTTAAATTGAAAACAATAATGGGTGAGAATGATTTATGATAACGGCCATAGTAGCTTTTTTTATTGATGCAGTCCTTGGTGATCCAAGGTCCAACCTGCATCCAGTGGTATTAATCGGCAGACTGATTACCAGTCTGGAAAGAATGCTTTATCATAAAACTGATAGTAGCGTCAGACAAATATTGTCCGGTGGGTTACTTGTTGTGCTGGTGCTGGTATTCACCTTTTTGGTTGTAAATGGTATAATGAATATTGTGAGAATGTGTAGCAATAGTTACGTTATCATGGCGATTGAAGCATTTCTGTTGAGCTTTACTATTTCTCCCAAAAGTCTGGCGGCTGCTGGAAAGGAGATTCATGACTATCTGGTGGCAAAGGATTTATCTCAGGCCCGTTTTAAGGTTGGCTGGATTGTAGGACGAGATACGGATAAACTGGAAGAAGGCGAGATTTCACGAGCGACAGTAGAAACAATTGCCGAAAATACGGTTGATGGGATAATCGCACCATTGTTTTTTTATGCTATTGGTGGTCTGGAGCTGGCGTTTCTGTACAGAGGGGTAAATACCCTTGATTCTATGGTGGGGTACAAAAATGACCGCTATTTATATTTTGGCAGAGTGGCAGCCAGAACCGATGATGTTCTTGGCTATATACCCGCAAGAATTACAGGTATACTATTTGTAATTTCAGCACTTATACTGGGGTTTGACTGGAAGCAGTCCTGGAAAATATTAAGGCGTGATGCCAAAAAGCACCCCAGTCCCAATGGCGGCTGGGCAGAGGCCTCTGTGGCCGGGGCGTTGCATATAAGGCTGGGGGGGTACAATTCCTACTTTGGCAAGGTCCATTTTCGGGCCTATATGGGGGATCCTGTTGAAAAGCTGGATAATTCCCATATTATGGAGACAATTCGTCTGATGTATACTGCCACCATACTTTATTTGATTATCGCTCATGTTATATATGTTTTTTTACCCTAAGCTAACGGACGCTAAGGCTTACATCCTCTTAGGTTGGAGTTAAGCGCCAATAGCGGTGAGTGTCTACTGTTCAACTTCAACAAAGTCTTGTTTCACAGGACACTTTCGCATAGGGCGCATTATCCAATCGGCTTTGCCTCTTGGATGCTTCCGTAATGCTTAGGATTAATTCGACTATGATTCAGTGGGAGTTCAAAGCTCCCACTGAATGAGTCTCATTTTAGCACTGGGGTGGTTTAGGTGCAGGCGTTTTTTATTGGACTGCAATTTTTAACCAGAATAAATATTGTTAAGCAGACTGTTTGGACTGAAGAGGATTTTGGGAAAAGTGTCTTGTATTTTCCACTTATAGGAGCTGTCTTAGGAAGTATCTATGGTGGAGTGGCCTGGCTCATTTATGTCCTGCTGCCAGACTATGGGGTGGCGATACCAATGCATCTGGCTGCTGCCTTTATGGTTGCATTGCCGGTTATGTTGACTGGCGGTATTCATTGTGACGGGTTTATGGATACAGTGGATGGGATTTTTTCCGGCAGGGACCGGGAGCGGATGCTGGAAATCATGAAGGACAGCTGTAGCGGCGCCTTTAGTGTTGTTGCCTTTGTCCTGCTGATGCTGCTTCAATATGGAGCTGTATCGGATATGCCGGCGGAAATTATGCCGGCAGCCTTTTTTGTTATGCCGATTATATCCCGAATGATGATGGTGATAGCCATATTTATGTATCCATATGCCAGGAATGAAGGTATGGGAAAGGCCTTTACTAAATATGCCAATACCAGAACGCTGCTCTTTGTGGTGTTTTATGGGCTGCTTTTGGTGCTTCCTTGGGGCTGGAATGGAGTAATAGCAACAGTCTGTGCCTTGCTGCTTACGTATTTTTTTGCAATTACGTTACCAGGCTTTTGGGCGGTCTTACCGGAGATGTATATGGTGCGGTAACGACAATGTGTGAGCTGGTGGTGCTGCTTGCGTTCATTTTTGGAAATTACTTAGGGTGTGTTGATTAAATGAATTCGTCCATATTTGCGGTGATTGACTGTCTATTGCTAGGCGACAAACCACAGTCATAGTGGTACTATGTCGAGGATTTGT
>JAFVER010000200.1 GCA_017475925.1 Anaerovibrio sp. | reverse complement strand
TGGGCCTGCTTGGCAATAGCTGCCGCATAACGGCAAAACAGCATATATACTATCAAAATGGCCAAAACCACAAAAAAGCCCATTTCCTGGCTAAATACCGCAAAGGCGAAGTCCGTATGGGCCTCCGGCAGATAATCATATTTGCTGAGTCCCTGACCAATCCCCATGCCAAAAAGGCCACCGGAACCAATTGACATCAGTGACCTTACCGTCTGATAGCCCTGATCCTGAGCATAGGGCCATGGATCATAGGTAACCATCAGTCGCTCCAATCGGTATGGCTGCATGTAAATCATAAAGCCCACCAGTATAACGGCTCCCAAAAGCAACCATTTTATCTTGCTAAAATGCAAGCCCCCCACCATAAGCATCATTATAGGGATGCCCATAACAATGCAGGCAGTACCCATATCCGGTTCAACATAAACCAACAGGGCCATGACTCCCACCACGCCCAGCTGACGATTGAAGAGATTGACCTCCTTGCCCTGTCCATTTCTGAAGGAAATATAATAGCCAGCCAGCATAATACTTACCAGCTTGGCAAATTCCGCAGGCTGGAAGGAAAAACCCGGAAGGGGAATCCAGCGGCGGGCACCATTAACAGGATCCGTAAAGAGCAGCACCACTAAAAGGCAAGCCATCAATATAACGGTTACCGGCATTATCAAAGAACGCCATTTGTGGTAATCCACCCTGGCTCCCACATAGCATAAAAGCAGCCCCAAAATCATGCTGACAGCGTGCCTTAGCAAAAATGCATAAGGACTCCCATAGTCCCTTTCAGCCATAACAAAGGTTGAACTGAACACATTAAAAAGTCCTGCAATAAGCAATATTATCACCAGAGTCATAATGGCTTCATGGTTGTTTTTCCATAATTTGACGCCCTGTCTGCGCGGTGTCAGTGGCTCTACTTTACTCAAGGGAAGGTTACCTCACAACGATTAATTTTTTCACCAAATCCACTAAATTTACGCTCATACTCAGTCATAATATTGTCCGGTCTATTTTCCGCATGAAGGTCAAAGGACACATCATTCACCTGAAGGCCGGCCTCCTCAAACTGCTCCAGGGAGAAATCAAAGAGGGGGCGATTATCTGTCTTAAACACCAGCTTTCCCGGGTGCTTAAGCAGCTTGGAATAGTGCTTCAAAAAGCCCACATGGGTAAGGCGACGCTTGGCATGTCTTGCCTTTGGCCATGGATCACAGAAATTGATGTAGAACTGATCTACCTCGCCCTCAGAAAAAATCGTCTCAATATTATTAATATCAAACACCAGAAGCTTCACATTGGTAATATCCAGCTCCCGAATTTTTTTGGCAGCCATGTAAAGCACGTCCTGCTGTGCCTCAATGCCAATGAAATTTATATCAGGATGACGAAGAGCCATCTGACTAATAAAGTCTCCCTTGCCGGTACCCAGCTCCACATGAAGGGGAGCCTGACGGTCAAAAACCTGGGCCCACTTACCCTTCTGCTCCTCAGAGGCCGGGTTATCCTTAGGGAACACGAAATCCTCAAAATCATGAATAGCCTGGTCAACCCAAGGCTTTCTACGTAAACGCAAACTTATCGCTCCTATTCAAAATTACTTTTTCTCAAAGCCATACTTTTTTAGATAGCGGTACAGGGTAACACGACTTACGTGAAGGAGATTTGCCATACGGGATACATTGCCTCCCGCGGCCTTCCACGCCTTTACGAAAATATCCTTGTCTTCCTTCCACTTATTATCAGGCTTCACATCCCCCATGAGGTTAATATCCTCAGGTCTGATAACGCCATCTGTGGTCTTGAAAAAGGCCACCTCCAGCACCCCCTGAAGCTGCTTGATATTCCCCGGCCAATCATAATTGGTAAGGATATTCACAGTTTCCTCAGCAATGGTCTTTTGCGGCATCTGATGCTGACTGGCCAGCTCATTTACAATATGAACTGCCAAATCCCGTATATCCTCCCGACGGTTTCTCAGGGATGGTATACGA
>JAFVER010000199.1 GCA_017475925.1 Anaerovibrio sp. | reverse complement strand
CGTGTGCAACGTAATCTTGGTATCTTGACGCCGATAGAGAAACACACCTTGTATTTAGCCGCATAAAAAGGTCGACAGACGAATCTGCCGACCAAAGAAATTTTATATTATTTTATTGTCCTCTTGACGGGGAGCAGTTCACATCAAATACGGCAGCCCCCTTGTAGTTTAAATTATTTTCAGGAAATCAAGCAAAAACCAAATAGCAAACAGGTAAAGCAGTGGGTGAATATCCTCGCGCTTTCTGGCAGCAAGGTTAAGAATAACGTAGCTGATTATTCCTACAGCAACCCCGTTGGTGATGCTGTAGGTAAGAGGCATCATAACACAGGTCAATACAGCCGGGAACATGATTCGTTCCTTGTCCCATTCAAGGGTGCGTATTTCATTGAACATATGAATTCCGGCGATGATAAGTATTGGAGCAGTAATAGATGGTACGGCGGCCATGGCCTGAGCTATTGGGAACAGGAATATCATGAAAATAAACAGCAATCCGGTCACTACAGCCGTAAGACCAGTACGGGATCCTGACATAATACCTGCCGAGGATTCAACAAAGCTGGAGGAAGGACCGGTTCCCAGAAGGGTTCCCCAAAAGCTGGCAAAAGCGTCAGCCATCAGAGCACCGCGCAAATTTGGAAAAACACCACCCTTCATAAGGTGAGCCTGTTTGGCAAGACCAATCATGGTACCTGTGGTATCAAACATTGTTACCAGCAAAATAACCAAAACAATAGGTATCATATCTGGTACTTGACTTAATTCCAGCCCTCCCACAGTTGTGTCAATGCCGGTAGGCAGGGCAAAAAAGTGCTCAGGCATTTGAAGCATACCAGCCAGATAGGCAATGATGGTGAGAATCAGCATACTTAACAGCATGGCGGCCGGTACTCTTAGTATGGTAAGCACCAGGGTAAGTATTACGCCGACGGCTGTAAGTGCTGTAGCAGGGGTGGCCATATCACCAATAGCAACGTATGTGCCGGCATTAGCTATTACCAGGCTGCCGTTTTTTAGTCCTATAAAGGCGATAAACAACCCGATACCAGATGTAATACCGACCTTTAAACATTCCGGTATAGAGTTTATGAGCTGTTCACGAAATGAGGTCATACTCAACAGTAAAAAAATTGCTGAAGCCACGAAGCAGCAGCCTAAGGCACTTTGCCAGCTGTACCCCATTGCCTCAATTATGGTATACACCACATAGGCATTTATACCAAGGCCCGGGGCAATGATGATAGGGTAATTGGAAACAGCCCCCATATAGAGACAGCCAATGACAATTGCCCCAATGGTGGCCAGATAAACTCCGCCAAAATCCATTCCTGCGTGGGCGAAAAGGGATGGGTTTACAACCAGAATATACATAATGGTAATGAAATTGAGAAGTCCTCCAAGAAACTCGGTTTTTATGGAGCTGTTTCGTTCCTTGATTTTAAAATAATTATTGATAAATTCTGTCATGCCACTCATCCCTAACTATAGATATACTTGTTCTACAACATCATTAACAGTTTTATTTTACTATGAAATATTAGTGAATACAAGCCAACGGCGCAGTATGAGCTTGGATTTCATGTAAGGGCGTGTGGACACTGACAAGTGTCAAATAAGCTTATTTTACAAAAAATTCTACAACTAAAATATTTTTGTTTTTTTGGAGAGAACATAGTTTATTTTTTTAAAACAATAATGTATAATAATCTCATGTTTTTATGAAATTTTAGTGAATGCTTGTAAAACGAGACTTATTTAGTGGGAGCTTTAAACTCCCTCTGAACATTAGTCGAGTAAATCCTGAGCTTTACGGAAGCATCCAAGAGGCAAAGCCGATTGGATAATGCGCCCTATGCGAAAGTGTCCTGTGAAACAAGACTTTGTTGAAGTTGAACAGTAGACACTCACCGCTATGGGCGCTTAACTCCCACCTAATAGGATGGGAGCCTTAGCGCCCGTTAGCTCAGGGCCGAAGACGAAGTATTAGCTTAGATTTCATCATGCTATTATAATGTGTTTTAGGAGTGATAGAGAATGATGCTTTCCAAGAAATTAAAAATGGCAGCACTGGGGATGGCTGCGGTTATGTCCTTTGGACTTATTGCTGGCTGCGGTTCTCAAAGCCAGTCTGGTACTGATAAAAAGTATTCTGTTGGTGTAGTTCAGCTGGTGGAGCATGACGCTTTGGATGCAGCCAACAAGGGCTTTGTTGATGCCTTGAAGGAGCGGGGCTTTGAAGAAGGGAAAAATCTTACCATTGACAATCAAAATGCACAGGCTGACCAGTCTAATTTGCAGAATATCGGTCAGCGGTTTGTCACCAACAAGGTGGATTTGATTTATGCCATTGCAACGCCGGCCGCACAGACTGTGGCCAATCTCACGAAGGATATTCCTATTGTGGGCAGTGCCATAACAGATTATGTTGGTGCCAAGCTGGTTAAGTCCAATGAGGCTCCTGGTGGCAATGTTACCGGCACAAGTGACATGAATCCAATCAAGGAGCAGGTTGATCTTCTGATGAAGCTGTGTCCAAATGCCAAGACCATTGGCTGCGTATATACCTCCAGTGAGGTTAATTCGGAAATTCAGTTCAAGGCCATGAAGGAGTATGCTGAGTCAAAGGGCTTGAAGGTGGAGGCCGCCACTATATCTACCGTTAATGATATTCAGCAGGCTGTTCAGAGCCTTACCGGTAAGGTTGATGCCTTTTATGTGCCAACCGATAATGTAATTGCTTCGGCCATGCCTACTATGGCTGCTGTGGCAATGGAGGCCAAGAAACCAATTATTTGTGGTGAGTCAAATATGGTAAAGGCCGGTGGCTTGGCAACCTATGGTGTTGATTATTATCAGCTGGGCCGTCAGTCAGGTATGATGGCTGCTGATATTTTAGAGGGTAAATCAAAGCCGGCAACCATGGAAATTCAGTTCTCCAAGAATTTAAAGGCTGTTATTAACAAAGGTGTTGCCGATAAGCTTGGTATCACTATTCCGGCTGATGTGTTGAAGGATGCTGAAACTATTAATTAATTTTTAAGTTTATTTTTAAAGGCAAGCTCCAGACATATAGCTTTAGGTGCCATTCATGGCCGACTTTTGTCTGGAGCTTTACTTATTTGAATTGAGGTTGTTACATTGGACTTAATAATTCCTACTGTGTCACAGGGTCTTCTTTGGTCCCTGATGGCTATTGGTGTATATATTACCTTTCGGGTTTTGGATATTGCTGATTTGACGGTGGAAGGCAGCTTCCCCCTGGGGGCAGCTACGGCAGCGGCCTGTCTACTTGCTGGCTGGAGCCCGATTCCAGCTATGCTGGCTGCTGGATTTGCCGGTATGCTCAGTGGTGTTGTTACCGGTATTTTATGTACTAAGCTGAAAATTCCGGCGCTTTTGGCGGGGATATTGACTATGATAGCCCTTTATTCGGTAAATCTCCATATTATGGGCAAAGCAAATCTGTCCCTTTTACAAATTGATACAATATTCAGCCTTTATGCTGTACCGGATTTTACCGCGGCTACCATGATTTTACTGGTAGGGGCTGTTGTGGTGATTTTGACTGGCGTATTATGTTATTGGTTTTTTGGTACGGAAATCGGAGCGGCAATCCGGGCCACTGGCTGTAATCCACATATGATACGGGCAAATGGTATTAATACAGACAATACTATTATATTGGGGCTGCTTATTTCCAATGCACTGGTGGCTTTTTCCGGTGCTCTGGTGGCTCAGGCCAATGGGTTTGCTGATGTAGGAATGGGGGTAGGAACCATCGTTATTGGTCTTGCATCAGTTATTATCGGTGAGGTGCTGTTCGGTACCCGTAGCTTTAAAAATTGCCTTATTTCAGTTATTTTAGGTTCTATCGTATATAGAGCGGTAATCGCCATTGTTTTACAAATGGGTATGCCACCAAACGATTTGAAGCTGTTTACGGCAATACTGGTTGCTATTGCTCTTTCTATGCCTTTATTCCAGGCAAAGCTGAAAAAGAGAGGGGTGGGTCAGTATGTTAAAGATTGAAAATATTTCTAAAACCTTTAACCCAAAGACTATCACCGAAAAAATAGCATTGAGAGGTGTGTCGTTACATCTAAAGCCAGGGGATTTTGTTACGGTGATTGGTGGAAACGGTGCCGGAAAATCCACATTGATGAACTCCATAGCCGGTACCTTTCGGGTTGATACCGGTAAAATCGTAATTGACGGTGAGGATATTACAAAATGGCCGGAGCATAAGCGGGCTAAATATATTGGCAGGGTTTTTCAGGATCCTATGATGGGTACGGCAGCCAATATGCAGATTGAGGAAAATATGGCAATAGCCTCCAGGCGTGGCCGCGTTCCAACTCTTAGATGGAGCTCCGCAGCGGAGCAGCGGGAATTTATCCGTGAGCAGCTAAAGACCTTGAATCTTGGGTTGGAGGATCGGCTGGAGTCTAAGGTGGGTCTTTTGTCAGGCGGTCAGCGTCAAGCCTTGACCCTGCTTATGGCAACCCTGGTGGAGCCAAAGCTGCTGCTTTTAGATGAGCATACTGCGGCTCTTGACCCAAAGACCGCGGCTCAGGTTTTAGGCCTAACCAATGAAATCGTCAACAAACGAAAGCTTACCACCCTTATGATTACGCATAACATGCGGGATGCCCTGTCCTGTGGTAACAGACTTATTATGATGCATGAGGGGAAGATTCTTATTGATGTAGGGGGAGAAGAAAAGAAGAACTTATCCGTAAAGGATTTGCTGGAAATGTTTGAAAGGGCTGCCGGCAGTGAGATGAATTCTGATGCATTGTTGTTGAGCTGATAAAAAGCATCTGCTTAATGAAGCAATTTTTGTTTTATTAGGTAGATGCTTTTATGATGTTTTTTTATGGTGCAATTAACCATGACAATAAGTATAATTAGTATAACGAGTGTAATCCTTTGTAATACTAGGGAGGAATTCTGAATAAGCCTTCCCCTGGAGGGGAAGCACCCAAGGGTACTAGCTTCGCGTCGGTGCCCGAAGGGGCGGATGAGGTGTATTTTTAAATTAGTTATGATAAAACAATAAAATATGTGTGTAGGAGGGAATAGTATGAACAGTAAAATCGCCGAGGCTATAAAGCTGTCAAATAATCCCGTGGCAATTATTCGCTCAGATGAAAAGCCGGAAGGGGCCTTAATGTTCAAGGAAGGGGTATGGGGCTGTGTAGTTGCCATGATTAATGCTGCCTCCAAGGGAAGATTAGTGGCGCTAAGTGATGCTACAGTGGCTTGTCAGGGTGGGCACGCGGGCTGTGGTTTTGGTCCTTATAAGGAAGGCTATGTGGATAAGTTTCTGGCTGATGGTGATGGCTTGCAGGTTGAAGGGGAGCGGTACAAGGCTTCCCAGGAGCTGGCGCTGAAATTCATGCGTTGGCAGGTGGTTCCGGCCGGGCAAAGGAAATATTTGATAATGAAGCCTTTAGCCGATGTAACAGATACTGATAAGCCGGATGCGGTTATTTTCCTTGTTAATGCAGACCAGTTATCGGGGTTGGCTACTCTGGCAAATTTTGATACAGAAAATCAGGATAATGTAAAGCTGTATTTCGGAGCGGGCTGCGGGCAGTCCATAGGTAATGTTCTTGATGCTGCTGAACGTGGTAGTGGGGAATGCTTTATAGGTATGACTGACCCATCGGCAAGGAAGGTGCTCCCGGCCGATATATTGTCCTTTAGTATTCCATTTAAGCGGTTTTTGGAAATGGAGGATAATGCTGATAAGAGCTTCTTCCATACCAAGACCTGGGAAACCATAAGTAAACGGCTGTAAATGGAGTTTATCCGATGCTAACGGGTGCTAAGACTCCTTCCTCTTAGGTGGGAGTTAAGCACCCGTAAAGCCCTGGGTAAATTCAACTAAATTCAGGTGGAGTTAAAACTCCATCTGAATGAGTTATCATTTATCGGCACCTAAGTGCCCTGTGTTTTTCTCTAAAGAGAAGGTAAATATTATACTCCTTGCCTCCCTGGGGGGAGGTGGTTGCGTAGCAACCGGTGGGGGTAATTTCGCAATAAAAATGGTAAATCAGCTCCTAATGGAATTGATTTACCACTTTTTATTTGTTATTTAAGCTGTTGGGGGATGTCGGCTACCTTCATTGTCCGGTCAAGGTGAATATCCTTCAATCCAAAGTAATCACAGACAGGGTCCCTGGTCAGGCCGGTGTCAAAATCATCATAGCAAACGTGGCGAAGCACACGCCGCTGTTCAGGAAATTCGCTATATGGTACAGAAGCAACCCTTTGACCCGCTTTGGCCTGCTGGGCAATATAGGCAAGGCGAAGGGAATCCTCCTGGTAAATCCCATGCAGCAGTACAAAGGTTGCCAGTATGATGGAGCCTAATATACAGGTACTGCCTTTTCGCCAGATTCGGCCGGCCCTGTGCCTAAGCAGTGGGCCATTGACCTCAGGTATGTTCAGCACGGCCATGGCGCTGATGGCCAGGATAACCGAAGAGCTGAACAGGGCACGACCAGGAAAAGAAGGCGCACCAAGCATGAAAAGGTTGTTTAAAAGACATAATCCAACGAGAAATGCTACATAGCGAAGTGCTGGAAAATCCTTCACCAGGGTTGTATGGGAAATTTTTTCCTTCAGCTTCCTTATCCGTCTCTTGGAAATATCCAGAGAACGAATACTCATAAGATAGACATATGTAACTCCCACAATATAAATCAGAGCTTCCTCAAAGCCCTGCATTGTGTTGTTAAATCGGTCAAACAGCACCTCGTCGGTAAACCCAAGGGGAATGAATACACCAAAGACCACTGTTGCTTCAATGGCCCGCCATAAAAAGCCGGTGGTGATAAATGAAACAATGCTGACAATCAAAACTGCAAGTAAAATATAATGACAGCCATCTTTAGCCGTTGAAGGGATAAAAATATTCCGTTTTTCAGCTGAAGCCAGATATAAAAGCCGAACTGCCAGCACCAGTGTTAAAATAATCGGCAGCATATATAAAATCATTTCCAGGTTTCCTGAAAGCTGATTTAGAAAATGAAATAACCAGGAACGGTCATTGTCCTCTTCGATGCGGACATAATTTCCCGGTGCTGTGATACAGGCTACAGACCCAATAAGGGAGCCAACAGCGCCCATAGCCATCCATGGTGCGAAAATTCCCCGTTTATGTGCCTGCCATGTACACCAGATGACCAGCAATGTAGTCGTTGCAGTTAAATTTTCCACTGAACAGGCAGCAATAGCGCCCAAAGGAAGCATAATGGAAGTTAGAAATATTTTATGATGTGATATGGTATCGGCCAGAGCCAAATTATAAGGAAGTAGAAATATAGCCGTCAAAAGCCCCGTCCATAGATAAACTGTGGAGCCACAAAGCCAAATAGCAACCTCACCAAAATGGGACAGTCCCAGCCACATAAAGGCACCGGCCGTAAATAGCATTCCTGCTCTATCAAGACATGCCAGCTTTCGACGGGCATGCATTACCATTACGGCACACATGGCAGAAAATACCAAAGCGTTTGCTATGTTAAACCAGAACTTACCAATCAGCATAAACGCAAACTGGATAAAAAAACTGACCAGTCGGCCACCATGCATCATATAATAACGTTCCAACGAAAGGAAAACATCATCCATTGATTGTATATGTTCTCCGGTTTTCCAGATAAGTGCGGACCAATAGTCATCCCGATATAGGGGCATCCATGTATTTGCCAGATACATCAGGGCAAACCAGCCAATCAATACAGCCAAGCCCTTGGTCCTATTAGAAAAAGCATTAATTTTCTTTTCCTCCGTTCATAATAAATAACCAATATTTTAAATTTGTGATATACATATATACTCAAACTTCCCACATGCAAAATGCTTGCGTTTTACCCCCTCCGGTTGCCATGCAACCACCTCCCGTGGGGAGGCAAGGATAGAAGTTGCT
>JAFVER010000198.1 GCA_017475925.1 Anaerovibrio sp. | reverse complement strand
CCCATCCTCTTAGGTGGGAGTTAAGCGCCCATAGCGGTGAGTGTCTACTGTTCAACTTCGACGAAGTCTTGTTTCACAGGACACTTTCGCATAGGGCGCATTATCCAATCGGCTTTGCCTCTTGGATGCTTCCGTAAAGTTCAGGATTTACTCGACTAACATTCAGTGGGAGTTTAAAGCTCCCACTGAATAAGTCTCGTTTTACAATTATGATGTAAAATCCCGTTAAGCTTTTGTCAACACCACTGTTTAAAATTATAATTTAATACTATAATAACTTCAATGTTACTAAAGTTTTATTTTTTTATTAGATTTGTTTAAATTTTATAACGAGCTTTAAGATGTCCCCTTCCTCTTCAGGTGGGGGAAACAAACTACAACAGCTGGTGAGCATATCTCCCAGCTCGTTGAAACGCTAATTGGAAGATTTTTCTTCTAAAGAAGAAAAATTTGAACAATGGCGTTATAACACCATCCTTGGCACTCAATAGCGCAGGGTCAAGACCTGTGAAGATGGGTGGAAGGAATTAATCAACACGTCCTAAATACGAAAAAATGCTCACATGGGTTCGGCAGGCCTATGTGAGCATTTTATATATAATCATTTAATTATTGTCAGGTGGTATGTATTCTATTAAATCAGTAATTTTACAGTCCAAAGCGTAGCACAGTCTGGCAAGTACAGCAGTATCCAGCCTTTGAACTGTGTTGTTGCAATAGCTCCGTACCTGAGAACGCTGTAACTCAGCCCGGAAGGCCAGTTTATTTATACTGATATTCTGCGCTTTTCGAATATCCTCCAGCTTAATGCGAATTTCTCCAAAATTTATTTCTTTCATGCCTATCACCACAATAACAAAACTACTATATATTTTATTATTTTCATCGTTAGTTTGTAATGGGTAATATATTATGGTAATATTTATATAGGTAGATATATACCCATATAAAGTATGTGCTTTTCAATTGCCTAATCAAAATATGATACTTCTTTAATTGATGGGAGGAAATGGGATATGTTAAAAAATCATATTTCGGCAGGGATAACAGCGGTTCTTTTTTGTACGAGTGTGATGGTTAACCTGCCAAATATGGCTGCTGCTTCAACGTCAGTGAATCTTGACAGAGATGAAGTGGTTTATCAACGGGAGGCTGATAGCCAGTCAAAAAAGAGTAATTTTGAATACGTGCCACAGGAAGGTATACGGGTGGGCTATATAATTACTGGTGACGACTCGGCATTGCTGGATGAGAATACTATGGGCTATATTCGTCGTATTCTTCATACTAAATTCCCAGGAGCCCGTTATCCTATGGAAAGAATGGAAAATATTGATGATAAATCAGATTGGCACTTTCATCAGGGTCGCCGCAATACAGGCGATACATTTATATTGACTGAGGCTCACGATGTGTTGTCCAAGGAGTTTGAAAAATTGGAGGAATTATATCATATAAAGTCGACTTCACATACGGACACCAGGTCAAGCAACGGCCCAGAAAGTGTCGCAGATTCATATGGAACCAATTCAGCTATACATGGCAATTCGTACGATTTTTCTAACTATCTTTCTACCCTGCCCAAGGATGATTATGTGCAATTCGCCAGAGAATTGGAAGAAGAGGGCCTAGGTGGTTATGATTACTTGGTTATGTTTAATTTTAAGCCTCTTAGAACTAATGTGGTGCCAAAGTATTTTGGGAAAAGTCGTTGGACTGATTTTAGATTGTCGGTGCGGGCTATTGATGTAGCTACTGGAAAATATATTGAGCGAGGTGAATATCATTCTCGTGGATATTCAGGGAGTACAAATATAACTTTACCTTTTATCGGCGGATCTTTTGGTCCTGATCCTAGTTGGCGTCGGGCAATGCGTCGCTCTATCATTGACGCTATGATAGAGAGCTTCGACCATATGCCTATTGGTAAATATTCCATCTGTGATAATCCATACTGTGCCAGACGTCAGGATGAAATTCGTATGGAAAAGGTATTTGGTAAGAGCCATCGTCATTGTGTAAAGCATTGCAATGATAAAACACTCTGTTATGACCATATGGTAAGCTATCAGCTGGATGCCGATTTGCCGGCTTCCTATGTACACAACGAAAAAGATCCACTTTTTACAAAAGAATAGGTAATACTGTAGGGTAAAAACCTCATAATGGTTTTTGGCTATTCGGAGGGATTATGATGAACATACGACATAGGTCAATGCTTTGCAGGATTGTTATTGCAGCGATGATACTGCTTTTAGCAGGAAATATGGGTGCAAATACAGGTGAGGCATCTATATGGGGTAAGGCGTTTACTTATAAAGGTAATGTGTATAGTATAGATAATTTTCGTACCAGTATAGTAAAATTCCCCAAATCAGGTAAAGCCTTGGTTTCTTGGTGGCGGATAGAACAAGAGGATGGCACTTACTCCATTGAAAAATGGGCGTACAAGGGGAATCTGGCCCGAGGTACCGCTAAGGGGTGCCTTTTGGCAGTGGCCCAATATGATTCCGTAGGAGATATTGAGAATAGTAAAACTATAACGGACAATCCCCTTGACACTGATTTTGAAGTCGTTTTCCCGGAATCTATCGGTGAAGAAAAATATCGGGCGGCTATAGAGGCATATTATGACAGACGAAGTGTATGTAATGCAGAAGAATTATCTGAGGTTTGGGAGTAATCCCCTCAATGCTTTATCCGATGCATTTGATAGAGCTTACATAAAACATTCTGCGGTGACCATGTGGCAGATTATAAAAGGGGAGTAGTATATTATGATGCGTTCAATATATACGGGACGTTCAGGAATAAAAAACATCAAACACGGATGGATGTTGTTGACAATAACCTTTCAAATGTTAATACAGTAGGATTTAAATCTGGACGTGCTACTTTTGCTGACATGCTTTCACAAACCATTAAGGGGGCTACTGCTGCCAATGGAACAGTTGGCGGTACTAATCCTAAGCAAATTGGTTTAGGTGTTGGTCTTGGAAGTGTAGATACTATATTTACAAATGGTGCACCGATAACTACTGATAAAAATACAGATTTGTGTTTATCTGGTGATGGATTATTCGTAGTTAAGAAGAATAACGAAACCTTTTATACCCGTAACGGTGCCTTTTCCTTTGATGCGGAAGGTAATTATGTTATGCCTGGCAGTGGGCACATTGTCCAGGGCTGGATGGCTAGTGATGGTGTGATAAATCCCACTGGAGCAGTGGGAGATATTAAGGTTACCAAGGGACAACCACTAGTGGATGCTACTAATCTTGTGACTTGCTTTGATAACTTAGATGCGGGTGTACCCACGATAACTGGAATTAGAGTTCCTAAGGATGATTTGAAAGTAGGATTTGCTATAGATAGAGAGGTTGGTATAAGGGGAATTCCTGACAACGGAAAAACTTGGAGATTTAAAAATGATGTACCTCTCGGTGCTACTTCTGCAATTATAGAGGATGATGATGGTAATACTGCGACAGTTACACTTTCGCCTGCAGCTGGGATGGAGATTCCTAAAGGAACGGATGTAGATTTTGAAACACTTCATGTACTAACCAAGGGTAGTGTGACTACGAATTATCCGATTGTAATCATTTTTGCTGGAAAACAATATACAGCTATAGCTATGGATAGTGATATGGATCTGACAAAAAAATGGAGTTTGAAGCAGGGGGAAGTATCTGCAGGAAGCAATACAATTACAGTTACAGATGGAACTAATGAAATCATTCTAACTCTTAATTCACCTTTGACTGATAATTTGGATGAAGATAAAGTGGCTACAGCCATTGCCAGTGAGGCAAAACCGGCAACCATTACCTTCAGCGATGGTACAACTGTTGTAAGAACTGACGGTGTTTATAACGTTGGTACTTCTTTGCCAGTATCTATAACCACAATCGTATATGACAGTTCAGGAACAGCCTATACACTTCCGTTATACTTCATTCGCAAAGAGGGAGCAAATTCTGATAACAAGTGGCTAGTGTCGTTGTCACCGGATACTTCTGTAACAAAGGGGCAAAATATTACTACGGGAGTTACTGATGCCCAAGGTAACAATGTACCTGCTTCTTTTGCTGTAACTGAAATTCAATTTGATGATGCAGGCAATTTGATTTCTGATAATACATCGATTTTGACCATAGGAACCCAAAATATTACTGTTGATTTTTCTAAAGTTACTCAGTTGCCGAGCGAAACTACAGTAAATGCTACAAGTAACGGTGGGGTTGGAGCGACATTAACAGATGTTCAAATTGACTCTTCGGGGATAGTTACAGGCATATATTCAAATGGTGTGCGTAGACAAGAGGCTCAGGTAGCGATAGCACATTTTAACAATCCTGCTGGCCTTTTTAAGACAGGCACAAGCCTCTATAAAGAGAGTGCAAACTCAGGGGATCCTTTACTTATTAAGGCAGGCGAGTTTGATGTATCTATAATGACTGGTGCACTTGAGATGTCCAATGTAAACATTGCAAATGAATTTTCAGACATGATCATCACCCAGCGTGGTTTCCAGTCAAATTCTAAGCTTATAACCGTTGGTGATGAAATGCTTGAAACTGCTATAAATATGAAACGGTAATAGTTTGTAGTGATGAGGCTTTGCTTTTTTGTAAAGCCTCATAATGGTTTTATGACTGATATTAATACGATGTGGAGATGATACCTGTGAATATTGTAAATAACGAGTTGACGGGGATGTCCTTGGGGACATTGAACAAAAATATATCACAGGCTGCTTTGAGGCTGTCAAGGATTTCTTCCGGGGCAAAATCAGAGGGGCTTCCGATGGGGCATCGGAATTTGCTATTTCCCGGAAAATGCAGGTGAAAATTCGGGCCTTAGATCAGGACACAGAAAATGTCCACAATGGCATGTCTTTGTTAAAGGTGGCTATGGGCGGTGTGCAGGATCAGATAGACCTGATGAAAACTGTCAAGGAGCGGGTATTGGATGCAGCTAATGACAGCAATACAGATTATGACCGGATGTTAATTCAAAAAGAAATCAACAATTGTTTTGAAACTATTGACCAGATTGCCTGTGAAACAGCAGATTTCAACAAACGTAAGGTCTTGCTGGGCGGTGACCATTATGATTGGATGATGACATGGCAAATAAATGATGAGGCGGAAATGATTAAGGACAGTGATATTGGAATAATATCAGATGTCTATGATAAACTGGATGATATGCTCCCCCTATGGGAGACAGTAAAAAATAAAACTGTCAACATAGGGGGAGTTTTTATGCCACAAAAACATAAAATTACAGCAGAGGAGAAAGTTAAACTTGTCCGAGCTTACCTATCAGGAGAGATTACTCAAAGACATGCTGGTAAATTAGCGATGGTTAGTCCTGCCACTATACAAGTATGGATAAAGCGATATGAAGCAGAAGGTATAGAGGCATTTTATCCCAGTAGTACAAATCGTGTTTACTCTCCAGAAACAAAAACGCAGGCCGTTATTGACTAT
>JAFVER010000197.1 GCA_017475925.1 Anaerovibrio sp. | reverse complement strand
TATTTAAAGTTAAATATACACAAAAATTATTATCTTTAGAGAAGATACTCAAGTTACACCACACCTTTTATTATACGTTATGAGAAATATAACCTTCTTTTACCAATTGTTGGCGGTGATTTTTAATCACTAGATTTATTTTTTCCTCACTGATGTCCACACACCAAACCTTATTTCCCATTTCGGCGAAACAAGTTCCTGTTACAAGTCCTACATATCCTGTCCCTACAATTGCAATTTTCACTCAGTTCATCTCCAGCTTACTTATTGAACGTTCCTGTCATCTCCAAAACATCAAATTCCTTGAGGGGAAATTTAACTGGCTGCCCAGTCAACTGGCTCTTGTAAACAGCAAGAACCATCTCAAGCGCGTTACGTCCAGCCACAGCATCAACATATGGCTCTTGATTGTTCCTGACGGCTTCTATGACATCTTCAAACAAACGCATATGCCCGTTTCCATAGATATTTCCCACGTTTTCCTGCAACCCCGATTTTTCATTGTCTGTCGCATCCGCAAAATTCCATATGTCAATGCGATTGCAAGAAGTCCCTCCAAGCTTTACAGTTCCTGTCTCTCCAAAAAAATACAGTGTTTCTTCTAAGTTTTCCGGATATACATTCACGGTTCCTTCTATGGTTCCGATAGCGCCATTTTTAAATTTCACCACCGCCACGCCAACATCCTCGCATTCCAAATAATCATGAAACCGTTGCCTTATGGTGCCATAAACTTCGTCAACTTCATCTCCCATCATCCAGCGTAAAAGATCAATGCCATGAATACACTGATTCATCAAGGCTCCGCCATCAGAAGCCCACTTACTTCTCCAATTTGCCTGGTTGTAATAAGCCCTATCACGATTCCATCGAACATGCACTGAGCCGTGTGAGATTTTACCAAATTTCCCCTTTTCAATTGCCATCCGCATTTCTTGGACGGCAATATTAAAACGGTTTTGATGACACGCAGAGACCTTCACATTCTTCTCTTTCGAACGTTGAATAATTGCGTTAGCATCGGCGAGATTCATGGCAATCGGTTTTTCAATAATGACGTGAATTCCCTTTTCAATACAGTAAAGCGCAATCCTTGCGTGGGATCCGCTGTCCGTTGCAATGGACACCAATTCCAAATCGGGGTGGTTCTCTATCATGGTCTTGTAATCTACATAACACGCAACAGATTTATCATATCCAGTTTTTTTTAGAAGATTATTCACTTGCCTTAGATCCACGTCACAAACAGCAACCATATCCAGATGATTATGCAAAGCTGCCCGAATGTGGTTGACGGCGATTCTTCCACATCCAATCAATGCATATTTCATTCCTTTTTCTCCTCCCCCACAGCATATTTCAGTTTAGAAATTACAAAATCACGTTCCTCGGCGTACATCTCAGGAAAAACGGGAATGGCAAACGTCGTCCGACTCAGTTCCTCAGTAACCGGCAAATCTCCTTTCCGATATCCCAGTTTGGCAAAAGCCCCTTGCAGATGAAGTGGCACCGGATAGTATGTACCGCAAGACACCCCGGCGCCCTGTAGCTTTTTTATTATTGACTGCGCTGCCGAATGTTTGAGTGCATATATATAATAAGCGTGCTCACTATAGGCTGCCTCGTGTGGCGTAATATAACTCGTATCACTAAGTGCCGCATTATATGTTGCTGCATTTCTTCTACGTTGCTTAATAAACGTATCAAGATGAATGAGTTTCTTTCTAAGG
>JAFVER010000196.1 GCA_017475925.1 Anaerovibrio sp. | reverse complement strand
CTGCGTCAGGAGCTTAGGGAAACTAGTATATATAACACGATTATAGAAGCGGTTGCCTTGGGAAATAATACTTTGGCCTTAATTCATAGCAAAACACAGTTGGAGAAAAGTAAAATAACAGCATATCTTAGAAATCTGATGAAATTGGGGATTGTGGAGCGCGAATTTTCCGTTTTGGCTACTGCAAAAGAACGAGAAGGGAGCCAGCGTGGGTTGTATCAATTAACAGATCCTTATTTTAGGTTCTGGTATTCATTCGTGTATAGTAGTTACTCTGAATTGGAAGAAGGAGATATAGATGGTGTTTGGCAGTATCATATTGAGCCGCAACTCCATCAGTTTGTGTCACGTATGTATGAAAAGATATGTATAGAATATCTTCGTCAGCAAAATAAAGAAGGTAAGTTGCCTTTTCATTTTACGAAAATTGGTCGTTGGTGGGATAATGTAACTCACAATGTTCATGGTAAGAAATGTACTGTAGCCGAGGAAATAGATATTGTAGCTACTGATAGACAAGAGGGAGAATATTTGCTTGGGGAGTGTAAGTACAGGCATGAACTGGCAAGTGTAGATACATTAAGACAGCTGCAGCAGAAATTTCCTAGCAACAAGCGCAAGGGGAAATATCATTATGTTATTTTTTCCTTCTATGGATTTACTGAAGGCTTGCGTGATGTGGCAGGTAAAGAAAATGTCATGTTGATAGAAGCGGTCGATATGTAAACGAAATTGGAAATCTGAAAGTAGCCAGTGACAGCCATCTCAAAAGGGCATAACACTGTTCTTCTTGATGTCTCCATACTGTTCTCTATGCTGTCATTAGAAAAAGTATAGAGAAAGGAAAAGCCACCTGTAAGGTCATTATACCAGCAAATGGCGAGCCTGTTCATGTTTATGTATGTGAAGGGGTTCCACATTCAGAGGCTACAAAAATATGGATGTATGGAATGGGACGACTGGCTCATAATATAGTACATATGTGCTTCATAAAAATGTTCAATTGCTTATTGCAATTTTCAAATTTTTGTATATACTACGAAAGGCAGGAATAAAATCTGCAAAAGGAGTAGTAGTGGATGAACATAATCAAAAAAAATATTTGGCTTATTGCCACCCTGTTATGGGTTGGGGGGATGTTTTATTTATCTCATCAGAATGGCACAGACACATTTAATACCAGTCATGGTATGACGGTATATCTGGCAAATCTGCTGGGGGTAGATGCCAAGTGGCTTCACGGAATTATCCGAAAGGCAGCGCATTTGGTATTGTATTTTGTTCTGGCAGTGCTTTTGGTTGGCTCTCGGAGAGAAAAAAATAAAACAATCTGGCCGGCAGTGGTAATGGCGCTTGTGTTTTCATTGTTGGATGAAGGGACAAAGCCTTTGATACCGGGGCGTCACTGTGATGTGGAAGACATTCTTTTAAATGACCTGGGGGCTGTTATGGGGTATATAGCTGCATTGTCAATATACAAAAAACAGTTGACAAAAAACACATAATGGTATATCATTATTCACGTTGACGCGTTAAGCGGTATCGGGGCATAGCTCAGTTTGGCAGAGCACCTGGCTTGGGACCAGGGGGTCGCAAGTTCGAATCCTGCTGCTCCGACCATTGAAATTTTGGACTGGACATTTTGTTCAGTCTTTTTTTATGTAAAGTACGATAAAACCCATTTATTTTTGTATTTGTGTTCTGCTTGTATTCATTGGCAGAGCACATTTTTTATAGTATAATGTGTGGGTATATATTTTAGATTAAAAGGCAATAATGTGTTAGAGTGGATTTTAGGAGGCTGTGCTAAATGAAAACTGATGTGGAAATTGCCCAGGAAGCAGATATGCTGCCAATTGGCAAGGTTGCCAGGTCACTTGATATTGACGATGATGATTTGGAGCTGTATGGAAAATTCAAGGCCAAGATTTCTCCGGCAGCCTGGAACAAGGTTAAAAGCAAGCCAGATGGCAAACTGATATTGGTGACAGCGATAAATCCTACACCAGCGGGTGAAGGAAAAACTACCACCAGCGTTGGTTTAGCAGATGCCTTTCATAAAATGGGGAAAAAGGTGGCGGTGGCCCTGCGGGAGCCTTCCTTGGGACCTTGCTTTGGTCTAAAGGGCGGAGCAGCCGGAGGCGGTTACGCTCAGGTGGTGCCAATGGAGGATATAAACCTTCATTTTACAGGGGATTTTCATGCTATTACCACGGCTCACAACCTGTTGGCAGCAGTGATTGACAATCATATTCAGCAGGGAAATGAGCTGGATTTGGATGTTCGGCGAATTGCCTGGAAACGGGTAGTAGATTTGAATGACCGGGCTCTCCGCCATGTAGTCATTGGCATGGGGGGCAAGGTTCATGGTGTGCCGCGGGAAACCGGCTTTGATATTACCGTAGCCTCGGAAATGATGGCTATTTTGTGTTTGTCCAAAGACCTTGAGGATATGAAAAAAAGGCTTGGCAGCATTGTAATTGGTTACACTCGCAGTGGACGGGCCGTAGTGGCTGATGAACTGAATGTTACCGGAGCTCTTACCCTGCTGTTTAAGGATGCTATTAAGCCAAATCTTGTTCAGACTCTTGAAGGTACACCGGCACTTATTCATGGTGGACCTTTTGCCAATATTGCACATGGGTGCAACTCTATTATGGCCACCCGGTACGCCCTTAAATTTGCTGATATAGTGGTAACTGAAGCTGGTTTCGGTGCTGATTTAGGCGCTGAGAAGTTCCTTGACATTAAATGCCGGTTTGCTGGTCTTGTTCCTTCGGCGGTAGTGATTGTGGCTACAGTTCGTGCTCTGAAAATGCATGGCGGTTTGGCGAAAAATGAGCTTAATAGGGTTGATATGAAGGCACTGGAAAAGGGACTGGAAAATCTTACCAAGCATATAGAGACAGTAAAGGCATACGGGCTGCCGGCAGTGGTAGCGATAAATGCCTTCCCGACAGATACAAAGGAAGAGCTTTCCTTCGTGGAACAGAAATGCAACGAGCTGGGGGCAGAGGTGGCTCTTTCCGAGGTTTGGGAAAAGGGTGGCGAAGGTGGAATATCCTTGGCTGAAAAGGTGCTTTCGGCAATGGAAAAGCCAAACAGCTTCAATTTTGCTTATGATATAAATCAGTCTATTCCAGAAAAAATTGAGGCCGTAGTGAAGCGGGTTTATGGCGGTGATGGTGTGGTATTTACTGGAGCAGCCCAGAAGCAGCTTGAGGAAATCGAGGCACTTGGCTTTGATAAGATGCCGGTTTGTCTGGCCAAGACCCAATATTCGCTGACTGATGACCCAACAAGGCTGGGAAGGCCAACAGGGTTCAATATAACGGTAAAGGAGCTTAGAATATCTGCTGGGGCTGGCTTTATAGTGGCATTGACTGGCGATATTTTGACTATGCCAGGGCTGCCAAAGAAGCCGGCTGCTGAAAATATGGATATTGATATTAACGGGAAGATTACGGGATTGTTCTGACCTTATCCGTCAGCCTTTGAAGCTGACACCGATGGACTAGTATCTTTAGGTGCTAGGTGCCCTGCGGGTATCCCCGTAGGTTAAGGCAATTTTTGGGAAAAGAAGTGATTAATTTTGGGAAGAATATCAGTGGAGCTGGTGCCACGTAATGAAGATGAATTGCGTGAGGATTTAAAGATAACCAGGGATTGTGTCAGGGGTGTTGATGTAATCAATATTCCTGATTTGCTGCGGCTTGACATCAGAAGCTGGGAGGGGGCGGCCATTGCCCAGGAGTATTTTTCGGCGGTTATGCCCCATGTTCGGGCAATTGATGTGGATTTGACTAAACCACTTTCCATGCGACCGGAGCTTCGCCGTAGCGGTATTACTGAGGTGTTGGTAATAGAGGGCGATCCACCGCAGGATATGAATCATAAATTTTATCCTACAGTGACCACCGACGTTATCCAGAAGTTTCATCAGGAAATGCCAGAGGTAAAGGTTTATGCTGGTATTGACCAATATCGGGGAAGTATGCGCCAGGAGATGTATCGGATTCAACGTAAGCTTCAGGCTGGTGCCGTTGGCTTTTTTACTCAGCCGTTTTTTGACATGAGACTTATGGAAATGTATGCGGATATGCTGGATGGACAGAATGTGTATTGGGGTGTATCCCCGGTAATGTCTGAACGCTCGCAAAGCTATTGGGAACTGAAAAACAATGTGGTTTTTCCAAAGGATTTCAAGCCTACCTTGGACTGGAGCATTGAATTTTCCAGAAGGGCTTTGGAGTTTGTAAATAAACGAGGGGCAAATCTTTATCTTATGCCTATAAAAAGTAATTTAAAGGCCTATTTGCAGGGTGTATTGGGTTAAAATAGAAGGAGAGTTAGCATGTTTAAAATTGTTTATAAAAAGGAGCTGTCGCCTGGGATTTTCCACATGGACATTGAAGCTCCACGGGTAGCCAAAAAAGCCAAGGCTGGTCAGTTTATTGTTCTTAGAGTAGATGAAAAGGGGGAGCGAATCCCACTGACTATTGCGGATTTTGATAGGGATAATGGTACGATTACGCTTATTTTCCAGGCTGTAGGGGCTTCTACCATGGAGCTGAGCAAGCGTAATGTGGGAGACTCTATTGTAGATTTTGTCGGGCCTTTGGGGCAGCCATCAGAAATTTCAGCTGGTATGGGGACCATCGTCTGCATTGGTGGCGGTATAGGAGTTGCTCCGGTATATCCTATTGCCAGAGCCATGCATGAAGCCGGCAATAAGGTTATTTCCATTATGGGAGCCCGGAGCAAGGATATTTTGATTTTTGAGGATAGAATGAGAGCCATCTCTGATGAGGTTCTTATTGCTACTGATGACGGGTCCTATGGTATAAAAGGCTTTGTTACTACTGCTTTGCAGCAGCTGGTGGATCGGGGAGAAAAAATTGACCAGGTTACTGCTATTGGCCCTGGTATCATGATGAAAAGCGTCTGCGATGCTACTCGTCCTTTGGGAATAAAGACCATTGTTTCACTTAATCCAATAATGGTTGATGGCACTGGTATGTGCGGTGGCTGTCGGGTTCAGGTAGGTGATGAAATGAAGTTTGCCTGTGTAGATGGACCTGAATTCGACGGACATTTGGTGGACTTTGGCAATCTTATGTCCCGTGGCCGTATGTTCCGCGAGGAAGAGGCAAAGGCCAAGGATCACGTGTGTAACATTGGACTGGGGAGGTAAGCAACTATGGCTTTGATTTTGGAAAAACATAAAATGCCGGAGCAGGACCCAAAGCTTCGTGCGCGTAATTTTCAGGAGGTTGCACTGGGCTATGATGAGGAAACTGCTGTAGCTGAGGCCAATCGCTGTCTTACCTGTAAAAATCCTCAGTGTCGGACTGGCTGCCCGGTGGATATTAATATTCCAGCTTTTATCAGTAAAATCAAGGAAAGAGATTTTGACAGTGCTATTGGTATTATTAAAGAGTCCAGCTCCCTTCCGGCAGTCTGTGGGCGGGTATGTCCTCAGGAAAATCAGTGTGAAAAGCATTGTGTTTTGGCTCATAAGGGGGATGCGGTGGCCATCGGCCGACTGGAGCGGTTTGTGGCGGATTATCAGTTGGATAAAAATGAGGAAGTAAAACCAATAGAGTTTGCTCCTGATGCCCAGAAGGTTGCTGTTATTGGTGCAGGCCCTGCAGGGCTTACCTGCGCCGGGGACTTGGCTCGTAAGGGCTACAGGGTGACTATTTTTGAGGCTCTGCATGTGGCTGGTGGTGTACTTTCCTATGGTATACCTGAGTTCCGTCTCCCTAAGGATAAAATCGTAAAGCGGGAGATTGACAATCTCCAGAAGATGGGGGTTACCATCGAGGTTAATTCCATTGTTGGCCGTCTTTTTACCGTTGATGAGCTGATGGATGAAATGGGCTTTGATGCGGTGTTTGTAGGTACCGGTGCCGGCTTGCCGCATTTTATGAACATTCCAGGCGAAAGCCTTAATGGTGTGTATTCCTCCAATGAATTTCTGACCCGTTGCAATCTCATGAAGGCCTATGATTTCCCAAATCATGCTACCCCGATTAAGATTGGCCGTAAGGTGGCTGTAGTTGGTGGCGGTAATGTGGCTATGGATGCAGCCCGTACTTCGCTCCGTTTAGGTGCTGAAAAGGTTTACATTGTGTACCGTCGCAGCGAGGCTGAGCTTCCAGCCCGTGCAGAGGAGGTTCATCACGCCAAGGAAGAAGGCATTGACTTTAAGCTCCTTAATAATCCTGTGGAAATTCTTGGTGATGAAAATGGTTGGGTTAAGTCGCTAAAGTGCATCCGCATGGAACTGGGGGAGCCTGATGCTTCGGGCCGTCGTCGGCCGGTAGCCATAGAGGGCTCTGAGTTTGAGCTGGATGTGGATACGGTTATTATGGCTATTGGTAACGGACCTAACCCTATTGTAGCTTCTACTACTCCAGGGATGGATACCAACAAGCGGGGCAACATTATTGCTGATGAAGAAACCGGGGCTACCACCAAGGAAGGCGTGTTTGCCGGTGGTGATATTGTTACCGGGGCTGCTACGGTAATTTTGGCAATGGGGGCCGGCAAGAAAGCGGCTGCAGCTATTGATGAATATTTAAAATCAAAGAAATAATTACAAATGAGGATAATGAAAGATGATATTGGTTTCATCATGCCTTTTAGGCAACAAGGTAAAATATAATGGTGAGTCAAATGACAATTCATTACTTAGACGCTATGGCCGTTATATGACAGCAATTTGTCCTGAAGCTTTAGGTGGATTGACTATTCCCCGGCCACCGGCCGAGCTGCAGAATGGTGACGGAAATGATGTGCTGGCAGGAACCGCCCGGGTGAAGAACAAGCTTGGGGAGGACGTCACAAAAAGCTTTATTGTCGGTGCAGACAGGGTAATGGACTTTGTAAAAAAGCACAAAATTCAGGTAGCAATATTGAAGGCCAACAGTCCATCCTGTGGTAATAAAATGATTTATGATGGAACATTTTCCGGTGCGAAGATTTCAGGACAAGGGGTAACGGCTGCTATGCTTATACGGCATGGAGTGAAAGTGTATTCGGAAAAGGAGCTTAATGAGGATACGTTGCAGAGAATAGTTGCAATGTTTAGGGAGGAATAAAATTGAGTACAAGAGCAGAGCTGTTTCAGGAATATTTGGATAAGCATGAGTTGAATGTGTTTACCCGGCAGGATGTAAAGGATGAGGTTAATACTGCTATTTTTCGTACAAACTTTGGTGTAGATGATAAAAATATTCCGGCGGTAATAATTGTTGATGACAGTGCCTTTTGCATGATACAGGTGCATATGGCATCTGATGTAGTTAATGATGGTAATAAGGCCCAGCTGTTTGAGCTGCTCAATACGTGGAATGCTGGCTTGAAACCATTTAAGTTTATTGTTGACAGCAAAAGCAATCTTGTGATGGTAAGCTGTCTTTTGAACGAGGACGGAAAGATGGACGGCGACAAGGTCAACGCTATGCTGAACACGATACTGGATTATCTTACTAAGGAATATAAGAATATTGTAGCTGCCGTAAAGGGATGATGATGGAAAAGTAGCTAGGAACCTTCTTCAATGGCTGTTGAAGAGGGTTCCTTTTATTTACCCTATGCTAACGGGCGCTAAGGCTCCCATCCTCTTAGATGGGAGTTAAGCGCCCATAGCGGTGAGTGTCTACTGTTCAACTTCAACAAAGTCTTGTTTCACAGGACACTTTCGCATAGGGCGCATTATCCAATCGGCTTTGCCTCTTGGATGCTTCCGTAAAGCTCAGGATTTATTCGACTATGATTCAGTGGGAGTTAAAAGCTCCCACTGAATAAGTCTCATTTTACTGGATTTTATGTTATAAGATACAAGAAATATTTTGCCTTTTATCGGGTGCGGGATAAATATATAGAGGTTATACGGATAATTATGGTCAAATGCACGCCATCGCCTTCATGAGTTATCCCTTGGCAAAGATTACGATGATATTCTTTGCGAATTTTTATGCTGGAAGGTAAAACGAGGCTTTGTAGCGAATAATACATTGACTAAATGTTTTTGAAGCAACAGGGCGAAATGAGAATGAATCAGGAGGCGAATCCGTAAACGCGCAAAATATTTGAATCAATGGGAGAGAGGAAAGGGGGAAGGAATATGAAAGTCTCAAGAAAAGTGTTTAGGTTCTTTTGGGCCGCGCTTATGGCGTTCAGTTTCACCGCTTGCCTGTGTACCTTCGGGCACGGCTCAGCGGCAGAGGATGCAAAAACACTGAGCGAAGCGCAAGCGGTGATGAGAGCGCAGTATGGCGAAAACAAACGGATTTCCGCTGGCAGCTATGACCAGTCTCTGGCGGTCAAGTGCGTCAACGGTACATTTGTCGGCAAAAAGAATGACGGCGTAATCGCCTACAAGGGCATTCCGTTTGTGGGCAGACAGCCGGTAGGTGAATTGCGCTGGAAAGCGCCTGTTGATGTTGTGCCTGATGATGGCGTGTATGAGGCGTATTACAACGGGAAAGCTCCTGTACAGGATGGAGGTTTATATGAACCTGCTTCCCTTTACGTTCAGGGTGAAGATTGCCTGTATTTGAACGTCTGGAAAGCGGCTGAAGCCTCTGCGGAGAAAAAGCCTGTAATGGTATGGATACACGGTGGAGCTTATGAGATGGGCGGAACGGTTGATCCCACGTATGAGCTGCATAATTTCGTCAAGGAAAATCCTGATGTAATCGCTGTAAGCATCGAGTACAGACTCGGAGTGTTCGGGTTCTTCCATTTGTCCCATCTTCCTGACGGCAAGGACTACCCGGACGCGCAGAACTTAGGCCTCATGGATCAGATGATGGCATTGAAATGGGTACACGAGAACATTGCGAGCTTCGGCGGAGACCCTGAAAACGTAACTATCTTTGGTGAATCCGCCGGCGGCGGCAGTGTCTGCCAGCTTCCTTTGATCAAAGGCTCGCACAAGTATTTCAAGAGAGTCATTGCTCAGAGCGGCGGAATCGTTTTCACGAGGTCAACAGAGCAGGCTGTCGAGTGTACGAATGAATTGATGGAGATTCT
>JAFVER010000195.1 GCA_017475925.1 Anaerovibrio sp. | reverse complement strand
GTTCATCAATAAATTCATCACCCTTGTAGGCCATTTTCTCAAACACAATTTTTCGTACTAAGGAATAACCGTTGGAATGAACCCCAGAGGATGGCAGGGCCAACAGCACATCATCCGCCTTAACCCTTTCACTGGTAATGATTTTGGATTTATCTACTACACCTACAGCAAAGCCTGCAATATCGTATTCACCTACTGGATAAAAACCACTCATTTCTGCAGTTTCACCACCAATAAGGGCACAGCCGGATTCCTTACAGGCATTGGCAACGCCCTTTACCACCTCAGCCACCTGCTCCGGCTCAAGCTTGCCAACAGCCAGATAATCCAAGAAGTAAAGTGGCTCAGCCCCCTGCACCAGAATATCATTGACACACATGGCCACAGCATCCTGGCCAATGGTATCATGCTTGTTCAGCATAAAGGCCAATCGCAGCTTAGTACCCACTCCATCAGTACCGGAAACCAGCACCGGCTCCTTGTACTTTTTAGTATTTAGGGCAAACAGTCCTCCAAAGCCACCTAAATCTCCCAATACCTCCGGGCGATAGGTAGCTTTTACACTGTCCTTTATTAGCTTTACAGAGTAATTACCGGCATCAATATCAACACCGGCATCACGATAAGTCAGCTTTTCTTCCATTCATGTCCTCCAAATTATACTTAACTACGTATTCCGTATTCCGAATTACGAATTCCACATGACCCCCTTTGTCACCTTGTGACATTCCCCCCAAGGGGACCAAGTTTATTTTCATTTCCACTAGGGGGAGGTGGTTGCAACGCAACCGGTGGGGGTAATTCCGCATTCCGAATTACGCATTACGCATTAAAAAATCAGCCTTGATTCTTTCTTCTCGTTTCAAAAATATACTTATCGACCTCTGCCGGAGATTGGGATTTCTGCTCAATTGGATATCCTCCATTGAAGCAGGCATAACACATATGCTCTGCATTCAGCATTGGCATACATTTTTTTAACCCCTCCAGCGAAAGAAAATGCAGGGAATCTGCATCAATATATTCACAGATTTCATCTACAGTCTTTGTAGCAGCAATAAGCTCTTTGCGGGCTGATGTATCAATGCCATAAAAGCAAGGATAGCCAATAGGCGGTGAGCTGACTACCATGTGCACCTCTTTGGCACCGGCATTTCGCAGCATTTTTACAATCTTGCCACTGGTAGTGCCACGAACAATGGAATCATCCACCATAATTATCGACTTGCCTTCCACCACCGACCGGATAGCATTCAGCTTCAGCTTTACCGCAGTATCACGTTGCTTTTGGCTAGGCTGAATAAAGGTCCGCCCAATATAGCGGTTTTTAACCAGACCACTCATATAAGGCAGTCCCGACTCGTAGGCATAGCCCTCTGCTGCTGTATTGCCTGAATCCGGCACAGAAATAACTATATCTCCTTTACAGCCAGCCTCCTGTGCTAATATTCTCCCCATTTCAAAACGGGCCTCATGAACACTCTGACCATCAATAACCGAGTCAGGCCGGGCAAAATAAATAAATTCAAACACGCACATGGAGGGTTTAGGCGCAGCAAATTTGTGGAACTCAACGCCATTTTCGTCAATAACCACCATTTCACCCGGTGCAATGTCCCGAACAAATTCCGCCCCCACTACATCAAGGCCACAGCTTTCCGAGCTAAGAACATAGCCTCCATCCTCAAGCCGGCCAAGACAAAGGGGTCTAAAGCCCTGGGGATCACGCACACCAATAAGCTTGTCCTCAGTCATAATGGTGAGACAGTAAGCCCCCCTGATTTTTTTCAGGCTGTCAATTATTTTTTCCTCTACCGTAACCTTCCTGGACCGGGCAATAAGATTTACAACCACCTCCGAGTCAATGGTGGTCTGAAAAATAGTTCCATTATCCTCTAATTCCCGGCGCAGCTCAGCAGCATTGGTTAAATTACCATTATGGGCCAGAGCTATCTTTCCACCAGAATAATTGACCATTAAAGGCTGGGTATTCACAATAAGACTTGACCCGGTAGTAGAATACCGTACATGGCCTATTGCAATATACTGGTTTTCCATCTGCGGCACCTGATGCCGGAATACCTCCCGTACCAGCCCCATGCCACGACTGACCTCCATCCATGCTCCATCAGTCACCGCTATACCAGTGCTTTCCTGACCTCGATGCTGTAAGGAAATCAATCCATAATAGGTAAGCTCAGATACATTGAAGTCACGGGAATATACACCAAAAACTCCACATTCTTCCTTCAGCTTATCTGCTTCATAATCTATCATCCTGCAAACATTCCATTCTATATTCAATTATCAGCGAACTTCACCAGTAAGGCGTTTGAGAATTTCCTTGTAGGCATCCTCAACCTTGCCCAAATCGCGACGGAAACGATCCTTATCCAGCTTCTCCTTGGTTACAGAATCCCAGAAGCGACAATTATCAGGTGAAATCTCATCGGCCAAAATAATTTTTCCGTCCTTATCACGACCAAATTCCAATTTAAAATCAATAAGGTCGATATTCTTTGTTTTCAGATAATCCACCATAATGGAATTGATTTTCAGGCTCTGCGCCTCAATCTCAGCCATTTCCTCCTTGGTGGCCAGCTTACAGGCGTAAATATGGTAATTATTTACCATTGGATCCCCCAGCTCATCATTTTTGTAGCAAAATTCAATAACAGGCATGGACATAGGAGTGCCCTCCTCCAGGCCAAGACGCTTTGCCAGGCTTCCAGCTGCCACATTGCGGATAATAACCTCCAAAGGAACAATATCCAGCTTCTTAATCAGTACATTGCGATCATCAATAACCTTAATAACATGATTTTCTATACCGGATTTTGCCAGCAAATCAAAGAAGAACATGGTAATCTTGTTGTTCATGATACCCTTATCCACAATGGTACCCTTCTTTGCCCCATTACCGGCTGTGGCGTCATCCTTGTAATAGCATATAAGCTGATCTGGATTGTCAGTCTCATATAAAATTTTTGCTTTTCCTTCATAAATCGCATTTTTCTTTTCCATTGTAAAAATAACCTCCATAAATTCTATAATACCTATATCCTGCCTCCCCTGGGGGGAGGTGATTGCTAAGCAATCGGTGAGGGTAGTGCAATATCAGCTATTCAAGCTGCTTCTCCACCCTTTTTGCCTTTGTCTCCACATCAGACACCAGCTTTTCCCGATATCCAACGAGTTTTTCCTTAATCTTGTCATCAGACAAGGCAAAAATTTCAGCAACAAAAATGGCGGCGTTCTTTGCTCCGTTAATAGCCATAGTAGCTACAGGAATACCAGAAGGCATTTGTACCGTACTAAGCAATGCATCCATACCATTTAAAGAAGTCGCATTTATAGGCACTCCGATAACTGGCAGGGTAGTATAACTAGCAATAACGCCACCAAGATGGGCTGCAGCACCAGCTGCTGATATAAAGGCTCCAACACCTCGCTGAGGTGCTGTTGACACAATTTCTTTGACTTTTTCCGGGGTACGGTGAGCTGAAGCAACGCACACCTCTGATTCGATACCAAACTGCTTCAAAAGCTCATAGGCTGGCTTCAAAATAGGCCAATCTGAATCACTGCCCATTATAATGGCTGCCTTCATCAATCAATCCACTCCTCTTAGTATATTTCATAAGAAAGACACCTTACCCATACACTATAGCAGAAATATTAAATTTCTGTCAATGAAATGAACCATCAAAAAAGAGCTGAAAAATCTTCCAGCTCTGATGTATTCTGATACATTAGTCACGCGGTTTTTTTCAATTCCTTCTCCACGGCAACAGTGCTCATGTAATAATCTGTCACATGATATTCCCTGTGATGCTCACCATTAGATATGGCTCCTGCTACCTGAAAATCATTGAGATCAGGAACTACATTCTTTCCCTTTGAATTATATATAGCAATTACACTGCTGTTTTCCAAATCCATAAACATAACCCGGTCAGCACCAATACCATTTTTATAGGCAGATATGCTGCGCACAGATTCACCATTCATCAATGCCTCATTTACATCCATCACCAAATATTTTACTCCATTTATGTCAAATCCGTATACAATCTGCATATCTATCCCTCCTTTGTAATTATGGTTACATTCTATCAGACAATTTTTACATAAAATATGAAAATATTGCTAAAAACATTGCAAAAAATGCTATAATAAGAAAAACCGTTTAATGCGTACAGGGGGTACATAGCATGCCTGTATATAAAAAAAAGGGATATCTGCACCAGCATTTCCGCATATTCCATCTAAGGGACGTCTCCATGAAGGAAATCCCCTTCCACTACCACGACTTTCATAAAATTATCATCTTTATTGATGGTGAGGGACAATATATTATCGAGGGGAAAACCTACCCGTTAAAACCACGGGACATATTGTTCGTCAGCGCCGGAGAAATACACAAGCCTGTTACTTATCATGGAAAGCTATATGAGCGAATCGTTATATATGTTTCCCAGGACTTTCTCACCCATTGGCAACAGGAGCAATGGGAGGATAACACCAATCTATCCGACTGCTTTCGCCTGGCCCGGGAAACCTCCAGCGTTATGCATATGCCAAAGGGAACAGAGCACGACCTGTTATTTCACATGAAAAAAATCCAGCAGGTAGACAAGGATGAAGGATTTGCCAACCAGCTCTATACGGAAATTCTCTTTATTGAGTTTATGATTTTACTGAACCGGGCCCTTCAAAGCAATCAGCTGGACAAGCTCCACGAGGCTACCTATGACCCAAAAATTCAGCAGATTATTGAATATATCAACACCCATCTTGTCGACGACCTGTCCATTAACCTACTGTCTGACACTATATTTATGAGTAAATATCATCTTATGCGTAGATTTAAGGCTGAAACCGGGTACAGCGTCCACCAGTATATTAACAGTAAACGGCTGCTTTTGGCCAAGGAGCTGCTTTCCACCACCAGTCACCCTATCACCGATATATGCTTTCAATGTGGTTTTCGGGATTATTCTGCCTTTTCACGGGAATTCAAAAAGCAATTCAAGGTATCAGCCAGAGAATATCGTAACAACTGAATTAGCATAATACACGAAAAGGCTGTGGAAAACGAATTTTCCACAGCCTTAATCACCTTTTAGAAACTATGAAGCTAAAAGTATTACTTCAACTCTACAGTTGCACCAGCAGCCTCGAGCTTGCCCTTAATGTCCTCAGCATCAGCCTTGGATACGCCTTCCTTTACAGGAGCAGGAGCACCATCAACAAGAGCCTTTGCTTCCTTCAGGCCAAGACCGGTAATCTCACGAACTGCCTTAATAACGTTGATCTTGCCAGCGCCAGCATCCTTCAGAACTACATCAAACTCAGTCTTCTCGCCGCCAGCAGCGCCGCCCTCAGCAGGAGCAGCTGCAGCTACAGCTACAGGAGCAGCAGCGGAAACACCGAACTTCTCCTCAGCAGCCTTTACGAGCTCAGAAAGCTCAAGAACAGTCAAATTGCCAATTGCCTCTAAAATTTCTTCGTTAGTCATGTTTATTACCTCCAAATTTAACTTTAATTTCAATATTAGTACGATTTCAAGCAGATTATTCTATGAAATTAGGCAGATGCCTGTTCTTCCTTCTGCTTACGGATTGCATCAAGCACAGTAACAATGCTGCGAACCATATTGCCCATAATACCAACAGTGTTGGACAATGGAGCCTGAATACTGCCCAGCAGCTTGCCAATAAGCACCTCTCTGGATGGCAGGGAAGCAATAGCTTTAACCTCTTCAGCAGTAACCACCTGACCATCAACCAGACCACCCTTAACAACCAGCTTTCCTTCGTCAGCCAGATTGTTCTTCTTAATGAACTCGCTGATAATCTTTGCCGGAGCTACCGCATCATCAGCAGAATATGCCAATGCAGTAGTACCCTCCAAATATTGAATCATATCATCAAAGCCAGCCTCTTTAGCTGCAATACGAGTCATTGTATTTTTAATAACATGGTAGGTTACACCAGCCTTACGGAGCTCAACACGAAGTGCTGTATCCTGAGCAACAGTCAACCCCTTATAGGAAGTGATGACAGCACCCTTGGAGCTGGTGAGAATTTCTTTTAAATTAGCAACAATAGCCTTCTTCTGTTCTGTAACAGCCATGAATACACCTCCCCTCAGAATTAAAGAGTATTATTAAGAGCAAAAACGGCCTCCGGCTGATTACCGGAAGCCGCACTATTCATGCGTAAGCATCCGGCCTCGGCAGGCGATTTACCTTTGAATAGAGCCTAAGCTCCATACCTGCTGTCTACAGCCACAGACTATTTTATACTACAGCCCGCAAAAAATCAAGCATGTACTACTGGAATGCCAGGGCCCATAGTGGAGCTGACAGTCACAGAGCGAATATACTGACCCTTTGCAGCAGCCGGTTTTACTCTAATCAATGTATCAACCAATGCATTAAGGTTTTCAATCAGCTTATTGTTGTCAAAGGAAGCCTTTCCGATAGGGCAATGAACATTACCAGCCTTATCAGTACGATACTCAACCTTACCAGCTTTGATTTCGCTGATTGCCTTTGCGAGGTCCATAGTTACGGTACCAAGCTTAGGGTTTGGCATCAAACCTCTTGGACCGAGGATTTTACCAAGACGACCTACAGTACCCATCATATCAGGAGTAGCTACAGCTACATCAAAGTCAGTCCAGCCACCCTGAATCTTTGTAACGATTTCATCTGAGCCAACAAAGTCTGCTCCAGCAGCCTCTGCCTCATCAACCTTTTCGCCTTTGGCGAAAACCAACACACGCTTGGACTTACCAGTTCCATGTGGCAGCACCATAGCGCCACGAACCTGCTGATCAGCATACTTAGGATCAACACCCAAGCGAACATGAAGCTCGATTGTCTCATCAAACTTTGCAGTTGCAGTTTTCTTTACGAGCTCAACAGCTTCTTCAACAGTATAAAGTTTGCCGGCCTCAATAAGCTTTGCGGCATCCTGATACTTTTTACCTGCTTTTGCCATTAAATTTTCTCCCTTCGTGGTTATAACGGATTTTCCTCCCACGAGTACAGAAACCGCACATTAATCAACGATTTCAATACCCATGCTGCGTGCAGTACCCTCAATCATTCGAGTAGCAGCCTCAACACTTGCAGCATTCAAATCTGCCATTTTGCTTTCTGCAATTTCCTGAGCCTTTGCTCTAGGCAGCTTTGCAACCTTGTTTTTGTTTGGTTCACCAGAAGCCTTAGTCAGACCTGCAGCCTTCTTCAGAAGCACAGCAGCTGGAGGAGTCTTGGTGATAAAGGTAAAGGATCTGTCCTCAAATACAGTAATTTCTACTGGAATAATGAGACCAGCCTGCTTGGCAGTTCTCTCGTTAAACTCCTTAACGAAAGCCATGATGTTAACACCAGCCTGACCAAGGGCAGGACCAACAGGAGGAGCCGGAGTAGCTTTACCAGCCTCGACCTGAAGCTTTACCATCTTTGCAACCTTCTTTGCCATCTTATATACACCTCCTTAAAAGGGAATCAGCTTTTTTCAACCTGATCAAAATCAAGTACAACAGGTGTCTCCCGACCAAACATTTCAATGAGGGCATTTATCTTGCCCTTTTCGTTGTCTACAGAAACAACCTTTGCTGCATAATTTTCAAAAGAGCCGGATCTAATTTTTACAGTTTCGCCAGCCTCAACATCGATTTTTACTTTTGGTCTGACCTCCTGTACGCCCATCTGGCTCAGTATATTGGACATTTCCTCTTCACCAATTGGGGTAGGATCTGTACCGGAACCAACAAAGCCAGTTACGCCATCGGTATTTCTTACATCAAACCAGGTTTTTTCATTGACTATCATCTCTACAAAGACATAGCCCGGAAACAGCTTCCGTTTGGTTACTTTATCGACGCCGTTTTTTCGTTCAATCTCGTCCTTTATTGGAACCAACACATTGAAAATCTTGTCCTCCAGCCCCAAAGAGCTAACCTTACGCTCAAGGTTGGATTTGACCTTATTTTCATATCCAGAATAGGTATGCACAGCATACCAATGTCTTTCAAGCTTCTTCTCAGAGTCCATACACTTGGATGCAAGGCATCCCTACCCTCCAGTCTTAGCGTAAAATCAGATTAAATAATCTTGCAAAAAAAGTATCACATATCCAAATCAACGAACAGACAATAAACACCGTAATGGAAACAACTACAGTATACCTTGCCAGTTCCTCTTTTGTGGACCAGGACACCTTTTTCATTTCAGCCGAAACTTCACGCAAAAACTGCACAGGGTTAAAGCCTGAAGACTTCGTCTGAACTGCTGACGCTTTTTCATTCGCCAATCCATTCACATCCTGTCTAATACTGCAACCCTTACACTTAACTGCCTATTATTTGGTTTCCTTGTGCAGTGTGTGCTTCTTGCAGAACTTGCAATACTTATTGAATTCGATTCTATCTGGGTCGTTTTTCTTGTTCTTGTTGGTCTGGTAGTTGCGACTCTTGCACTCGGTGCAGGCCAACGTAACTGCATTGCGCATCTTATGCACTCCTTACTAATGATATTATTAGACACCTAACAAAATGTCACTAACATAATTTATCACAATTAAAAATGCCTGTCAACAACAATCATCATGCTTGCTAAATCTACAAAAAAATTAACTGTCAACTGCAATGTGCTGATTATGCATTTTCAATTTATGCATAAATAAAACCCCTATGAAAGGGGCTGAATTTACAAATGGTGGCTGCGAAGAGACTTGAACTCCTGACACTCCGGGTATGAACCGAATGCTCTAGCCAGCTGAGCTACGCAGCCATATATATGGAGCTGATAACCAGAGTTGAACTGGTGACCTCATCCTTACCAAGGATGCGCTCTACCTACTGAGCTATATCAGCATACCATGCTTTGGTTGCGGGAAGAGGACTTGAACCTCTGACCTTCGGGTTATGAGCCCGACGAGCTACCGACTGCTCCATCCCGCGATGAATAAAAAAAGAAATGGTGGGCAGGGATGGATTCGAACCATCGTAGCCTACGGCGACGGATTTACAGTCAGTTCCCTTTAACCACTCGGGCACCTACCCAACTATCCTGCGGATAAACCTTAAAGGCACCCTAAAAGTGCTCCTGTGTTTCCCGCTGACAGGTATATATACTACCATCATATTTTATGTTTGTAAAGTATTTTTTATAAAATTTTTATTATTTTCTTTTTCCTCTGTCCCGAAGCCTACGGGAGCGGTTATTACGCCCATTATGGCTGCTTCCCTTTCGATTGGCATATTTACTCTTTGCCTGCTTTTGCTGCTTCTTTTCTTCCTGCTGACGCTTCAACGCAATAGACCTTTCCAGCCTTTCCCGTCTCAGTCTTGTTGCCAGGCTACGGCCAGACACATCCTTTTCGATATGATTTTTTATTCCGGCCTCAATTTTTCTGAGCATATTGTACTGACGAGCGTTTACAAAGGTAATTGCCGTCCCCTTCTGACCTGCCCGACCGGTACGCCCAATGCGATGGATATAGCCTTCCGTATCCTGAGGGATATCGTAATTTATTACATGGGTTACACCCTCGATATCAAGACCTCTGGCAGCTATATCTGTAGTAACGAGGATTTGAATTTTTGCCTCCCGGAACTTTTTAAGCACATTACTCCGTTGAAGCTGGGTAAGATCACCATGAAGCTCATCGGCCAAATACCCGCGCCGTGCTAGAGTCATAACCACCTGTGAAACCCGGCTTTTTGTTGAGCAGAATACCATGGCAAGATATGGCTGCTCCTCGTTTATAACTTCACACAGCTTATCCATTTTTGAATTTTCTACAGTGTCTATAATCCGTTGGCTGATTGTGTCCAGGGTAATATGCTCAGCCTTTATTTCCACATGCTGCACCTGATACATATACCGATGAGCAAGGGTCTTTATTCTATCAGGTATAGTTGCAGAAAAAAGCATTATTTGCCGGTCCTTGGCCATAGTGGATAAAATAGACTCTACATCCTCAATAAATCCCCGCCGTAGCATTTCATCAGCTTCATCAAGAACTATGCGGTTAGCTGTTGTCAAGGCAAGGGTGCGTCGACACAGGTGATCCAGGACACGTCCAGGCGTACCGATTATAACATGGGGACAATGCCCCAGCTTCTGCTTCTGGCGTTCTATATCCTGTCCACCATAAATTGCCAGGGACCGAACGCCGCTGACCTTATCAAGTGCTGCTGCCACCTTTGATATCTGAATAGTCAGCTCCCTGGTAGGGGTAAGGATTATTGTCTGAACCGTAGTTGCCTGAATTTTTATTTTATCATAGATTGGAAGCAAAAAAGCCAGGGTCTTTCCTGTTCCTGTCTGTGCCTTGACAATCGTATCACGACCGTTTCTCAGCATAGGTATAGCTTCCTCCTGTACCTGGGTGGCTTCCCTTATGCCCATTTTTTTCAGCGCATTGCATAAGGCTTGGGAAACGCTTAATTCTTCAAAGGTTTTCATAGCAATCCCTTCTTATTTCATCATAAACTCAAAAGGGGATGAGATAAAGTGAGGTTTCACTTTATCCCATCTCCCGATTCTTAATTTCAAAACAACCCCCTTTGTCTCTTCGAGACATTCCCCCCGGGGGGACCAAGTTTATTTTCGCCCTTCCACCAGTTGTTCCAAAACAAGCTTATCTATAACCTTTCCTTGGGGATGTGGCTGCAAAGCAGTCGGTGGGGGTAATTCCACATTACGCATTAGTATTGTACATATCCTTAAGCCTTGCCTGTAATTCCTCATCTGCAAGGAAATCATCATAGGTGGTAAACTTATCAAAAACTCCAGCCGGTGTAAGCTCAATAATACGGTCAGCAATTGTCTGAACAAACTCATGGTCATGGGAGGTAAACAGCAGGGTTCCCTTAAAGGCTATAAGACCATCGTTGAGCGCTGTGATAGATTCCAAATCCAAGTGGTTGGTCGGCTCATCCATCAGCAGCACATTAGCACCGCTGAGCATCATCTTGGAAAGCATACAACGTACCCGTTCACCACCAGAAATAACCGATGCCTTCTTTAAGCTTTCCTCACCGCTGAACAGCATTCTTCCCAAAAAGCCGCGGACGAAGGATTCGTCAGGATCCTTGGAATATTGACGCAGCCAATCCGTAAGGCTCAAATCACAGTTTTCAAAGTACTGAGTATTATCATTTGGCAAATATGCCTGAGTGGTAGTAACCCCCCATTTGAAGGTACCCTCATCCGGCTCCATTTCCCCCATCAAAATCTGAAACAGGGCTGTTTTTCCTGCACTGTTAGGGCCAGTGAAGGCAACCTTGTCACCCTTTTTCAGGGTAAAGCTTACATTATTGAGGACCTTCTCACCCTCAATTGTCTTGGAAATTCCCTCAACAATCAGCAGCTGATCCCCAGCCTCACGGTCAGGGGAGAAGGCTATATATGGATAACGACGGGATGACGGTTTAATATCATCAAGGGTAATTTTCTCCAACAGCTTTTTACGGGAGGTAGCCTGCTTTGACTTGGAGGCATTGGCGGAAAACCGGGCAATAAAGGTTTGCAGCTCCTTGATTTTCTCTTCCTTTTTCTTGTTGGCATCCTTAGCCATCTGCAATGCCAGCTGGCTGGAATGATACCAAAAATCATAGTTTCCAACATAAAGCTGAATTTTTCCAAAATCCACATCGGCAATATGGGTACACACCTGATTTAAGAAATACCGATCATGGGATACAACGATTACCGTATTTTCAAAATCAGCCAGGAAATTCTCCAGCCATCTGATAGAGGCTAAATCCAAATGGTTGTTCGGCTCATCCAGCAGGAGGATATCCGGATTGCCAAACAGTGCCTGGGCCAACAGTACACGCACTTTTAAATCCGGTTCCATCTCAGACATCATCTTGTTGTGATATTCTTCGGGAATACCCAGCCCATTAAGCAGCTTTGCTGCATCTGCCTCAGCATCCCAACCATTTAACTCAGCAAATTCAGCCTCCAGCTCGCCTGCCCTTATGCCATCCTCATCAGAAAAATCCGGTTTGGCATAAATTGCATCCTTTTCCTCCATTATGTCTATTAAATGCTGGTTACCCATAATAACCGTACGCAAAACCTCATATTGGTCAAAGGCAAAATGGTCCTGCTTCAGCACAGACATACGCTCACCGGGGGTAATCTCTATACTTCCCTTGGTAGGCTCAATATCACCAGCCAGGAGCTTCAAAAAAGTTGATTTGCCTGCACCATTGGCCCCAATCACTCCATAGCAGTTACCAGGAGTAAACTTGATAGAAACATCCTTAAATAGTACACGCTTGCCAAACTGAAGGGTAACACCATTTGTTGTTATCATTGTAAAAAAAATCCTCTCTATAGTTATATACTCAAATTATGATTCTAAAATGGCATGATAATAGCCTAAAATGCTTTGCCCATAGCCCACACCAGGCACTGCCCAGCGCCCATTCAAATCCTTCCACTCATGAAGGGTATTGTCACCGTAGCTGCTTCTGACCAATTCATAGCGTGGGTCCACCACTGGAGTGGTAGGCAGCTTGGTAGAAGCATAGGCCAGCAAATGCTGAATATGGGCCCGTACCCCCAGCTGAGGAGTATCAAAGAACGCGCCCTTTACTGTGGCACTGGTGGTTCCCAGACCACAATAATTGTTCTGTGCAGGAATAACAGTACCGCCATATCGGAAATAGCCCGTTTCCTTCAAGGCCTGAGCAAAAGCTATATCAGGACGGATACCTTCACGGGCAGCCTCCTCATAATAATAGTCAACCAGTTTTTCCGGTGTGGTATTTAACAATGGATAGGGATTATTTTTTAAAAGATACCTGACACACTGCTCCTTGGTAGCCACTGCCCCACCCATTATATTTGTTTCATTATCAAAAATAATGGCCTTAGGAGGCTCTGGTTTGATTTCCTTGGCAGGCTCACTATTTACCTCAGGCTCCGGATAAAGTATATCATGGATTCTTTCCTCAAAGCTTTTACGTTTTTTTACTACACTATGTGATGAATTTCTTGTTGCGCTTCTTTCTAATGATACTATTGTCTTATTATTGTCCTTTGCCATAACCACATTGGCATTGACCAGCAAAGAAACCGCACCTATAGCACAAATTGCCGCTAATCCTTTCTTGCTAAAAACCACCTGAAAAAACCTCCCAAAAGCAAAACTTATCCCATATATCATACTTAAACTTCCCACATGCATAACTGATACGTTTATGCAAGGTGAATGCCTAACGCAGACATTACACCTTGCTTTCTCCAAATTAACTATAATGAGAAGTTTATATATTACACATAAAATATACTACAAATAAACCAAGTATTGGGTATAGAAGCCCTGGCAGCTCCCGACCACGACCATTACAAGCCATTAAAAGGCTGTATATAATAAGGCCAAACCCGATTCCTGCCGTAAGACTCCCCCATACCGGAACAAGGATAATTGTAAATATCCCTGCTAAGATTGATATATTATCATTAATTGGCAAAAATTTCAAATCCATCAGCATACAGCAGCCGGCCCCAATCACTACAGCCCCGGTTATTACTGGGAACTTAACCAATTCCATGGCCAGGGGAGCGCAAAACAACAGCATTACCAATAAGCATGCTGAAACAATGGCCGGAGGGATGGGATTTTTCGAATCAAACCTACATGCCACCGTAGCCTCCGTCACTGTCATCGCTCCGCCAGAAAGCAAGCCACCAAAAGCAGAGGCTGCTCCATTGGTCAGTAATATTTTTTCGCCGTTACGTTTCACCACTTTACCCAGAGTCAGCCCTTCAACCAGCAGCACCAAAAGCACCACCAAAAATGGGCCGGCCAATCTGAATAATTCGTTAAAGCTAAATTGCAGTCCAGTAGTCAGAATACCTTCCGGCAAGGAAAATAAATGCTCAGGCAGGGAAATCAGGCCATAAAAAAATGCCAGGAATACCGCTGCTATCAGCCCCATCAGCAGACTGTATTCCCTTCTACGGAACAGCAATGCCAATATGATAAGCAAAGATGGCAGTGAAACCCAAAGCAACGGGTCATAAAAGCTTCCCATAGCGGTTATCTGAACCGGGGATGCTATCACCATATGACTCATAATAAGTCCCCGATATATTAAAAACACACCAAGGGTTACAGGAATAAATGCTTCCAAATACTTTGGAAGGGCTTCCACTACCATTACATATTTTCCGCTAAGCATAAGAAGGATTATTGCCAAACCAGCCAACAGGGGCAATGACATAACCTCCTGCCAGGCAAAACCCTGAGAAATCACCAAATCATAGCACAAAAAGCTGTTTAAAATAATACTGGGAGCGACAACAACTGCCAGATGATAATAAGCGGCTATAAGGGTCCCCAACAAAGCACAAAAAACCACAACGGAAAAGGCACCATTATAGGGTACCCCTGCCATTTGCCACATTACCGTCACCACAAGTATATTAACCAAAACAAGGGAAAAATTGATTATTCCCCCTAATAGTCCATTTTTCATATTCTCATTCATAATCTCTTTAATTTTTTTACTGAATCATAATTTAAAGGAGCCAACTCACGCCGGCTCCCGGGACCATTCTATCAAAGCATTACTTTGTCGCACAATACACTAGGTTTCCGAGTCGTCCAATTCCTTTTCCAATACGCTTCGGCCAAATACCGTAATGGTATAATACAAGCCTACAAAAAATGGCAGATATTCGGCAATAAACCGCCAGGCAACAGCCAAAATTCCCACCGTACCAGATGGAACGCTGGAGCTAAACAGATAAATAAAGCCTCCCTCGGCAATCCCTGACCCACCAGGAGTAGGTGAAAAATAAAGCAGGATGTTCAAAAACATCATCCGCCCCATTACGGTGAGCCAGTCCACGGAAGCACCCAGTCCCAGCATAAGGAACGGAACTATCATATAAATAAAAATCAAGCTAAGGCCTGACTCAAAAAACACCCGTATCATGGATAAAGGCGATGAGGCCAGAAGGCGGATTGCCTCCTTGCTGTCCCGATAGGTTTCAACAAATCTTTTGCTCCATAATCTCGGTAATTTTTTTGCGATTTTTACTGCCAGATAATCAAAGGCGTTTTTTCTGATGCCATAAGCCAGAAACAGTAACAGCACCGCCACCGTTCCTGCTACACAAACCATCAGGTCATTTGATACCCCCGGCAAAATCCCCTCATCATGCAGAAACACAAAGGGCAGACAGCAAACTAAAAATAAAATAGACACCACGGTACGAACCAAGGCCAACACAGCCGCCTTACCAGCCGGTATTCCGGCCTTCCTTAAAAACATTACCTGTGCAATGGCACCGGCGGCCGCCCCGGGTCCTAGCATGGCCAAAAAATAATTGCCAAAAACCACCTGTACAGCCTGTTCCAGGGAAATATTCTCATCCGATATCCTGACCATGTGCATCAGGCGTGTTCCATCCAACACAAGACCGATAACCATCGCCAATATTGCCAAAATCACTGACCAAGGCTTAAACATATACAGGTTGGTAATGGTATTTATATCTACCGTATAATAAATTACTGCGCTGGATATAACCAAAATCAGCAGGAATAGACCTAATATTCGTCCATAAACCTTATTCATTCAGCAACTCCTTAAAAGAGATCAGCTTTATATCATTATCCTTAATATACCTCATCACCTGGGGTGATATAACCGTTGCCAACTCATCCTCCCAGTGATACTGCCAGTCATAGCAGCTATCCAGGGCCTTATTGTCAGCCCCGGGATGCACCATTATTTCCGATACTCCATCAGGCAGACTGCGAAGAATATTCATGAAATACTCCTCCTGCATGTTTCCACCGGCCAGCATACCGAAAAAATGACTTGGCATACCTATATTATAGCATTTACTTTTGTAGCGTGCCATATCTGCACACAAAGTAAGACCACACCTGGCTAAAAACCGAAACAGCTTCGTTGGATAGCCACCTATAAAGCCATACCCTTCGCCTGGAAACCGCATTTTAGTAACACCATATTTCCTGGCTAAATCTCGACATATGGCCGCCACTCCCGGCAATACATGGAGGTGCTGATGGCTGTCAATATGGGTAATATTCAATCCCAGGGAAACTGCCTTGCTTATTTGCGCATCACATTCTGCATAAAGCTGTTCCTTATCAATTTTCCCCAGGCAAAAATTTTTAATAAATTCCACATGGCTCCTGAAAAGCTTTCCATCGGCTCCCACCAATGTAGGAACCTTATCCGGTGGCAACAGGGGCCTTTCTGCCACCAGGGTCAGGTGGATGCCCACCCCCAGCCCAGGATTTTTTCTGGCCAGCTCACAGGCTTCCTCTACAGCTGCACCGGTAGGCATCAAGGATGTACTTCTGATGCAGCCCGCCTGATAGCCCTTGATTACTGCTTTATTAACTTCGGTATGTAAGCCAAAATCATCTGCATTTACAATTAATCTTTTCAAAACGATTTACTCCACATATTCCTCATGACTGGCATATGCACTGTGATTATGAATGCTTTCAAAATTATCACAATCCAGAGAAAACCACTTTAGTCCAGGCAATTTTCTCAGTGCCAGCACCCCATCCCGCAAAATATCCTCAACAAACTTGGGGTTGTCATATGCCTTTTCCGTAACAAATTTTTCATCCTCACGCTTCAGCAGAGGATAAACCTGACATGAGGCCTGCTGCTCCATCAGCAGCACCAAATCCTCAATCAATATACATTCATGAAAATCATCAAAGGAAACCTGAACATTCATGATTCCACGCTGATTATGGGCACCATATTCAGAAATCTCCTTGCTGCATGGACAAAGAGACGTATAGGGAACCTTTACCCCCAAGATGAATTGCAGGGGGCTGTTTTTGTTCAGCGAGCCATCAAACAAACAATCTACATCTAAAACCGACTTATATTGACTCACCGGTGCCACCCGGTCCACAAAGTATTTAAATTCTATACGAATGTCCGCCCGTTCCGCCTGCAGCCTCTCCATAGCCTCCTGTAAAATATCAGCCATTTCCGGCTCAGCAATAGGCTTACTGGTCCATTTGTTGAGAATTTCCTGGAACCGGCTCATATGGGTCCCTTTATACTCCATGGGCAAAGAAACCGTAAAGCTGATGTTGGCCAGCACCTGCTGATAATCCCCGGCCTTGGTCTTTATCTGAAGCGGAATATGGGCATCCCGAATACCCACCCGCTGTATGGCAATTCCACGGTTATCAGCACTGTTTTGTACGTCCTTCATAAACACACCTTATTACATAGTTTCATATTCAACCGGGTCAACAAGACCAGCCTCGGCAAACCCGCGAAGCCGTAGCTTACAGCTGTCACAAATCCCACATGCCTTGGCACCACCCTTGTAACAGCTATGAGTAAACTGGAGGGGCGCCCCCAATTTATTGCCCAGCTGGATGATTTCTCTTTTGGACAATTTTTGCAATGGGGTTTCAATGGTAATGTGACGACCATCGGCAGTACCGGCCTTTGTTGCTAAATTTGCCGTTTTTTGAAAGCTGGAAATAAACTCCGGCCGACAATCAGGATAGCCCGAATAATCAACGGCATTGACCCCAATAAATACATGGTCAGCCCCTATCACCTCGGCATAAGCCATGGCATAGCTGAGAAAAATCATATTTCTGGCAGGAACATAGGTAATGGGTATATCCTCCGCCCCATGGGAGAAATCACCGTTTGGCACCTCAATATCATTGTCTGTCAGGGCTGAGCCACCGATTTCCTCCATATTGGTTTCAATAATAAGGTGCTTCTTTATTTTATAAAATTCTGCCACCTTTTTTGCACTCTCAAGCTCTATATTATGTCTCTGATGATAGTTGAAGCTAATCGGATAAACCTCCATGCCCCTTGACCTGGCCACCGCCATACATACCGTAGAATCAAGACCACCTGACAATAAAATAACTGCTTTTTCCATTATACAATCCTTCCCCTTATTCAATGCAATGCAAGGCCCTTATTGCCGCAGGAATATCCTGGGCCTTATAGACAGCCGAGCCGGCTACCAGCACATCCGCCCCAGCCTGGGCCAGTGCCCGACAATTATCCACAGTAACGCCGCCATCCACTTCAATTTCCCCATGGCCACCGGACTTAACAAGCATATCCTTTAATCTGGCAATCTTGTCCAAGGACTGGGGAATAAATTTCTGACCACCATAGCCAGGATTTACCGACATAACAACCACCATATCTACATCCGGCAAAAGCTCCTCCACCATGGACAGCGGAGTACCAGGGTTTAGGCATACTCCCCCCCGACAGCCCATTGCCTTGATAGCCTGTAAAACCCGATGTGGATGTCTGGCTGCCTCCACATGAAAGGTTATAATATCCGCACCGGCATCAGCGAAGGACTGAATCTGGGTGTCCGGGTGCTCCACCATGAGATGCACATCAAACACTGCGTCCGTAACTGGACGGATAGCCTTTACCACCAGGGCACCTATGGTAATCTCCGGCACAAAGGTACCATCCATCACATCAATATGTACATAGTCCGCCCCTGCTGTAATAACCCGCTTAACCTCCTGGCCAAGATTGGCAAAATCAGCAGATAAAATCGATGGAGCCACCTTAGTCATCAATATGCCTTCTTTCTATCCAAAATAGTTTGCAAAATATTTAAATATGCATCATAACGCTCCTGACTTATTAAACCGTCACTAAGCGCATTTTTAATACCACAATCCGGTTCATGGCTATGGGTACAGGTATTGTAATGGCAATTTTCCATAAACGGCCTGAATTCTGGAAAATAGCCTGCCAACGAGCCTTTGTCAAGCTGCTCCAATTCAGCAGCACTAAATCCGGGAGTATCAACCACTATACCGCCATCAGCCACCGGCAGCAGGCATGCTGCTCTGGTAGTATGCTTTCCCCGCTTAATTTTTTCGCTTATACCACCGGTTGTTAGATCCAGCTCTGTATCAATGGCATTCAGCAGGGATGATTTGCCAACCCCTGATGGACCGGCAAAGACCGTCACTCTGTCCTTTAAAAGCCTCCGCAGCTCATCGATTCCACGTCTGCTGTGGGCCGAAACAAATACAACTCTATAGCCGGCCTCCATATAGGGCTTCATTATTTCCTCGCTATGAGCCGAGGATAAATCCATTTTATTAAAGCAAATCACAATTTCCGGTATATTGGACCACTCGGCCAGCACAAGAAACCGGTTCAGCAGCAAACTGTTTACATCGGGCTCCTTTATTGCAAAGGTAATAATCACCTGATCTATGTTGGCAACTGCTGGACGATGAAGCAGACTTTTCCGGGGTAGGCATTGCTCAATAACACCGGTTCCATCCCCCAAAAGCTCATATTGAACAATATCCCCGGTTACTACAGCCCCCTTTTCCCGTTTAAGACGGCCCCGCAGCCGGCAGGAAAGCAGCTCCGTGGATAGAGTCAGGGCTTCTCCTTCCCTCTTTATATAATAAAATCCATTATATGTTTTTATAACCTGACCTGTTGGCATAGCTTATCCTTTGATGTTATCACTCCGGCTTCAATATCTGTTCCGGCGATGTTTTCGTAGTACCCTGAGTTGGAGAGGTTGGCGTCGTGGTCGAAGTGGTTGGCGATGTTGCCTCACCAATTGATACAACAATGTTGACCGCTTCCCCTTCCTTGGCTTCAGAACCAGCTGTCGGTGACTGTCCAATAACGGTTCCACTTGGCTGCGAGCTTGCTTTTTGGCTTATAGTGCCTAATTTCAGCTTGTTGGCCTCCAAATTTGACCGAACGCTTTCCACTGACATCCCCGAATAATCCGGCAGGGTTATTCCTGACTTCTTTTCGCCCTTGCTGACGGTAAAATCAACACTCTGTCCCTTGGCAATCTTTGACC
>JAFVER010000194.1 GCA_017475925.1 Anaerovibrio sp. | reverse complement strand
GTAGATGAGGGATGATTTGTAGTTACCTATTTTTTTTAATTGAGACTCCTTTTCCGCCAAGATTTTTTTATCTGTACGCATTTTTTGTCAAGGTATTCCACAATTTCAGCCTGTTCTTTAAGTGGACAAAGCAATCCATAATAATTAACAATTTTTGCTAATATTGTTCGAGGCATGGCGGACCCAGCCATGGATACGAATATTTGGCTTTGCATAAATTCAGATTCCATAAGATACATAAGATACTTATTATTCATAAGTGCATTTCCACGTAAAATGGCCACAGATGATAGAATCACACACAGTTCATCTGAAACAACAAATCCAATTCTTCCTGTAGTTGCCCCATCTTTAACCAATAGTACATCATTACATTGGGGTCGGCATCCTGTTTTTTCTAAAGCCTTGAAATCAGCAAGGGATATTTTTTTTGCCATATCATAGTTAATGCCTACGCCGTGAACATCTGCAGCCGTTATGTATGGTATACCATCATATGTCGTTTCAGGTGATAAGTGACTGCCATCTGTTATGTAATCGCATATATATTTCAATCGTTTTACCTTCCAATGTGATGGTGTACCATCTTGCCAAATTTTATCACATGGTTTCATTTTTACATCTTTACGAATTCCTTTTGTGACAGCTTCAGTAATAATTGACATACGATAATTATTCCATATCTCAATCTGCCGTTCCAAATCCGCAATAATGCTGTCCAGTTTGGCGCACTTGACATCGAGGAAGGTAGCTATGGCTTGTTGCTCGGCGAGGGGGGGAATTGCATATTTGAACTCTGCGAAATCGCCTTGATATAAATGTTGAATGGTGCTGTTTCCGGCGTTCTTGTCAGTAAACCATGTCCAGAATACTTCCGATTGCAACACCCAAAACAAAAATCTACGGTCATATCCATCAGCGAGGGAAATGCGGAGAACTCCGCTGTTTAATGATGTAGGTGCATCGCAGCCGCTGACAATCGCAACCTTGCCAATTGTGCCGTCTTTGGTAATGAGAAGGTCGCCGTTTTCAATTTGAATGTCACGAGCCTCTTCCCAGCGTTTCATAGGAACATGGACACAGGAATTCCAATTTATGCCGCCATTTTCAAAATCTGTGCCGGTGATGAGATATGCTCCCTCATCGGTGTATTCCTCGGAAGTCAAACCCTGCCAGCCGATGCGACCTTTTAGGACAGCAATATATTTGATTTTATTGAGTTCCCACTCAGCCGGAATCTCCCCAATCCACTTTATCTCGCAGTCCTTCATTTCATGCATCATGCGTTATCTCCAATCAGTTCGGCAATCTTCTCGTTAAGTCCTTTTTCAATCTCCATAAACTCGGAGAGCAATTCATCGGAGGACTTCGGTGCCTTATATTCGTAAAAATACCGGGTAAAGGGAAACTCCGCTCCCTCTTTGGGCTTGTTGGTGGCGGTCACTTTTTTCGTAGGGTCAAACTCATAAAACCACAGAGCATCCGGTACATGAGGCAGCACTTCAGCCTTCATGTATTCGTCCACATCCTGATTAAGTCGAATAATCTCCGTGTCCTTGGTGGTGGGGTCGGGGATAATATTTCCCTTCTTGTCGTATTGGATAACCGCCGTCTTATCCATGACGCTCATTTC
>JAFVER010000193.1 GCA_017475925.1 Anaerovibrio sp. | reverse complement strand
TCAGTGATCAGGGAAGCGTAGCAGACATTTTTACTGATTTATCAATTTGGGCAGGAATCAGAAAGGTTATTGATGGTATAAATTATAATGCTGGGGTTATGTAGGCGATGGGGCTGTGGCACTAAGAAAATTAGTGACACAGCACCTTTTTTGTGCAAAAAATAAGAACGCAGCCCAACGGGACTGCGTTCTTATTGTGTAAAATATGTATATGCAAAAAACAATATCTTACACGGAGATTATACGTTATATCGTACAATCAAGCAATTTTAGTATGAAGTAGCTTATTGCTCCACAACAACCTTGTTGAGACCATCAATAAGAGCATCTACGTCAATGCCATGAGCGGTAGCACCCTGCTCGATGTTTTCATAGTGAGCAGCAGCACAGCCAATGCAGCCCATGCCGGATTCCATAAATACAGGAACTGTATCAGGGTATTTGCTTACAACCTCCATAATAGACATGTCCTTGGTAATAGCCATATATAAACGACCTCCTTAAAACAATCAATTAACCGTACGGCTCATGAATAAATCTACCTATTCAGTGACAGCTTGAGGCTACCACCGATAAGCCTCATCCTACGACCACATGATTATAACATATATATGACGAATAATAAACATTTTCATTAAAATGATGTATTTTTGGAAAAATGTATGTATAATGTATTAGTCATTATTTTTTAAGGATGGAACGATGTTTAAATTTAAACAGTTTGCGGAAAAATATAAGGTATATATTGCTGTTGGCTTGCTGATACTGGCGGTTTCGATAATATCCCTTGCAGGACAAAAATCCAGTGAGTCTGTCGAGCTGCCGGTAGCGGCTGATAATGATAATAGGGCAGTCATTGTTATAAATTATCATAAAATAGATAATATATTTCATTCATTGGCAGTGAGCACCGGTGATTTTGAAAAACAAATGCAGTGGCTTAAAAGTCATGGGTATAATTCGATTACACCTGACCAACTTTATGATTTTGTGGCAGATGGGGCGGAGCTTCCGAACCATCCTGTACTCATAACCTTTGATGACGGATATGCTGATAACTATAAAAATGCGTATCCTATAATGAAGAAATATGGCTTTGTAGGAACAGTTTTTGTTGTGACAAGCTATTTGGAAAAATATCCTAACTATATGACTTGGGCCCAGGCCAAGGAGATGCATGATAATGGATTTTCCATTGAATCACATACGGTAACTCACAAATCCATGACTGAAGCCAGCGACAGCCAGATTATGGATGAATTGACCAAGTCTAGGGAAACAATAAAAGAAAAGCTGGGGGAGGATGCTGATTTTTTTGCTTATCCAACTGGCACGTACAACCTGCATATAGCCCGACTGGCTCGGGAAGCAGGCTACAAGGCAGCATTTACTATAAAATATGATACAGTGAATCGTAACAGTAATGTATATGCCCTGGAGAGAGTGCCGATTTTTCATACTGAAAATACCAACAAGGATTTTTTGGAGAGATTACAGTATATACCCATTATAAATAAGGATGGTTGGGTGAAAAAATAAATAACTCAAACTCCCCACATGTATAATGTTTGTATTTGTGCCAGGTGAATGTTTAACTAAGAGCTTTGAGAGGTTGCGAAACTACGGATTTCGCAGCCTTTTTTTGTGGGAGGAGCCGGTTTAAAAAAATTAAAAATTTTTAAAAATTAAAATCACAATATATAGTAAGGAGTTTGATTCATAAATACTATATGTTGTGTTTTTGGGGAATTTTTTTATTTTTTTGCCCGGTGTGACAGAGAAGGCGGGGGATATTTTTTTCTGTAAAAGTGGAAAAAAGTGGTGGATTGTGGTAGAATATTCCCACGAGGTGGTGATGAAGTGTGTTAATGGGCGAATATATGCATTCCGTAGATGCAAAGGGCCGGGTTATTATGCCGGCGGATTTTCGCGCAGAGCTTGGAGATACCTTCATCGTTACCAAGGGCTTGGATAACTGTTTGTTTATATATGCTCAGGCAGAATGGGAACAGGTTTCAGCCAAGCTTCGTCAGCTGCCGCTGGCTAAAACGGAGGCCCGTGCGTTTGTCCGCTTTTTCTTTGCCGGGGCTCGGCAGGTTGAGTTGGATAAACAAGGCCGATTTCTCATTCCAGCCAACCTTCGTGAGCATGCTTCATTGCAAAAGGACGTAGTTTTGATTGGAGTTTCCAGCCGTATTGAGGTATGGAGCAAGGATAAGTGGCTTAAGTATAACGAAGAAATTGACCCGGCAGTTTCCGCTATTGCAGAAACCCTGGCTGATTTGGGAATATGAGGCGGCAAATGAGTGTGGACTTTCATCATATAAGTGTAATGCCTGAGGAGACCATAAATGGTCTGTTGACTGATTTATCGGGAACCTATGTTGATTGTACGCTTGGTGGAGCAGGTCATTCCAGATTGATAGCAGACCGATTGAGCTCCCAGGGAAGACTGATTGGCATTGACCAGGACACATCAGCTGTAAAGGCCGCTACGACACGTCTGGCCGATTGTTGTTGCCGTATAGATATTGTCAAGGACAATTTCGCCAATTTGGCAGGTATCCTGGATAGTCTCAAGGTGGACAGAATTGATGGTGTACTTTTTGATTTAGGAGTGTCGTCTCATCAGCTTGACACAGCTCAGCGGGGATTTTCCTATATACAGGATGCTCCATTGGATATGCGGATGAATCAGCAGGCAGAGTTTTCGGCATATGATGTAGTAAACGGATATGATGAAAAGGAGCTTTGCCGTATTTTTAAGGAGTACGGTGAGGAGCGTTGGTATAAGCGTATAGCCCAGTTTATTGTGGCAGAGCGGAAAAAGACTCCAATCAGGACCACAGGTGAGCTGGTAGATATAATAAAAAAAGCAGTCCCGGCTGCCGTGCGAAATGCCAAGGGAGGACATCCTGCCAAGCGTATTTTTCAGGCAGTGAGGATTGAGGTAAATAATGAGCTGGGAATATTGGAGGATACCTTTAGAACAGCAGTGAGGCGTCTGAATCCAGGCGGCAGGATAGCAATTATAACCTTTCATTCTTTGGAGGATAGGATTGCCAAGCGTGTTTTAAAGGAAATGTCCAGTGGGTGTATATGCCCGCCATCCATACCGGTGTGCGTGTGTCATCATAGGCCTGAGGTGAAGCTTCTGGTTAAGGGTGTGGCAGCATCATCGAAGGAGCTGGAAATTAATTCCCGGGCCAAAAGTGCTAAGCTCAGAATTGCCGAAAAATTATATTGACATTGATTCAAGCACGGAAGGGAGGAAGGTGTTGTGCTTGCAAGGCAGCTTAGTGAAGAAGAATATTTTGAGGAGCTTCCCCAGGAAGAACAACGAATAATACGCCGTAAAATTGTTAGGCGTAATGTTCAGCCAAATCCTGTCCGCAGGCAGGGAATGATAGCCTTTTTAACAGGAGCCCTTTTATGTGGAATGGTACTGCTGGTAAGCAGTGTATTGGCTAGTGAAACTTACGAATTGGGGCATATTCAAAGTGAAGCCCGGCTAGTGGAAAAAAGTAATGAAACGTTGCGTGTTGAAAATGCCCGAATGAAGTCACATGCCCGGATTAAGGATATTGCTGTGAGGGAGTTGGGGATGACTGTTCCACAGGAAACATACTTTGCCGGGGAACAAAAGAAAAATTAAAGGAGGTGTGAGAAGCTTAGGCTTTTTACACCTCCTTTAATTTATTTGCGCCCTAACGGGCTTAATTCACGGAGTTCTATAGTAAAGATGGAAAATTTTGGATAACTGCGTTATAATATCCTAGTAATTTATGCAATGACATATTAATAGGAGGGCATCAATGGCAAAAACTTTAGGCATGTTGGCTGACCTTATTGAAGGGGCAGAGGTCATTGGCAGTAGAGATACAGAAATAAATGATATAGAGCATGATTCCCGCAAGGCCACACCCGGCACCTTGTTTGCCTGTATTGTAGGAGCTCATGTGGATGGACATGAGTTTATTCCCCAGGCCAGGGAAAAGGGGGCAGTGGCAATCATTACTGACAATGAGAATGCGCCCATGCCGGCTGGGATGGATGTTCTGTTGGTACCGCAGCTTTCAGAGGCATTGAAGGTTATTGTTCCGTATTTTTATGATTATCCCGCTCAAAAAATGCGGGTGATTGGCATTACTGGCACCAATGGGAAAACCTCCATCAGTTATATGATAAGGGCCATGCTCAGGAAAATGGGCTTTCGGGTTGGTTTGATAGGCACTATTCAGATAATGATTGAAGACCAGGTGCTGCCGGTACATAATACTACGCCAGATGTGGTGGAGCTGCAGCATACCATGGCAATGATGCTGGAAAAAAACATGGATTATGTGGTTATGGAGGTTTCCTCCCATGCTTTGGACCAGAATCGGGTGGCGGGAGTAGAGTTTGACACAGCGGTGTTCACTAATCTTACCCAGGACCATTTGGATTATCATAAGACCTTTGAAAATTATCGGCTGGCAAAGGCTAAGCTGTTTGATATGGTGGGAAGTAGCCAGGCTGTGAAAAACGGCAAAACGGCGGTGGTAAATCTGGATGATGAGGCTGGTGAATTCATGCTGCAGCATGCCAGCTGTCGGAAGCTTACCTACGGAATAAATACAGATGCCCTTTTGAAGGCAGAAAATATTCAGGTGTTGGCTGATGGAACCAAATTTGATATAAGACATAAATTTGGTGTTTTGCCATTGGATTTAAAGATTACGGGGATATTTAATGTATACAATGTTATGGCCGCCGTGGGGGCAGCCATGACCGAGGGGGTTCCGTTGCCGGTTATTAAGGCGGCTATGGAAGAGTTTTCCGGTGTTCCCGGACGATTTGAATTAGTAAGAGGCGGCCAGGATTTTGCTGTGATTGTGGACTATGCCCATACGCCTGATGGATTGGAAAATGTGATTAATACAGCCAGAAAAATCTGTAAAAAACGCATTATTACGGTTTTTGGCTGTGGTGGCGATCGTGACCGTACTAAACGGCCGATTATGGGGCGGATAGCTGCCAGACTATCAGATATAATTATTGCAACTTCGGATAATCCACGGACTGAAGACCCGGCATTTATTCTCAGTCAGGTGGAGGCCGGCGTGGAGGAGGCCTGTGGTGATAAGCAGCATGAGGCGATTATTGACCGCAGGGACGCAATTTTCCGTGCCGTGGGGCTGGCAAAAGCCGGTGATATAGTGGTAATTGCCGGCAAAGGGCATGAGGATTATCAGATTTTGAAGGACAAGACAATCCACTTTGATGATAAAGAAGTGGCGATGGAAGCTATTAAAGCAAAAATGGGAGAATAACTATGCCAAAATTTACTTTAGCTGATGTTAAGCAGGCCCTGGGAGAGGTTACAATTTTGGAGGAACATCAGCAGGAATTTGTCGATGTTATTACTGATACCAGAAAAATTATTCCAGGCGCCTTGTTTGTAGCGCTGAAGGGTGAACGGTTTAACGGAGAGGCCTTTGTTCGGGAGGCTATAAGCCAGGGGGCTGGTGGCGTTTTGGTCAGCAATGAGTTTCAGTCTGATGATAAGCCTGTTGGTGGAACAGTGATAAAGGCAAACTGCGATACTCAAACAGCCCTGCAAAGGCTGGCCCATTTCTGGCGAATGAAATTTGATATTCCGATGCTTGTTATTACCGGTTCCAATGGTAAAACCACCACAAAGGACCTTACAGCATCAGTGCTCTCGGCGAAATTTCCTGTTTTAAAGACTCAGGGAAACTTTAACAATGAAATAGGTTTGCCCCTTACCTTGTTAAATATGAATGAAGCTCACCGGGCAGCTGTGGTGGAAATCGGCATGCGTGGTCTCGGCCAGATTAGGGCATTGGCGCCAATTGCTGCACCTACCATTGGCATAGTTACCAATGTAGGTGAAACCCACATGGAGCTTTTAGGTTCCATAGAAAATATTGCCAAGGCAAAGGCCGAGCTGGTGGAGGCAGTACCAGCTGGTGGTACTGTGATTTTAAACAATGATAATGAATACACTGCTGCTATGAAGGACAAGGCAAATAACGACGTTAAGGTCGTTACCTTTGGCATTGATACGGAGGCAGATATAAAGGCCTTTGAAATAACCGGAACGGCAAGCGAAACCAGATTCAAATGCAGACTGGGGCAAAATGGTGATATAGCCGAATTTGTTTTGCCAATGGTGGGACGTCACAATATATCCAATGCCTTGGCCGCCATTGCGGCTGGCTGTGAGCTTGGGTTGAACGCCCAGGAAATTCAGTCAGGGCTAAGGGCTTTGAAAATATCCGGTATGCGGTTTGAAACAAAGCGTTTGGGTGAATACAACATAATAAATGATGCCTATAATGCCAGTCCTATGTCCATGGAAGCGGCTATAAATACCCTGGCTGAAGTTGCTGAGGGTCGATACATTACTGTGTTGGGAGATATGCTGGAGTTGGGTGATGTTTCAGCAGCTGCTCACAAAAAAGTGGGCAGTCTGGTGGCAAAAAGCGGAGCTGCTGCACTGATAGCCTATGGGACTATGGGTAAGGAAATCGCCAATGGGGCTGTAGAGGATGGCATGAAAAATGTTTTTCATGTGGCTTCACACCAACAGGCAGCGACCAAGCTGAAGGAGCTGCTTCAACCAAATGATACAGTGCTGTTTAAAGGCTCCAGAGGTATGGCAATGGAGAAGATTATCGATTTACTATAGAACTCCGTGAATTAAGCCCGTCAGGGTGCAAATGAACGGTAAGTTCTATGTATGCAAGGTGCACTTAGCGAATCAAGCCCTAATGGCGCAGGCTGAGCTTAGTGCACTACTGTTACTGTAATAATGTAATATGGAGGCTTTTTATAAATGATGTTGGAATTTACATTGGCTGGCATGAACTTTATGCTGCCAATGAATGCAGTATATGCACTGACATTGGGCTTTATTCTTGTTTTGGGTGCTGGTCCACGGCTTATTCCACTGCTGCATAGGCTGAAATATGGTCAGAGTATTCGGGAGGAAGGCCCTCAGAGTCATCAGGCCAAAAGTGGTACGCCTACCATGGGCGGTATAATGATAATTTTGAGTCTTGTACTGTCAACCATGATATTTGCCGGCTGGACCAAGGAACTGATTTTGGCGGTATTTATTATATTGGGACACTTTGCTTTGGGCTTTATGGATGATTACCTAAAGGTAGTACGGAAACAAAATCTCGGTTTAAAGGCCAGGCAAAAAATGCTGGGGCAGATAGTTATTGCTGCTCTGGTGGCGGTTTTTGGTGGACTGCCGACGGATTTATGGATTCCGTTTGTTGGAAGCGTTGATTTAGGTTGGTTTTTCTATGCATTTTTGATTTTTATTCTGGTAGGCACCACAAATGCTGTAAATCTTACTGATGGTCTGGATGGATTGGCCGCAGGTACTGTAGCAGCTGCAGCAGGTTGTTATATGCTGGTGTGTGCTGCAATGGGGAAAAGTGATTTGGCCGTCATGCTGGGAGCAACTGTAGGAGCCTGCCTGGGCTTTTTAAAGTTTAACTATCATCCCGCCAAAATCTTTATGGGAGACACTGGTTCTTTGGCTTTAGGCGGCGTAATGGCGGCAGCTGGCATACTTACCCACACGGAATTTTTATTGGCCGTTATAGGATTTATCTTTCTTTGTGAAACCCTGTCGGTGATTATTCAGGTTATTTCCTTTCAAACCACAGGGAAACGGGTATTTTTGATGAGTCCTGTCCACCATCATTTTGAGCTGAAGGGCTGGTCCGAGGTAAAGGTTGTATGGGTTTTTTGGTCAGTTGGGTTGATAATGGGGCTTCTTGGCTTATTAATATATATCGTGGGTTGATACGGAATTATGGCTCATTTTATTCCCCATAGGAGCTTTTCAAACAGGAAGGGCTTAAATAAATAGGAGATGAATGATATGGATTTTACAAATATGAATGTCTTGGTGGTAGGTGTTGGCATAAGTGGAAATGCTGTGGCCAAGGTTGCAAAAAAAATGGGGGCGGAGGTCACTCTCAGTGATTCAAAGGCGGAGGCCGACATAAAATACGATTTACAGGAGTTGCGGGATATCGGTATAAAGCTGGCTTTTGGTAAGCAGGATAACTCATTGCTGGATGGGGTAGATATGGTTATATTATCTCCGGCAGTACCGGTCCGGGTTCCACTGGTTCAGGAGGCCTATAAGCGCAATATTAAGGTCACCACCGAGGTTGAGGTGGCATATAAGCTGGCTAAGTCTCCAATTTTGGCTGTAACTGGGACTAACGGTAAAACAACAACTGTTACTTTGCTGGGACAGCTTATGCGTACTCGCTATCCTAACGCCGGGGTTGGTGGCAATATTGGTATACCACTTTGCGAAGAGGTTTTAAAGGCTGGGGAGGATAGCTGCACCGTTGCAGAGATTTCCAGCTATCAAATGGAGGCTTCCAGCGAGTTTAATCCTCATGTAGCAGTTGTTTTGAATGTAACACCGGATCATGTGGTTCGTCATGGCAGTCTGGAAGTATATCAGCAAATGAAGGAAAAAATGTTTGCCAATCAGTCCCCTGAGGATTATCTGGTGCTTAATTACGATGATCCCAAAACCAGAGGTATGGCTGAACGGGCCAAGGGACAGGTATTCTTCTTTAGTCGTCAGGAAATTCTGAAGGAGGGTGCCTTCCTAGCGGAGGGTTGGCTTACTATCAGCTGGCAGGGGCAGGTTTGCAGGCTGTGCCGGGCTGATGAATTGAAAATCAAGGGTGGACATAATATTGAAAATGCCCTGGCGGCAGCGGCAGCAGCCTTCCTGGGGGGAGTCCGTATTCCAAAAATCGGCGAGGTATTGAAAGCCTTTGAGCCGGTGGAGCACCGTATTGAGCCAGTAGCTACAGTCAATGGAGTACCTTACTATAACGATTCAAAGGCAACCAATACCGACTCTGCCATTAAGGCCCTGGAAAGCTTTGATAGTCATTTGATACTCATTGCCGGCGGAGATGACAAGCATACCGATTTGACTGAGTTTATGACCCTTGTAAAAGCGAAGGTGGATGAGCTGATTTTGGTGGGTGATGCTACGGAACGGTTTAAGGAGGCCGCTTTGGCCAATGGCTATGAGGCAGAGCATATTCATGAGGCAGGCTATTCCATGGAAAAGGCTGTAGAAATCGCCCATAATATTTCCGGTATTCCTCAAACTGTACTTCTTTCTCCAGCCTGCGCTTCCTTTGATATGTATACTGGCTTTGAGGAACGGGGCCGGGATTTTAAACGTTTGGTAAAGGATTTGCTTAAATGAAAATAATTGTATCTGGTGGTGGTACCGGCGGTCATATTTATCCGGCAGTTACTATCATAAGGACATTGCAAAAGAAAATAGATGATTTGGAAATTCTCTATGTGGGGACCAGCAGCGGCCTGGAAGCCGACATTGTCCCTAAGGAGGGTTTCCCCTTTAAAACCGTAGATTTGCAGGGGTTTAAACGTAGCCTGAGCCCTGTGAATATTTTGCGGTTATTTAAGGCGCTGAGGGGAGTTGTAAAGGCGGCATCAATAGTTCGCAGCTACAAGCCTGATGTAGTAATAGGAACCGGTGGCTATGTGTGTGGGCCGGTGCTTATGGCAGCTAGTCTAATGGGAATACCAACCCTTATTCAGGAGCAAAACGTGGTACCGGGAATTACCAATAAAATTCTGTCACATTTTGTCAGCCGTATTGCCACTGGTGCCATTGAGGCCAACAAGTTTTTTCCCCAGGATAAGGTGACGTTTACAGGCAATCCGATTCGCATGGAGGTGGTAAATACTGAACGAATGCCGGGGTATGAGGCTTTTGACCTGGACCCGGCGAAAAAAACAGTATTGGTCTCCGGCGGAAGCCGGGGGGCTCGTAGCATAAATCGGGCCATGGTTGGTGTCTTGAAGCATTTTGCCGGCAGTTCTAAAGTGCAGATTCTGCATGCCACTGGAAAGGCTGAGTATAAGGATATTATAAGGCGGATTGCTGAGGCGGGAATTGACTTAACCCAATGTGCCAATTTAAAGGTGCTTCCGTATTTGTACAATATGCCTCAGGCTATGGCGGTAGCCGACCTGGCTGTATTTCGGGCAGGGGCTACAGGCCTTGCCGAGCTCACGGCTAAGGGGATACCGGCTATATTGATTCCTTATCCCTACGCGGCGGAAAATCATCAGGAATTTAATGCCAGAGCTGTGGAAAAAGCCGGTGCAGCCCAGGTTATTTTGAACAGTGAGCTAAACCAGGATATATTGATAGCTGTAATAGAAAAGCTGCTGGCTGACGAAAATAAGCTAAGGGAAATGGCTGAAGCAAGTCACAGCATTGGCCGGCCTGAGGCCGCTGAAACCATTAGTGAGATAATAATGGAGCTGGCAAAAAAACAGGCGTGAAAATTATTTGAAAGGAAGTATTGTAGTGCTGACAGGCATTAAAAAGGTTCATTTTATCGGCATCGGTGGTGCCGGCATGAGCGCCCTGGCCCAAATTTTGCTGGAAAAGGGCTATGAGGTTTCGGGCTCTGATATGAAGGATTCGGCTATGACAGGCATTTTGCGGGATTTGGGAGCCAGGGTATTCATTGGTCACAGAGCTGAAAACGTAAGAGGTGCCGAAGCCATTGTGGTGTCCAGTGCCATTCGGGAGGAAAATCCGGAGGTGGCTGAGGCTGCACGGTTGGGCTTAAAGCGTCTGCATCGGTCAGATGTGAATGCTTTTTTGATAAATAATTCCAAGGGAATAGCTGTAGCAGGGGCTCATGGTAAAACCACTACCACCTCCATGATTGGTGTGTCCCTGGATTATGAGGGAGTATCACCAAGTATTATCATTGGTGGTGAGGTGGATTATTTAGGCAGCAATGCCAAGCTGGGTAAAAGTGAATATCTGGTTTCAGAGGCTGATGAAAGCGATGGAACCTTTTTAAAATATTATCCATATATTGGGGTGGTTACCAATATTGAAAATGACCATATGGATCATTATGGTACTATGGAAAACATTATTAAGGCCTTCCATCAGTTCCTTTCACAGATACGGCGGGATGGCTGGGCAGTTGTTTGTGCCGATAATGAGCACATAAGAAATATTATTGGCGATATAAAATGTAATATAGCTACTTATGGTATAGACCATGAGGCTGATTACATGGCAGCTGATATTGAGGCTTCCTCGAGCTTTACCGCCTTTGATGTTATTCATAAGGGAGAGAATTTAGGAAGGGTAAGACTTAATGTACCGGGGCTGCACAATGTACTCAATGCATTGGCCTGTGTTGTAACCGGTATTGTTTTGGGAATGTCGGTGTCCCAGATGGCAGAAGGATTGACCATGTTTAATGGTGCCAAGCGTCGGTTCCAGACCAAGGGAAGGATAAATGATATATGGGTAGTAGATGATTACGCCCATCATCCAACAGAGATAGCCACCACCATTAAAGCTGCCCGTCAGACCAAACCAAAGCGATTGGTGTGTGCTTTTCAGCCCCATCGTTATAGCCGTACCCAGCTCCTGCAGAAGGAATATGGCAGCTGCTTTGCCGGGGTGGATTTACTTGTTTTGACGGACGTTTATTCAGCCGGGGAGGACCCTATTCCAGGAGTGGATGGAGAGCTTTTAGTAAATGAAGTAAAACGGCAGACTGGTCAAGAGACTGTGTATATACAGGACAAAAAGCAGATTGCTGCATATTTGAAAAGCATCGCCCAGCCGGGAGATTTGATTATGACTATGGGGGCCGGTGATATTGTCAAGTGTGGCGAAGAATTGGTAGAAGCAATGAAATAGCAGTTTAGGAGATAATCTATGAGCAAAAAAATAGTTGTAGTTATGGGTGGTCCCTCCAGTGAGGCTGAGGTGTCCCGTCGTAGTGGAAATGCCATTTTAAATGCACTGAAATCCAAGAATTATGATGCTGTTGGATTAGAACTGGTACCGGAAACCTTTGTCGATGAAATCAGGGAATTAAAGGCTGATTTTGTGTTCAATGCCCTTCATGGAAGATTTGGCGAGGATGGCACTATTCAGGGCACTCTTGATATGCTGGGGATTCCTTATACCAGCTCCGGGGTTAAGGCGGCTGCTGTGACAATGGATAAGATTGCTACCAAGCATTTCTTTTTGTCAGCGGATATTCCGACTCCTAAGGCTCGTACCTACTATGCCTACGAGTACAGGCAGCGGGATTTGGCCAAGGAAATTTTGGAAGAATTTTCTATACCGGTAGTGGTTAAGGCATCTTCGCAGGGCTCAAGTATTGGTGTAGTCATTGTAACAGCCCCTTATGAATTGGATGATGCCTTGGCTGAGGCCTTTAAATATGATAAAGAGATTTTGGTGGAAAAATACATTAAGGGGCGGGAGCTTACCGTTGCAGTTTGCGGCAATGAAGAAAAGCAGGAAGCGTTGCCAATAATTGAAATCGCTACCCCATCCGGTTGGTATGATTACGAAAACAAATACAAGGTAGGGGGCTCCAAGCACATTATTCCTGCACCTATTGGACCGGAGCTTACGGAAAAGGTGCAGGACATTGCAAAAAAAGCCTTTGCTGTTTGTGGTTGCTGTGGCGTAGCCAGAGTTGATTTTATGATGAGTTCCAGAAATAATCGACCATACGCCATTGAGGTAAATACCGTTCCTGGTATGACAGAAACCTCCTTGGTGCCGGATGCTGCCAGGGCTGCTGGCATAGAATTTCCGGAATTGTGCCAGAAGATTTTGTATTTGGCTGGATTTAAGGACTAATATGGTTGGATGGTGAGCATATGGATGCACCAAAAAGAAAAATCATTCCTAAGCGGGCATTGGTGGGACTATTGTTTGTGGTGGGATTTTTTTTGATAATTATCGCCTTCGCCCTGTCACCAGTTTTTGTACTGAAGAATGTTAAAATAAGTGGTAACTATTTTTTGACGGAAGAGGAGGTATTTCGGATTTCCGGTGTTGAGCCTGGTGAAAATCTCTTTCAGATTGAGATGGACGATGTTATACAGACTATGAGCAAGGACATTCGAATAGAGAAGGCTATAGTAAAGCGGGTTTTTCCATCAACGATAGAAATTCAAGTAATTGAACGTCCTGTTTTGGCAATGGTTCAGTGTGATTATGGTTTTCTTGAGGTGGGCACAGGTGGTACTATATTGGCTGCCCATCGCAACCTGACCAGTGTGCCGGTGCCACTTATAACAGGGGTAACGGTTTCTGATTTGTTTGTTGGTGATGTAGTAGAAAATGCTAATATTAACGCTGTTATAAATTACATTGCCCTTTTGGATTACGAAACAGAAAAAAATTTGTCGGAGATTAACATAGCTGACCCGGAGAATGTTGTGGTATATATGAAGGGTCCGGTACAGCTTAAGATGGGTGACATCAGCTCATTGGCAAAAAAACTGGAAATTACTGAAAGTGTAAGCCGGGAAGTCAGTCAGGGTAAGCATAAAATGGATTATGTTGATGCCCGGTTTGATGGGACATATTCCATTAGATTGAGGCAATAGGCAGCAGGAGGGAGAAGCATGCACATAGAAAAAGGACGATTATCCATTGCCTGTGTTTGTATGGTTTTAGGCTTTATGTTGGCTATTCAGTTCAGGAGTACCCAGGACCTCAGAGCATCGCTACCCTTCCAGCGGGTAGAGGAGCTAAGTGCAAGGTTATATCAGGTTGAGGCTGAAAACAAGGAGCTTGAAGCCGAGCTACGGGATTTAAAGAGTCTGTCTACAACAGAAAAGGGCGAGAAAATCAATGATGATATTATGATGTTTGCTGGGATGACAGCACTGGAAGGGCCTGGAATAATTCTCACCATTGATGACAGCGGCAAGATAGCTAAAAAGGATAATGATCCAAATTTATACATTGTTCACGATGAGGATGTTTTAAAGGTGGTTAATGAGCTGCGGGCCGCCGGAGCGGAAGCAATTTCCATCAATGGTCAGCGCCTGACCGCTAATTCAGAAATCCGCTGTGCAGGTCCTACTATATCAGTAAACAATGTCCGTTCAGCTCCCCCCTTTGAAATACGGGCTATTGGCGATAAGGATAATCTTACGAATGCCATTAATATGCGGGGTGGCGTAGCGGATTCTCTGAAGGTATGGGGGATAAAGCTGGATATTAAACCATCTGACAATGTTTGGATACCGGCTTATAAGGCCAGCAGTAAATATAAGCTGGCCACTGCATCAAGTAAGGAGGAGTCAAAATGATTTATATGGTTGTGGGCCTTCTTCTTGGTATGCTTGTAGGCTTTGTTGTTCCATGGGGAATACCTGCCGGGTATTCAAGTCTTTTTTCAGTAGCCCTGATGGCCTGTCTTGATTCGGTGTTTGGTGGGCTAAAAGCATCCTGCAACGGAAATTTTGATGATAAGGTGTTTATTTCCGGTTTTTTTACCAATGCCTTATTGGCAGCTTTTTTCGTGTATGTGGGAGATCAGTTGGGGATAGATTTGTATTATGTTGCTCTTTTGGCCTTCGGACTTAGAATTTTTAGCAACCTTGGGGTTATTCGCCAGCATTTGCTGCAAAAGCACTGATAAATTCATGATTATTTTACCTTCATTACCTATAGATTTTATGTTTAATAAGTGCTATAATATCGAGTGTGTGAGTAAAATTGTAGATATTTAGGACTTAAAATATATGCGTGGGGGTTTTTTGTGTGTCAATAGAATTTGATGATTACGATTTTGACAGTAAAGCTGTTATTAAAGTTGTCGGTGTTGGCGGTGGCGGTGGAAATGCCGTTAACTGTATGGTGAATGCCGGCGTAGGCGGTGTCGATTTTATTGCTATTAATACCGATGCACAGGCTTTATCTGAATCGTTGGCCACTACCCGTATTCAGATTGGAGCTAAGGCTACTAAAGGCTTAGGTGCTGGCGCGCGTCCAGATATTGGAGCCAAAGCCGCCGAGGAAAACCGTGAAGAAATTTTGGCAGCCCTTGATGGAGCTGACATGGTATTTATTGCTGCTGGCATGGGCGGAGGCACTGGCACTGGTGCTGCTCCTGTGGTGGCTGAATGTGCCAAGTCGTTGGGGGCTTTAACCGTCGGTGTTGTTACCCGGCCATTCCCTTATGAAGGACGTATGCGCCTTAAGCGGGCTGAGGCTGGCATAGCCGAGCTTCGTCAGCGTGTTGATACCATTATTACCATACCAAATGAAAAGGTTTTAAGTGTTATTGATAAATCCACTTCATTCGTTGAGGCATTTAAGACGGTTGACGATATTCTTCGTCAGGGTGTTCAGAGTATCTCTGACCTGATTAGCAGCAGTGGATATGTAAACGTGGATTTTGCTGATGTTGAGGCGATAATGGAAAATGGTGGACCAGCCCTTATGGGAATTGGTGAGGCCAGTGGTGATAATGCCGTTAACAAAGCCCTGGAGGAGGCTGTAAATTCACCATTGTTGGAGGTTTCTATCAGTGGTGCCCGTGGAGTTATCATTAATTTCGTCGGGGAGCAATCTCACCTTAGTATGCAGGAGCTTAATGAAAACAGTGAACGGGTCAGAGAGGCCGCTCATCCAGATGCCAACATCATATGGGGTGTAGCTACGGATGACAGTATGGGTGATACTGTTCGGGTAACTGTAGTGGCTACCAAGTTTGAGGTAGAGCAGGCATCAGGCCGGCCTGGTGGTATGACTATGCCTACCATGGGACAAGCTGGTACAATCCAGTCACAGTCTTCTGGTATGCGGGTTCCAGTGTTTGGCAAGAAAGATGGTCAAGGCAGTGGAAATATTGGCCTGCCAAAGCAGGATTTTTACAAAGCCAACGGAATTGATATTCCGGTTTGGATGCGCCAAAATAAATAAGTTGAACCTAAGTTTATACTGGGCCTTTTACCCTATGCTAGCGGGTGATATGGTCAGATGCTGGTCCAGCAGGGAGTGTCCCTTCCTGCTGGATTTTCTTAATATTTACCAAATGGTGTATAGCAAATGAAAAGATATTCGGTTCTTTTGTTTACCTCATTTTTGATTATCGTAATATCTATTTTCGGTGCCCTGTATTTTACTGGCGGTGGCAATGATTTTGATGATAGTCGTATAAGAGGTAATGTGGTGGTTTACACAACTCTTCCAGCAGAAACCGTTAGCTGTTTATCAGAGTCATATATAAGGCACAATCGGATAAGGGTCACCTTTGTCCCAATGACAGAGAGAGAATTGGAGCAAAGACTAAAAGAACCTGGCAAGGCCGATTTAATAATAACGGATAGCAGAGTTCTGCGTCGGGCTGCCGGTGCCGGTTGGCTTCAGCCATATATTTCAGAGTATGGCGATGGCGTACCGGACAACTTAAAGGATGGTGGCGGATTTTGGATTGGTTTGTGGTATGACCCGGTGGTTTTTTGCATTAATACGGATTATATGGGTAAACAGTCTGTTATACCGACTTCATGGGCTGATTTAGGAGAGCTGCGGAGCTATCGTCTTGGTATAACTGACTTTATGGCTGCGGACAATGCTGCCAATATTTATATGTTTATGGTGGCACAGTATGGTGAAAGACGGGCTCTGGAATACATGAAGCTGCTTCATCCGTGGGTAGTACAGTATGCAAAATATCTGTCAACGCCTGCCAGAATGGCTGGCATGGGGGAAGCGGATATATCAATAGCTGTTCAAAGTGAAGCCCTTCGTTATGTGGGAGAGGGTTATCCAATAAAAATCATTTATCCTGAAGATGGTACGGCCTATACTCTTACAGGAGCTGGATTGCTTATAAATGGACCAAATAATGAAAATGCCCGGGAATTTTTAAATTGGTTGCTTAGTGATGAGCCACAGCTGGAAATGCAGGCCAAGGGCTTTTACTTTATGCCGACAAATTCGTCCCTGGGAGTTTCTCGACAGTTTGCCGGGAAAAACCTTGTATTGTATAATCAGCTTGCCGATTATCCTGAAGCCCAACGGCGGGAGCTGTTGGACCGTTGGCTTAAAGAAGTGAGATTTAATTAGGAGGTAAATTTTGAAGGCTGGATTTGTTAGTCTTGGCTGCTCCAAAAATTTAGTGGATACCGAAGTGATGCTGGGGCTTATTAGGGAAAAAAATATTGAGCTGGTGCATGATCCGGCTGATGCAGATATATTGATTGTAAATACCTGTGCCTTTATTCAATCGGCAAAGGAGGAATCCATAAATACCATCCTGGACATGGCTGAATACAAAAAGGCAGAAAAGGGCCATTGTAAAGTGCTTATTATTGCCGGCTGTCTGGGTCAACGTTATGGTCAGGAGCTGTTGGAGGAATTACCTGAGGCCGATGGAATTATTGGTACGGAAGCCTGGGATCGTATTGGAGAGGTAATCGAAGAAACCTTACGGGGAAATCGGGTGGTGGTCAAGGGTGATAAGCCTATACTTTATGATGCATCAGTTCCCCGTATACCTACGACCCCACAGTATACCGCCTATGTAAAAATCGCTGAGGGCTGTAATAACCGATGTGCCTTTTGTGCTATTCCCCTTATTCGTGGCAAATATCGTAGCCGTAGCCTGGAGGATGTGGTACAGGAGGTCACTGCATTGGCAGGCAGAGGCGTCAGGGAAATTGTTCTCATCGCCCAGGATACTACGCAATATGGCCGGGATTTATATGGTGAGCCAAAGCTGGCAGAGTTATTGAAGAAGCTCTGTAAGGTCCAGGGGATTAAGTGGATTAGAACATTATACAGTTATCCAAGATTTTTCAGTGATGAGTTGATTGAGGTTATTGCCAATGAAGAAAAATTGGTAAAATACGTGGATATTCCACTTCAACATGCCAACGATCAGGTTCTTAAAAGCATGCGCCGTCCCGATACCAAAGCACAAATTGTTCAGCTGCTGCAGAAAATCCGACAGCGTATCCCAGGGGTGGTTATTCGCTCCACCTTTATAGTGGGCTTTCCAGGGGAAACTCAAGAGCAGTATGAAGAGTTAAAGGATTTTATTGTAGAGCAGCGGTTTGACCATGTGGGCATATTTACCTATTCTCAGGAGGAGGACACTGCGGCTGCCGCTATGGTGGGGCAGATTGATGAAGCAGTAATGCAGGATAGGTACCATGAGCTAAAGGCTATTCAGAGCCGTATATCTCAGGAAATAAATGAATCTATTGAAGGGCAGGTGCTGGAGGTTATCGTAGAAGGCCATACCGATGAGGGGATGTCCTTTGGACGGTGCTATCGCCAGGCTGATGAGGTAGATGACCTGGTATATATTGAAAACGATACCGTTAGCAGGCTTGGTGATGTTGTTGGGGTTCGTATCATGCAGGGCTTTACAGAGGATTTAGTAGGAGAGCGGGTAGAGGATTAGCTATGGACAAGAAATTTAAGCTACTGGAGGAACAGGCTGGCAGCTTGCTTTTACAAAATTCTCTGACCATTGCCTGTGCCGAATCCTGTACTGGTGGAATGCTGACCAGCCGTCTAACGGATGTGCCCGGGAGCTCCGCCTATGTATTAGGTGCTGTTGTATCATATACAAATGATGTGAAAATATCACATCTTGGGGTAAGGGCAGAAACCCTGTCCAGTGTAGGTGCTGTTAGTGAAGCTACAGCCAAGGAAATGGCCGATGGTGTCAGGACCATGATAGGCGCTGATATTGGTGTTGGCATAACTGGAATTGCAGGGCCAGGAGGTGGAAGTGCCGAAAAGCCGGTGGGCTTGGTGTATATTGCCGTTTCCGGAGGACATGGTATAGTGGCAACAAAAAATTTGTTTTCAGGCACTCGGCTGGAAATAAAGCGGCAATCAACAGATAAGGCGTTGTCTATGTTGATTGAATATATTGAACAATATAAGATATAGCTGTTATTCTAATAATGATTTAATTTCGGTTTCATGATTTTTTCAAAATATATTATTAGAATTGCTTACATAGAAGAAAGATTATGGGGGATTATATATGAATATTAAAAACTTTTTTTCCAAGAGCCTTATAGCAATGGCCTTAGGTGCCATGACTATGATGCCGGCCATGTCATCAGCCTCAGCCGAAGAGGCTGCTTCAACAGCTGCACCAGCAGCTGCCGCTGCCACTGATACTGCTGCTGGAACGGCATCGGGCAGCGAGACTGCACCAGCTAATGGTGCTGCTCAGCCACCTGAAGAAATTACTGTACAGCTTGGTTACAAATACACCAGTGAACGCTATGGCTACACTATAATGTGCCCCGGCAAGCCAGAGATTATTCCAGCCAGCATGTTTGATGAAACGGCCAAGGGAGATGTATTGGTATTTGCTGCTAATGGCACGGATATTTACAAGGCATGGATAATTCTTATAAATGCCTTTGATGAGGCTGATGTCCCAAATAATCTGGGGACCTTGCCGGAGGCGGAAAAGAAGGCAACAGTAGAGAAATTCCGCGACAAGTTTAATTTTGCTGATGCCAGCGTAGTGGATTTGGGCAACAATAAATATGGCATGTATGCCATTACGCCAAAGGAGGTTGAAGTTGATACCAATGGCGATGGCAAGTTTGATGATGTGATGGTTGCCAGCAATCAGATGGTAAAAACCTATTTAAAAGGTGAATATGGTGGACATTTTGAGATTTCTCTGATGGATAATCCAACTCTCAGCAAGGAAGGAATTGCCATTTACAATCTTGCACTTACCACCTTCCAGCAATGGCCAACCTCCAAATATCAGGAATTTTTGGAGCTGTCCAAGCTGCCAAAGAAGAAGAAAAAATAATATAGGGCAAATCAAAAAACTTGGCTGGTCAATGCAGCCAAGTTTTTTGGTAATAGCACTTAATGAAAGCGAGCTAATAGGTGAAGATTGAATTTAGCGCATTTTCAAGGGAACTTGGCTGGCCAACGCAGCCAAGTTTTTTTGACATTTTTGACTTTTTGATGTATTATATCCATTGGAGCTTAGCACTCGTTGTTAAAGAGTGCTAAAAATCCTAAATATTTAAAACAAGGGAGTTTGTAATATGGCAAAGGAAACACATGAATTTCAAGCTGAAACAAAACAGCTGCTTAATTTAATGATTAACAGTATTTATACAAACCGGGAGATTTTTTTGCGGGAGCTTATTTCCAATGCATCTGACGCAATTGACAAGCTGCACTTTGCTTCCCTGACCAACAAGGAAATTCTTGAGGGAAACAATGATTATGAGATTTTTCTGGTGCCGGATAAGGACAGTCATACCCTGACTATTTCTGATAACGGTATTGGCATGAATCGGGAAGAGATGGTAGAAAATCTTGGTACTATTGCCAAATCCGGTACTAAGGCTTTTTTGGAGCAGTTAAAAAAAGAGAAGGAAGAAAACACTGAGTTTAGTGATAACCTGATTGGACAATTTGGTGTAGGCTTTTATTCAGCCTTTATGGTGGCAGAGAAGGTTACTGTTGTAAGCCGTAGAGCTGGTGAAAAGGAGGCCTTCCGGTGGGAGTCGGCCGGTGATGGCTCCTATACCCTGGAGGAATGTGAAAAGGATAGCCGGGGAACTACCATCACCATAACCTTAGGTAAGGATTTTTATGGTGACAAGGCTGAGGAAAACTATACTGATAATTGGACACTGCAGAGTCTGGTAAAGAAGTATTCTGATTATGTGCGCTATCCTATCAAAATGAATTTTGAGGTGGAGGAAACTCCAAAGGACAAGGATGGCAAGGTTATAGAGGGTGCGGAAACCATCAAAAAGACGGAGGTTCGCACGCTTAATTCCATGCAGCCTCTTTGGACCAAGAACAAGTCAGAGATCACCAAGGAGGACTACAGTAAATTCCTGAAAAATCAGTTCCATGAATGGGAAGAGCCAATGGAGGTATTCCATAATAAGGCCGAAGGCACTGTTGAGTACACTTCTCTCCTGTACATTCCAGCTAAGGCACCGTTTAACCTTTATCATACTGATTATGAGCCGGGGATTCAGCTGTATTCCCGTCATGTGTTTATTATGGATAAATGCAAGGACCTGCTGCCGGACTATTTGGGCTTTGTAAAGGGCCTGGTGGATTCTCCGGATCTCTCGCTGAACATTTCCCGCGAGCTGTTGCAGCAGAGCAAGGAATTGAAGACTATTGGCAAAAACATGGAAAAAACCATTCTGAAATCCTTGGAGAAGAAGCTCAGTAAGGACCGTGAAGGCTATGAAAAATTCTGGGCTGAATTCGGTAAGTCCCTGAAGATTGGCATTTATAACAGTATGTTCACCGGCAACGATATTATCAACAAATTGAAAGAGCTTCTTTTGTTTGTGTCCTCCAAGGATGGGAAAAATGTCTCCCTGAAGGAATATGTTGAGCGTATGCCGGAGAGTCAGAAGAAGATTTATTATGCTACCGGTACTGACCAGGCTACCATCGAAAAGCTGCCACAGATGGAGCTTTTGAAGGAAAAGGGGATCGAGGTTCTTTATTTACTTGATCCAGTGGATGAATTTGCCATTGAGGCCATTCGTACCTATGCTGATAAGGAGTTCCAATCTATTAGCCGTGGTGACCTTGATCTCGATGATGCTGAGTCTCAGGAGGTTAAAAAGGAAACTGAGGAGCTGGCCAAGACCAATGATGATCTTATTAAGGATATCAAGGAGGCCTTAGGTGATAAGGTGGCTGAGGTTAAGGTCAGTGCCCGTCTTAAGTCTAGTGCGGTTTGCCTGGTAGCTGATGCCCAGGGGCCATCTCTTTCCATGGAGCATACCTTTGCAGCTATGGATAATCCAATGTTCAAGGCTAAGAGGATTTTGGAAATTAATCCACATCATGCTCTCTTTGAGAGGTTGAAAACTCTGCACAATGCTGGCAAGGATAGTCAGGATTTCAAGGATTATTGTGATTTGCTTTATACCCAGGCGTTAATAATCGAAGGCATTATGCCAGAAAATCCGGTGGATTTTGCCAACAAAATTGCTGAGCTGATGGCGAAATAAAGTAATATATTGATAAGCGACTACCACAATGGACAGCTGATAGACAATCGGCTGTCCATTTTAATAACTCAAACTTCCCACACGCATAATTGATATATTTATCTGATGTTAACGGGTGCTAAGACTCCCTCCTCTATGGTGGGAGTCTTAGCACCCGTAAAACAATGGGTAAATTCAACTAAATTCAGATGGAGTTTAAAACTCCACCTGAATAAGTTTTCATTTTATGCCATGTGAATGTCTAACGCAGATACCCCCACCGGTTGCTACGCAACCACCTCCCCAGTGGGGAGGCAAGGAGGGAGAAACTAGTGAGCATATAGCTTAAGATTATAATATAAGATGAGCTTGTCTCCCTTGGGGGAGATGTCACGAAGTGACAGAAGGGGTTAATTCCTGCTTATACAATGAAAATCCAAGAAAACAAGTCTGCAAGACGATGTTTGATTGGTTATTTCATGTAAGGGCGTGTGTACACTGTTTGTGTATACTAAGCTTAGGCATTACACCTTGCTTTCACCGATATATCTATGTGGGAAGTTTGAGTAATAATTTGTAAAGAAAATAAACAATTGATACATAATGTGTGCTATAATTTAGCTGGTACGGATGAAGTCATAATCTGTACTGAAATATTTAGGGCGTGTTGATTAATTACGTCAGTCCATCTTTACAGGTCTTGACCCTGCGCTAATGAGCGCTAAGGATTTACTCGACTAAAATTCAGTGGGAGTTTATATCTCCCACTGAATAAGTCTCGTTTTACTGTCCTTGCGTTGTTGACAAATCCTCGACATAGTACCACTATGACTGTGGTTTGTCCGCCTAGCAATAGACAGCCAATCGCCGCAAATATGAACAAACTCATTTAATCAACACGCCCTAGGAAATGATGGTGATATATATGAAGCTTAACATCAAAAAGAAACTTGTTGCAGCCTCGCTGGCTGGTATCTTGGCCACTGGTGTGGGAGTTGGCGCATCGGCCTCAAATGCTGTTCCGGCAGATAGAGAAAGCATTGCTCAGATTGCTTTACTTCAATCTTTAGCCCAGGGGTATTTTGGCGGTACGATTACATCAGGGGAGCTTCGCACTCTTGGTGATACAGGTATAGGAACCTTTGAGGGATTAAACGGTGAGATGATTGTATTGGATGGAACGGTTTATCAGGCTTTGGGAGATGGCCGTGTTATTGCTACGCCGGATAAAACCATTATTCCTTATGCCACTGTGACCTATTTTGATGATGACATTGCTGTAAATCTGAAAAATATAAAGGATAAGGCCGCTTTTGAGAAGGCTTTGAATGATGTGGTGGAAAAGAATGGAGCAAACAGCTTCTATATGGTGAAGCTTAATGCTGAGTTTGAATCAATTCTGTATCGCAGTGAATATGGCAGCAAGGAGCCATATCCTACTCTGGTGGAGGCCTTAAAGGGAAAGCAGACGGAGTTTACTGGCAGAAATATTAAAGGAACCTTGGTGGGGCTGTATTGCCCAAGCTATATGGGAGAGCTTAACTCCGTTGGCTGGCATTTCCATTTTATTTCAGACGACAAACAAAAGGGTGGACACATTTTAGAGCTTTCCTTGAAGAATGGAACTATCCATTTGGACAAGACAGACAGATTTACCATGATTTTGCCTGATGATAAAAAGTTCCATGAGCTTAACCTGGCTAAGGATATGAGCAAGGATATCCGAAGCGCTGAGCAGGATACACAATCCGCAATGAAAACAGGGAATTAAAAAAGTCTCTAGGGCGTGTTGATTAAATGATTTTGTCCATATTTGCGGTGATTGGCTGTCTTTTATAAGGAAATGCCTGGGGGAGTTTGGGATGTTTAGAAAATTAATCTGTCTTATGACCGTTGGAATCATGCTGGCGTTTTCTGGCTGTTTTGCCAGTCAGACAAAAAATGAGGTGTCTGACAGCCCGCAGCAGGTGATGCAGGCCGATACGGCCCGAAAGCAGGAGATAAGGACCATGAGGCTGTTGATTGATGAAAAAGAGGTCCCTGTTAAATGGGAAAATAACCCTTCGGTAGAGGCTTTGCAGAAGCAGCTCCCCTTAACGATACAGATGGCTAAATATGGCAGCTTTGAGCAGGTAGGCTCAATTGGGCGGAGTATTGTTACTGATGATAGAGAGACAACTGCCGGTTATGGGGATATTATGCTTTATTCAGGAGATAAAATCGTTATTTTCTATGGAGCTAATTCCTGGGCCTACACCCGACTTGGTCATGTTGACTTAACCAAGCAGCAGATGGAAGACCTGCTTTCAAAGTCTGATGTAAAAATCACCCTCACAGCAGAATAATGCGTATTAGTATAATCTAGTATAACATTGATGTATATCGCAAAAAGTCCTATGATTTTTGCAATTTATATTGCATTTGTCATAGGACTTTTTTGTATGATTATTGCAAAAACAGAATATGTTTTGCTAATTTTAGATATTTATTGACACGAATATACATTATTGATAAAATTAATTGCTACAGATTTTTTGAGCGTTAATTTTCTTAGGGCGTGTTGATTAAATGAGTTCGTCCATATTTGCGGTGATTGGCTGTCTAGTGCTAGGCGACAAACCGCAGTCATAGTGGTACTATGTCGAGGATTTGTCAACGACGCAAGGACAGTCAAGACCTGTGAAGATG